>JAAELK010000529.1 GCA_024226935.1 Desulfobacteraceae bacterium
GTCAGCAGAAGGTCTTTGCCCCACCCCGATCAGGTCTTCTATGTCATTATGAAAATAATTCAGACTGAATGTGCAGTTTTCCGGAAAAGGAAATTCCAAGCCAACCTCATATGTGTTTATCTTTTCCGGTTTAAGATCCGGGTTGCCCTCCTGGATAGGATTGTTCATGACATAGAGTTCTGCAAAATTGGGTGCTTAGGTACTTAATC
Source organism: Desulfobacteraceae bacterium (assembly GCA_024226935.1). Classification (GTDB taxonomy): domain Bacteria; phylum Desulfobacterota; class Desulfobacteria; order Desulfobacterales; family Desulfobacteraceae; genus NBML01. Next base: position 210 of record JAAELK010000529.1, read on the forward strand.
AGTAACTTCTCAATAAGTCCGGGCATTATTATGCATCTTCAGACATAAGAACGCTTCTGACTCTTTTTTTATCCGCAATAAATTCTGAACAAATTTTATTGCGGATTTTTTTTTTGAAATGAATTGAAAAGGAAAAAATTACGGGACCGGTTTTCCTGCCCTTTCCCGGATTAAATCGGGAAGAAAGGGAATTTCCGTTTTGCCCGTTATCCGGCTTTTAAGAAATTCCCAGAACGAAATCCCCAGTTTTCGGCATGTCTTTTTCAGACTTGCAAATGTGTCCCGGCAGCGCCTTCCCTCCTCGCTCCTTGTGGAACCGCTTATTTTACGTTTTTTGACATACTCACGAATGTCATTTTCGCTCAGGTTGTTGTGAAGAGGTATGTCGGGACGGTCGAGAACTACCAGAAGTTCGGGTTTGTTTTTGTGAATTCTTTTCAGCGTCTGATTCAGACTCGCAAAACAGGTATCTCCTTTGAAGATTTCATCAAAACGTTTTTCCAGTTCTTCTTTCTTTTCCTCGCAGGGAGACTTTTTGTAATCCTTCAGATCACCGTAAAAATTCCATATCTCTGATCGTTTGTCTTCAAGGGCCTGCCGCTGTTCCTCACTGAAACCGACCAGCTTTCCGACACTTCGTTCGGCATGTATCCAACACAGAGCATGAAGAAAAACATTGAACTGACCTGCATCATCACTTACAATCACTATGTCCGGGTTCAGTCCGTTTTCAATCACATTTGCAAACAATGCTCCTTCCGTTGCTGTGCGGATATGCCGTTCATCGGTGATTCCCAGAGCCGCAAGGCAGGATTTCCATTCATTTTCAGTATCAAAACCTGTGTTAAGAAGTCCTGAAAACTTTTTTATCTGAGTCACGGCAAGTTTGTGCGCCGACATATAATCAAGAGCATCCTCATTTATGATGTAACTGACACTGCCCGCGCTCAGAAGTTCGAGAAAATTGATGCGGCTCTTGCTTCCGGTGCTTTCAAACCAGGCAAAAAACTCATTTCCGATATGAGTGCAGTAGCCGTTCTTACCGTTGTGTCTTGCTCCGGTATCATCCGTATTCACATATTCCGAAACTCCGAGTCCGGCCAGCAGAATCTCTTTTTTTTCTTCGTGAAAAGGCTCTTTTCCCTCAGTTATTATCCTGCTGAGCTGTCCCGAAGAAATATCGATCCCGAACTCTCTCAGTTCTTCAAGTATAAGAGGCTGGGTAACGTGGGCATGATGATACTGATGAAGGATGTAACTGACAAGTGTCGGACCGAAGTGACCCGAAATTTCATCCGGGACCTTTCCGGTCACACACTGTCCGTCAGATGTCTCCCAGCGTTCAAGACGATACCGGATGTTATGGGTTCTGATTACAATATCCTGCACAACATAATCCTGATAACCTTTAAATGTGCTGCCTTCAGGAACAGAATCGGGGCGGATTACTCTGGTTTCATGAATATCGAGTTCTTCTGTCTTTTTTCTCTTCGCTGATCCGGGACGTTTGCCGGAATCGGGGTTCTTTTTATTTTCATCATGTTCGGATGCAGGTTTTTCAAGAGCGGAAGGTTTTATGACCGGTCTGCCTTTCTGACCTTTAAGTCTGGCGATCTCGTCTTTAAGCTGCCGAATCACTTCCTGCTGAAGATGAATTATTTCGATCAGTTCAGATGTCAGAGGCGTAATCTGATCTTCAGATATCTTCGGTATTTTCGGTATACTTGTCATCCTGACCTTTAAGTTCGGCGATCCCGCCTTTAAGCTGCCGAATCACTTCCTGCTGAAGATGAACTGTCCTGATCAGTTCCGCTGTCAGGGGAGTTATCTGATCTTCAGATATTTTCGGTATTTTCGGTATTTCATGTACAGTTGCCATCTGAGATTCAACATGCTATGATGCTGTTCAAATTGCAAGATAAATTTTAAATTTTATACGAATATAATAATTGTTCATACCCGAACTTATTGAGAAGTTACAACAAAGGTATTTAACTTAGTGGAAGAATTGAATAAAAGATTGAAAAAGCAGATATATGATATATGAAAAAAAATAATATTGAAAATGATCTGAAAAAAAGGATCAAAGAACTTGAGGCAGAAAACAAAAAGCTGAAGCTGGAAATAAAAAGACTGAAATCAGACAGGAATGTTTTTTATACATTAAAAGATCAATTGTCTGATTCAGTTGATTTAGGAATAACAACAAAATCTCTCCCCTCATTTATTCCTGATCATAAAAAATGGAAAGCAACTGATTATCCTAAAGAATGGGACCCTGAAA
>JAAELK010000530.1 GCA_024226935.1 Desulfobacteraceae bacterium
CACTGCCCGATGAGCAGCAACTGCTCATTGGTCAGCATGTCCCTCATTTCTGACGCTGCCTGGTAAATCTCATAAACCAGCTTTTCAGGGTCAGTCCCCTTGTCATTGGCTTTCAGGGCCAGGAGTTTGCAGAGCATGGAATGCTTTTTTATGAGATCACTGCTCTTCTCAGCTTTGACTTTGATCACGTCAAAATGATAAAACTGTTTTTTGTTTCTGCTGTCAAACGCGTACCAGAAGCGGTCCGGAACCTGTTTTCTCCAGACTGCCTCATCAGTGTAGATCACAATGCTCCAGACAGGCTTTTCCCTCAGTAACCATGCATAGCATGAATATTCATAAACCTGTCTGCCGGCATCCTCTTTTTCGCTCTTGTGTTCAACCTGAATAACGATTTCCTGAACCTGCCCGTCGATTTCCACTTCCATAACCAGAAAGAGGTCTCCCCTGAGACTCTCCCTCAGAGCCTCGAACTTTCTGATGAACTCTTTGTCAAAGAAAGTGTATTTTCCTATTCTTATATTCGGATAATAGTGGGCAAAGAAGTCTTTTGTAAATGAGGTGATCAGCCACTTGAACAATGAATCATGAGTTTTGGGATTTGCTGTCATCTGTTTATTCCTTAAGCAAGTAAATTTGAATCAGAGACTCTGATTTCATTTATACCAGATTTCTTTTTTCAAAATCAAGAATAAAAACCTGCATGGATTTTGTATAAAAACAGGGTATCCTTCATTTTGTCCCAAAAACAGTTTACACTTTCAAAGGAGTGCCGAAAAATGAGGGATGCCGCACAGAGATTCATAATTCATAAGAAAAAATTCAGACGCAGATGAAAATAATAAAAAAATCTGCGCGAATCTGCGTTTATCTGCGTTTAAAGTTGCAACCAGGATTTTCGGGATAACCAGGATAACAACCCGATTACATTGCTAAATATTTGAGGTCATATCTTGTTCAGATATGCTGTGCAATCCTGATGATTCGGGATGTCTTCCGAAATTATTGTCTTCTTTCCGGTGATAAAAGGAACCAACAACAGAAAATTCCGGTTTTTTCAGTTGGATAAGCCCGCCAGGGTTCCATGAGGCTGAAGTTGCGTCATCTGCCACTGCAATAAAGGCGCCGCCCATTCCAATAGCCCTTGCACCTGAACCGACCGGGTTGAAAGAGGAAGGGATTTCAACATCACCGGCTCCGTAGGTGTAATGTGCCGAAAAAACAGGATATAAAACAACCAGCATAAAAATCACAAGGTATTTTTGAAATAATGAACTCATTTTTTCCTTTATTTGCAGAACGATTTTCCAAATCGTTCCGGGCTTTTTGTGAATATAATATAATAACTGGGACAAGGGTTAAGGGAGAATTAACCTTTAACCTTTAACCTTTAGTAATGGCTATTTTATAACTTACCCATTTGCTCCGTTTGTCTGAACTGGGATTATGGGGGATTCAGGGGATTTACAGGATTACCCCGGGTGATTAACAAGACTCCGGGCAAAGCCGGATTCCGGTCCGGCCGGAACTATGACCGGG
>JAAELK010000531.1 GCA_024226935.1 Desulfobacteraceae bacterium
CATAAATTGTCTGAGCGGGTCATAAATTCCATGCTTGACCTAATAATGGGCGAAGCTCTTGTATATTTCGGCCTTCATAACCGACAAACGCCCCTATTAGAAGGGGAGTTAAGGTGAATTTACTCCTCCGAAAGTTGAGTTTTTTAACAAAATGAATTGTGCAATATCGATTTGAAGACGTCATTTGATCGGTATATAAATATAAAGTTCTGAATCTTCTGATCCGCTGGGATCAAATTTTTCATTATAAAATTCAAAGTCAAGCGTACCGAGAATGGTATACCCTCCCTTTGTAGCCCATTCCCCATATATATACTTATAAGTATCCTGAAGACAGCTTATGGGGCCTTTGTGGGTGAAAACTGCATATTTGCCACCGAGAACTTTTCTTCCCACCATGCCTGCCGGAATTACATCAAGCGTGGTTACTATGGCTCCTGCAATATATTCAAATTCCATCTTACCCTTCGATCCCCCAAGATCAGTTTTAGAACTACTACAAATACCATAAAAATGCCTGACCTGGGCAATATTTTCAATTTTGTCAGTTTGTTGGAAAAATTGATGCCATAAAGCAAAAATTTCATTATTGGAATTTGTCCCGAAATATCTTAAACCAATTACCTTAAAGTCATTTTTCTCTTTAATCTCAGGTATCATTTTTCCCCCTTTGTTGCGAAACAATAATTGATCAATGGTGAACTTGTTTTTATATATGGAAGAGTAATGTATATGATCTTTTCTGCATTTTCCGGGAGTAACACCAAAGGCTTTCCTAAAAGCGCGGGTAAAGCTTTCCTGGGATTCAAAGCCATAATCAAAAGCAATATCAATTATCTTAATTTTCGTATTTATCAACAATCTGGCGGCCTCGGTCAGTTTCCTCACACGCATGTATTTTTTAAGCGTATATCCTGTAGCAACCTGAAAAATGCGGTGAAAATGAAACAGCGAATACGCAGAAGCTTTTGCAACATCTTTTGTTTTAATCCGAGTATTAAGTTTGCTTTCAATAAACTGAATGGCAACTTTTATATTATTTTCATAGTCTAAAGCCATCTTTATCACTTATTTCACATCCCCTTCCATTTGTAAAAACAATATACAAAGCATTATAAATGATAATTTAAACCACCTCTTGATATTTTTTGCTTTTTTCAAAACTCGGGTTCTTATTTTTTGAGGGAAAAAAGAGCAACAAATAGGTTTTTTGTCCAAAACCGCGAAATTTCTGTACAATTTCTTTTGTCGATATTTAGGAACAAACACCACATGGTATTTGCAATTCCATCTCACATGGGGTAGACTTTTCCAATCATACATAAATTATAAATTCATTCTCCCTACTGTGCTTTGAGTTCCTTGCAAAAGATCAAGAAGCTTAACGTTGCACCCCTTCTCACCCACACTATATAAAAGAGGCAATATGATGAAATGGAAGCAAAGAATTATGATCGTCATAACACTCGTTATATGTGTTATATTCACCTTCGTTGAAAAGGGAAGGGCAGAGCCTCCCCTTTTGCTGATTATTACTGATCCCTATGAACCGTTTGTCTTTCCGGCAGATGCCAAACTTAAAGGGTTAGATTATGATGTGACAGAAGCGGTCTTCCGCATGTTGCAGATCCCTGTTGAAATCAAATTCTATCCCTTTAGTCGGTGTTTATACATAATACGTAATCAGGAGGCTGATGCCCTGATCGATTTAGTGAGGACAAAAGAACGAAACACCTATATGGCCTTTCCCAAAGAACCGTTGTCGGACAGTTCTCTCATTCTCTTTTATCATAAGGGGCATCGCCCACAGCTTGAGACGCTTGACGATTTAAAATCATACCAGTTTGGGGCACAATATGGCTCTGAATATCCCCAAGAACTGGCCGAGGTATTGGTCAAACGAGAAGACGTGAAATTGATGGAACAAAATTTTCAAAAGCTGGTGGATGATCGGATTGATATCATGGTGGAGAATCGGATTGTGGGACGGTATATCGCGAGCAAAATGGGAATCTTGGATCAGATTAAGGTACTCGAGTTACCCAAGCCGTTCCCAACGCAATACTATCTTGGGTTTGCCAAAAAAAAAGGGCATGATCACCTAGCGGTACAATTCAGTCAGGCATTAGTTCAATTTAAACAGACCCAAGCCTATCAAGACATTCTCGTCAAATATGGACAAACGCAATGAACTCATTGCCGCCAGTATCTGTGATGCGCTCTCACAAATCACCAGGTGGGTTCGTGAAGAGCTGCTGATAGAAAGACATCCAATTAACTTGACCACCTCACATATCAGGATTTATCCAACACTTTCCGAATCAACACTGCAATATCTCTCATGAAAAATGGCTTCAATGCAAACTCTTTAATACCCATGGATTTGGCTTTTTCCTCAGATATAATAGTTGAGTAGCCAGTGCAAAGGATAATAGGAATTTCGGGTCTAATTTGTATCATTTTCCTAGCAATATCAGAACCAGTCATACCCGGCATTGTCTGGTCTGTGATAACCAGATCAAACTGATCTGGTTGATTTTGAAAAGTATCCAAAGCCTCAAAACTGCTATTTCTTACTGTTACTTGATAGCCAAGTTTTTCCAGCATATTTTTTCCCATCTCAGTAAGAATCTCCTCATCGTCTATAAAAAGGATTCGTTCTTTGCCCTCTGGAATCTGTTCAACGGTTATGGTTTCATCAGGCTGTAGGTCTTTCTCAATAACAGGCAGAAATACATGAAAAGTGGCACCTTCGCCTAATTCACTATAAAATGAAATAAATCCCCCATAGTTTTTTACTATGCCATGAACAATTGAAAGTCCAAGCCCTGTTCCTTTACCAATCTCTTTGGTTGTAAAATAAGGATCAAAGATTTTATCTTTTATTTCTGGTGCTATCCCCGGACCTGAATCGCAAATTGATAATTTGACAAAAGTACCCGCTTTAACGCCTGGCTCATGGACAAGATCTTCAGAGCTGAGTATTGTCTCTTTTAATGAGATGTCGAGCCTACCGCTTGTTTCCTCCATGGCATGAAAAGCATTCGTACCAAAATTCATAACTATCTGATGAATTTGAGTCGAGTTGGCTAGGATAAGACCAGTTTTAGAGACGATATTTTGACTAATCTCGATGGTAGTGGGTAGTGAAGCGCGAAGCATTTTTATAGTGTCCTTTACAATACTTGCTGGTTGTAAAAGAATACGTTTAGTGTTTGCCTGGTGGCTGAAAGCAAGAATCTGTTGTACAAGACCTTTTGCTCTGTTGCTGGCATGCAATACCTTATCTAAGCTCTTGGTAACCCGTTGCTCAGAATGACAACCCATTCTTGCTATCTCTGTATAACCGATGATAGCTGCCAAGATATTATTAAAGTCGTGGGCAATACCACCTGCAAGCGTACCGATTGCTTCCATTTTTTGGGCCTGCTGGAGGCGGGACCAGAGGTATTCTTTTTCATCCTCTGCCTGCTTACGATCGGTAATATCTTCAATAAAAGTGACAAAATACTGCGGGACATCTTCATAGTCACGAACCAGATATGTACCAACTAAAGCCCAAACTGTACTACCTGAACTGTGAATATAGCGTTTTTCAAAACGTATTTTTTGTGTTTCACCATCCAGTAAAAGTTTAAATTTTTTAAAACTCAGTTCAATATCATCAGGATGGGTAAAAACAGAAATATTTTTTGATAATAATTTTTCAAGTGGGAAACCTAGTATATTAGCCAAGGCTGGGTTTACCATTTCCAGATAGCCTTTTGTACTTATCAGGCACATTCCAACAACTGCATTCTCAAAGATACTTCTTAAAAGTTTCTCTCTTTCAATTAAAGCTTTTGTTCGTTCTTTAACCACCTCTTCAAGTTGATTACGATGAACTTCTAATTCATCTGCCTGTCTTTTCAAAATTCGTTTTGCAAAGGATATTCGCACAAAAAATAATGCAACAAGAAAAGTGAGTCCCAAAGTTATAAATAAATATGAGTGTTCATAGATAGTATCATGATAGTGAATTACCTCAACTCTCCCGATATTCTGACTATTATGGAAAATATTTGACTCAAATTTTCTTATTTTAATTAAACCGATTTTTAACAGGAATTGGTCAATCATACTGAGTTTTGGTCCATCAATTTCGATGAAAACTTCAATATTACTTTTATAAACTATGATTTGTTTATAATTTTGATGCTTGGCAGCCAGTTTCAGGAATCCAACTGGACCTGTGTTATCAAAATTCCAGATGGCATTTTCAATAACCTGTGTGAGTTGATGTAATGCGAACTCATCCCTTTTTTGATCTTCTTTTTCTAAAAAAAAGATACCTGTACACAATACAAAGACAAAGGACAACAAAAAAACTATTAGACTGGTATTAAATTTAATTTTTGTTTCATTCATTGTGGACTCACGTTGATAGGGAGATAAGCAATCGTTTTTTTATCCCATCTTAAATTTTACTGACAATTTTGATGTTCCTGTAAAAAGCTGGTTACTAAAATTTTATCCCCAATTGACTGTGGTTAAACCAACCTACAACCCCAATAAAATTAGGACTGTTTACGAGTCCATCAATTTTAGTACATTAACTATAGTAAGGATGAGCAAATACTTTTTGTCAAGAAATATATAAAAAATCCTTCCCTGCTATACTAAACATATAAATATCATCTCTTATTTTACATTTTTGTAATTTATACCTCCTAAAAAAAATACAAATTTGAAATAAAAAATAATGATTTGAATCACTGAAATAGTTTTATTTTATTATACACAATAGAATATTCTATAATTTAAACGACTTAAAGCAAAGCACACGGAGTGGGCGATAATAGTGGTACGAGATTTGCTAAATTTATTAAAAAGGTTGAAGGACTTAAAGTTAATGGATTTAACAAACCCAACTAAGGAAGATAAAGATGATGTTAAAATCGATTCTGATTATCCTGGGAGCTTTATTTTTTCACCCGGCCAGGGCCTTGGCTCTGGAGGGAACCATTGATACTGGGGACACGGCCTGGGTCATCATGTCCACGGCTTTGGTCATGATGATGACACCTGCCGGCCTTGCAGCTATAAAACTGCCCGGCCGGGTTCTTGCTCTGGGCCGGGCAGTTAATAAGACTTTTACCAACATTATTTTATTTTGATCTGTCCCGGAAACATGAACATTGTCCCGTCAAAGGACGATCGATTGGAAATATAAAATTTGTCCTTACAATAATAATAAAAACTGCCAAACACGACCATATCATCTTTGCCTGTCCCCTGTTTATTTGGAAGGGCAATGACATTGATGGACCCTTTAATAATAATCTCCGGTTTTGCCTTTTGCTTATCAACAATTGCCTGCCAGAAAACAGGAGTTGTCCCCGTCGGAGAAACAATAAATTCTGGAGAAACTTCAACATAGGAGGGCTTGATGGCAAGGCCAAGATTTTTAATACCGCCGTTATCATCATAATTAAGGGTAAAAGTAAAAACAAAATCCTTACAACCATCCGGGTTCCATGTCCTGGTATCCGAGGATTGAGCATTGATATTTGCCGCACCTCCCACAAGAATAATCATACTCCATAAAAACAATGTCAAAAAACGTACAAATTTAAGATAATTTGTTTTTTTCATAAAATCTCCTTTTTGAAATTATTATTATCAAACTAATTTTTTGTTTATCCGCCTCTTTTAATCACCGGATTATGCAGGGCAGATCTTTTTAGAACACGATATCAGGCGCTTACGCATTCAGTTGCCGGAGTCTATCTTCAAGTTTTGCCTGGTAAATTGTTTTGTGATCATTAAAAAAATTATCATCTATATGGACCGGATCTTCGGTATTAAAATCGCCTCCCCAGCGCAGTTTCGCATCTTCTCGGATCAGTGCCAAAAAATTGATGACGGCATCGGGTAAACTACTATGACTTTCCTTTGCCAGGGCTTTGGAATTAAAAAGTATTTCGTCATGCAAAAGATTCATATCTATGGCATGACCTATATGATGACAACTATTTGTCGCAGGTGGGACTATGACCCCCTGGACCTGATTATCCAATGATCTCAGAGAAGAAGTTACCCAGATCTTCAGGTTGCATTGTAAGGCATAGCCTGCCAACCGCTTCAAACCTGCCGTAAAATCCTGATCGGCAATAACAGAATCACCAATAAAACAATCATTAGTAAATACCACAGATATAAACTGATTAGAATATTTTTCTCCACTCTTTGCTTTTATGTTTTCGTTTTCCATGATCATATTCTCCCATAGCTGTTATTATCGCCCCAATTTGCTTCTCAAACTATTTTGATCCCCCAGGTGACAAAAAACTCCTTTTACCAATTGAACCGTTGCCATACCTGTTATCAGAAACTTTTTTTGAGCCTCTTCTTCGCTTGCACAGGGGAAAATTTCAGGTAGGTCAACCACCCTCATCAAAAAGGGGTTGAAAGTAAAATGTGCAGATTTAGCCACGCGAAATCCGCATTGTTGCTGCCAGACAATCGGCTTACGTGTAATCATATGGTAGGGCAGAACTTTTTCATCACAATGGCGCAAGCGGATCTGGCCCACCCCGGGATGGTGTTTTAATATATTAAGCCCCCGAAACAACCATTCGGGATCGGAACTTGTAAAACCCCAATCATCTTCAAGATGCAGTATCGTGTCGATATCATTAAACCTGGTAATTTCTTCCATGAGCATACTGGTGGCAGTGCCTATGGACAAGACCTCTCTGGTGTTTTCCAGAATACGATCAACAAAAGGCAGACTTCGTACATAGGCTGAACTTTCACTGTCCTTACCATTAATTAAAACACAAACCTTGGACAGTTTAAGGAGCTGCCCCCAACTATCCTGTAAAGAGTCCACCGTTCTTTTAAGAAGATCGGGTCGTCCCCCGGTAAGCAAAGTAATTCCAATCCTGGAAAAATCTTTCCGGTTGCTAAGAGAACCTGCCTCCCAGGACCCGGAAACTTTAAAATACCCTTTTCCCACCGGATCCAGTTCAACCACAAGGTTAGGAAAATGCTTTTGCCATAATTTTACACAATTTGCTTCATGGTCGCGCAAACCATCGTGAAGAAAGAGTTCCCAGGAAGAGGATAAATGGGGCTGCACCCAGAAAAATGCAGCCTCCCGGCCATATTTCATGGGCGGCCCGTCAACCAGTACATAGTCAAATTTTTTGTCCGGAACTAGATCATACCAATGATATGATCCGCCATTGGGAAAATCAAATTGCTTAATCGGGGCCAATGTCAAGTCCACCACATGGTCAAGACCAAATTTTTGTAACATCCCGCAGGTATGGCGATAATGCGCGGAATCGTGCTCCAGACTCGTAAGAGTTGCTCCATGGCGTACACAATAATCCGCCAAAACCAGTGTGGAAATCCCGCTGCCTACTTCCAAAATTTTTTTGGGCTTCAAGCTTATAAGACGCTCTCGAAGGGCATCCATGGATGGCCTATCCATTACCCAGCCGGGATTTGCAGCAAGCAGTTTTTCATCAAGAATAAAGGTCTGAGCAGGCCCGGATTCCTTGGAAATCACTTGCCGGGTCATCAATTGATGCAATTGCCCGCTGGCTGCTTTCAATTGTGTTTTTTGCTCCGACAAAATTTGCCCGGTACAGATTGCGCTGATTTTCTGGCATAGTTTTTCCCTGTCGATTTCCCCCCGGCAATGGAGTTGATAATACCCAAAAGCTTCCCCGTATAGCTGCTGCAAACATTGTCTAACCCGGGCACGCTTTTTTGACCTATGCCCAGTTGCAGGGGCGCTGGTCAGGGATTCTTTTCGCATGGTGCGATGGTATAAGGGGCGATCTGTACAGACAATGGTACCGACCATCCCCAGAAATGCCATGAGCAGGGTATCATAACCAATGGAAAAACCTCCATAATATCCACCGATTGCCAGCAACCAATCCCTGGAAAACAACCCGAAATGATTGAAGCGATGTTCCAACATCGGGGTCAACGGTTTTCCAAGATTTCTTGGTTGCTCCACCAAACCGGTATTTGCTTCACCGCGGTGTACCCAATTGGGGGAAATTACGCCCAGGGCATCTGTTTTTTGAATCTCATCCACCAGCACCGCCACACGGTCGGGCTCACTCCAGTCATCCGCATCTTGAATCAGAAAATAATCTGCTTCCACAGCATTCAACACCAGGGCATCCGCAAAATAACGACCATGATTCCGGGGCAGATCAAACAAGTGAAGACGGGGATCATCAATATCTGCCAATACCTCCCAGGGGGCTTTATCTCCATCATTGACAACCACCAGAACCAGATTGGAATAGGTTTGTACAAGAATACTGGTTACAGCCCGCCTCAAGAATGCCCTGCACCCGAAATAAGGAATGCTCACCGCCACCAGGGGATTAGTTTTCTGCAAGGCCTTCTTTGGGCTCTTAAAAGAATCTGGTTCACCTGAAACAAGATCAGGTAACGCCTGTATCACTCCATCCTCCAGGTGCCAGATATTTCCCATAATAGTTATGATCGTGGAAACCGGTACCTGAACCCACAAATCGCTGCCGGTTCGTTTCGGGGATGTATTGCCGGAATGGACGCAGGCGACAAAAAACCAGTTGTTCAAGAGCGTTAAAAGCCGGGGAACCGGATGATCCCACATAAACCATGCGTCCTCTCCTATATTCTTGTCACGAAAGGAATGCCCCTCCCAGAAGGCTTTGGTATAAGCAAAACTTCCCCCGGCAATCCAGGGACGGTGATGGACAGGATAGCAATACTCCCAGGCTGCAACTCTTTCCGGATCGAAAAAATAAACCCGGGCAAGCCCGCAGATATCAGCAGTTTTTCTGGATAAATGATGAACCTGATAATCAAGGCGCCATGGGGCACTCCAATCATCATCGTCAAAATGAGCAATAATCTCACCCCGGGCTTGCCCACAGGCAATATTGCGTTTTACCCCGATGGTATGCTTTTTTGTGAGACGGATATAATGGATCCCGGAATCTTTGGGAATTAAATGTTCCACCGATTTTTCTCCATCATCAACAATAATAAGTTCTTTGTTAAGATAGGATTGCCGAAGAAAACAGCCGATGGCTCCAGGCACAAAGCGGGGACGATCCGCCGTTGGCATAATACAGGACACCAGGGGCAGATTTTCTTTTTCTGGTTGCCCCTCATCCTTGGCAAAAGTTTTATTTAAATTGCACGTTTGGATACGTTTTTTTCTATCATCCACGAATCACCATCCTGTTCTCCATCTTCTTCAGTATCAGCTAAATAAACCCTGGACTGTGCAATGTGAAAAGGAAAATTGGTATATGCATCGGACCAGGCAGGAAAATTGGTAAATTTAATAATATAGTGCACATAGATATTTATGGGCCGGGTTTCCTTTTCACTCACTTTTACAGGAGGAACCTCTTTAGGTCCCGTTGTGGGCTCCGGAGTACCTGTGGGGACCCCGGCAACATTTTCGGAAGGAGAGGCCACAGCCGGAGAGGCTGTATCATAATTATGAACATGTTTTTGCAATGCATCCTTTTGTACCGACCCCACTGTTGTGCTTTTCTTATTCTCATCATAGGGAACAGTACGAATATTTTGATCCGGATCGATTTTTCCCGGGGCGTCGGTCCCCCGGAAAAACATTCCCTGGTAGTCAGGAATACAAAAAGTATCCTTTTGATCCCCCCCATAGATACCCCCCAACACCCCAAACAGCTCAGGATATTTTTTTGGATCCAGGGTGCGGCCGTCACACAACATCCAGCCCCCGGCTTCAATGTCTGTGACATGGGCACAAGCCTTGGAATCGCCGGACTCTTTTATGGCTCCTGCAAAAGCCATCACCGATCCAATGGGTACCCAGGAAGCAGGCTGCAAGAAAAGTTGTCCCGGAGGAAGCGGAAAAAGCGGTATTTTCATCGTCATCTCCTTATCAATTTAATTATTGAGCTGATCCAGGTGTGATTGTTCTACACCCGACTGCAGTATTTTCATGGTGGTAGGCACCAGGATTTCCCAGGTATCATCCTGGGCATCCGGGAGGACAGGTAATAAAACTTTTTGGTCTGGGATTTTTTTAAGCTCATTTACAATGGGCACATTGACGCTATTTACCGGGGCCAAACAATCCATATTCGACCAGAGCATGCCGGAAGACAAAAAATATAATCCAGCCATATTTTTTTCCGGCCGCAAGGGCACCATTACCCTTGCAGTGCCTGCTTGTAAAAAAGAGACAAATAATGGATCAGCCCCCGACATTACCGGCAGACGGGACAAGTTGTCCCGTTTATTGCCTGGTTTATGAACATACTCATCGAATTGATAGGTCATCTCATTCCATTCAAATATCTCCTGGAAAAACTCCATATATCGCGGTTCATTCACTGTAAATTGAGCCGGTTCCCCGGAGTTTTTTGATCTTCCCACAAGCTCAAAAAATCGTTGAAAAAGAAGTTGTAAACACTGCTGTTTAAGTTGTTGAATTTCTATCTTTCGATATGCAAGATCCGATTGGGGAAAGGATTCTTTACCATTATTATCACCAATTTGTTGATAATACACTGCCTTTTGGCGTTCATATCCATTACAAATAGCGGTATAAATTTTAATCTGCCATTGGCTGAAAAGCGTTTCCGATACCAGACAGGTGACTTCCACAGTGACCAGAAATTCATCCATAACTTCGGGGGGGGAACCCGCAATTCCTGGAGCCATGACGGCTATATCAATCATATGATCTTCCTTGTTCATGGCGATATGTTCCAGGCCGCCGGACGTGTTATTCCGGACGCAAAAGGGATGGGAACCCACCAGGCCTTCTATACTGATTTCCTGATTTTCTCCGTTCACAACACAGCACACCCGGGCTTCATCGGCAAGATAGCCCACGGGAACAATCAGCTGTTTTGACATGGGACCTTCCAATACCCCGGATACAATCCGGGACGCCGGGGGAGGCGCTTGAATATCTGTCACCCCATATTGGGCGCATAGATCTGCATAATTATGGCGACCGATCTTTTTAAAGGAGAAAATACCGGATATAGCCGGGGAAAACGGTTCATCAAATGAGCAGCCTTTGCTTTGCTTTTCCTGGGCAATATAGGAAGCCGCGGGATGATTGATCATAAATTCCACCATCAACCGATTACCATAATTGACCACACAAACCTGATAAATCTTATTTATCCAGCGATATACACCAACCAAACCATGGGTATTATCTATATTATTAAAAATGCTGGTGACGGTCTCCTCGGATTCATCCACCAATGAAAGCAAGCGCCGCCGCCCTACTTTCCTGGAAATGTTTGTCGTAGCTTTGTTGAAAATTTGCCTGGCAAATTTGGAAATATCTTTTTTTGAGGGTTGTTCCGGCTGAACTTTGGTCTGCCACCCACCCACCATGCTCCCGGTGATGGGAGGACCATATGAAGTAGTAAAACCTGTGCCTTGATCATATTTGGTTACCACCTTGTTCTCAGCAACAGCATGCATGACCTCGGTAAAAAGATTTGTTCTTTGTTGTTGATCCTGGAGATTGATCAACTCTTCTTGATCCATGGTATCGTTGGTAACTTCATCAATCCTGTTCAACTTTCTTTTCGTTATTTCCTTTCGCTCTCCTTGCATTATATTAACGATATTTGCAATTTCCCCTGTTTCATAGCGCACAAGGCACTGACGGGCCAATTGAAGATCACCGATGGCATAGGGTTCAATCCATCCCGCCGGGACATCGGGAGGAGAAAGGAAAAGAGATGGGGTCGACACAAGGGGAAATACATCTCCGGGAAGAATAATAGTTGCCCGGGCCATGGTGCAAAATATATCCGAAGTTTTAAAAAACACCTCATCTTTTACCAGAATTTCAAAAAGGTGGGACATAACAAGAGTTATGCTCAGAGTGCGCAAATCCAGCAAATCGTAGCCCAGGGTGATAATAAGGGCAAAATAACTATCCTGCACCCTGTTTAAATATAATTTGTATTCTTTGGAATCCAGATATTTTGACCAGTCTTCCCGGGGCAGATGAACAATATTTGCAATGGTGTCAATCACTTTTTCAAGACCAGACTCCCTGCAATTTCTGACATAGGCGTCCATCTCCAAAAAATATCCTATGGCACCGGGAAGGACTGATACATCCGGAACATATTGGCCCTTCCATTCCGATGCACCATCAATATAATCCACAGCTAACTGCTTTAATTCATCCCGGGAAGCTGGAGGGCTGGTATGCACCATGGCAGACAACTTCGTATATAAAAGTCCTGGAGACACCGGCCCTTTTTCATAGTTAACAAAATGCAAACAAAGATCATCCGGGGTAATTTGGGGCCAGGTTCGCATATAAACATAGGGGAAAAGATCCCTGGTTTGACCTATTATACCAGGCAAGACTATATCTTTTTCACCACCTAGGATATCGGGGCAGGGGACAGGGGGCAAGGGGCAAGGTGGCTGGGCATCGGTCATAAAAGAGATCATCACCCCTTCAAAATGTTTATAACGGCTGAATTGTTCCCTACGACCAAAATGAAAATCCCCAAAAATACCGGCATCTTCATAATTCCTTCCGGAACGAAGGGGCACACCCTCTATCCATCCATCAATGCTAAGACCGTTAAGAAAACGATATTGCAACTTTTTTTTCCCATAGAGCTCTTTCAAACTTACTCCATAGACATCCCCGGGGGAACTCAACCAGGATATTTCTATTGATACCGCTGTTTGCCGTTCCCCGGAGAAAAGGGGAAGGGCAAAACGTACCAATAATTTATCATCAATACCTGATATGGTATCTGTCCAGGTGTATTGCCTGGGGCTATCAGCTTGTGTCATCATTATCTCCTTTCAGCAAAGTGTGCCCATTGGCAAACCTTCTTAAATACCAGCGCTGTTCAAACACCTTTTTGTAATTAAAGATGGGAAGGAAAGGTAAGGCTGATCCCTTCAAAGTGATGGTAAAAATGTTGTCCATAATACAAATCACAAAAAACACCGATACTGTCGCCTACCTTCCCATCCTGGCAATGATGCAACCACATCTTGCCTTTGAGGGGAATCCCATCCTGGGATTGAAGATTAAAAGACACTCCTTTTTTATTATCTATAAAATAGGTTTGGGGCGTTTCAGGAGGCGAAAGCGGCGGAGATTGAACTAATAAAGCATCTTTGTCATCGATTGTGACCGAGATCTTTGTAAAATTGCCGTTTTCATACTCAATCTTGTAGGTATAAGAAAAAATACCATCCTCGGGTTTCCATAAAATAGTATCCATCGTATTTTCTTGCATTTTTCTATTCCTCAAAACCTTTAGGAAAGCGGTTATATAAAAATCATAACTGGTCCCTGGAAAGCAGCATGGGCAAATTAAACCCTGCCCATGCCGCAGGAAAACGGGCAAGCATAGAAACTTAAGCCCAGGCGATATTTTCCAGATTAAATTCAAAGGGAGTGGAGTCTTTACCGGGTCCACCCCCGGTCATGACAATATCGGCACTGGCGATACCAAGCAAAGACAGCTCGGTATTAACAGATGATATGATCGCCGAATTCATAACCTTCCCTTCCGTCACCTGGGATGCCACACCCATAAAAATGGTGGGTTTAAATTCAAATACAGCTTTTTGACCTGGTGCAACAGATGTCTTGGCTGCCAAAAGCTTCCCATCTTTCAAGATGTTAGCAGAAATAGCCCCCCTCAACAGATCATTTCTCACCTCTACTTCTTTCGCGCTGGCAGAAACTCCGTCCTTATTGAGCACATTTCCAGTTGCATCCAATACCATATGAAAACTTTCCCCCGGAATAGAAGACATGTGGGGTGTAAAGTTTCCCCAACTGTCACCACAACACACCTCCATACCCATGGAATACTCAAAGGGATGGTAGTCGTTACGACCAAGATTATTGATTACCCGCCATGCAATTGCCAACTCTCCAAAATTTGTGGCCACATTTTTTTGAAATATAACAACCTGGGAATTATTTGCATCACTCGAATTATTAATTAACCTGAGTTTAATACTATCGTAATCCATGATTTTCTCCTTTTGCCAGCCTAAATTTAGGCCCAGTTAATATTATCTAATTTAAATTCAAACAAAGAGGAATCTTTACCGGGACCGCCCCCGGTCATGATGATATCGGCGCTGGCAATACCGAGAAAAGACAACTCGGTATTGACGGATGATATAACAGCAGAATTCATCACCTTCCCTTCTACTACCTGGGATGCCACACCAATAAAAATTGTGGGTTTAAATTGGAAAACTGCCTTCTGGCCGGGAGCAACAGAAGTTTTTGCCGCAAGAAGCTTTCCGTCTTTTAAGATATTAGCAGAGATCGCTCCCGTGGACAGATCATTTTTCACCTCTACTTCCTCTGGACTTGTGGCGATACCGTTTGGTTTCAAAACATTTCCCGAAGAATCTAATACCATTTGAAAACTCTGGCTCGGAACAGCAGTCATAGAGGGGGTAAAATTGCCATAACTGTCACCGCAATTCACCTCCATACCCAGGGGATATTCAAAGGGATGATAGTCATTGCGGCCCAGATTACTGATTACTCGCCATGCTATTGCAAGTTCATCAAAGTTGGGCGCCACATTTTTTTGAAACATTACGATCTGTGAATTGTTTGCATCACTTGAATTATTTATCAATCTTAGTTGAATGCTATCCATGAGGTTTCTCCTTTTTCGGTTGGTATTTTGTCTTCAGCTCAAATTCAAAATTAATTTCAGATTTTCAATTTGTCACCCCATCGGGATGACGATATAAGCACCCATAATCATTTTTATACCACCTCCTTTTTCCAGTTACCTTTAACATAAGAATCTTGCCGACATTTATTATCAAAATCTAATTACCGTTTTACCCGCCCAACCATCAAAAGTTGTATAAGGTATTATGGTTAATTGCCCCCCAACACCGGTGGGCCAGGGGTCGCGGACTTTAAGATTAAAGCCATTCCGGTCATCATAACCATAGACAACATAGTAATGAATGGCATTGCCTATCACCACTATCCTGTCTGCTTCGATCTCTGCCCTGAAATTAGCCTGGGAAAAAACATTGCTCATTGTTCCACCACAGGCCGTATGATTAAAAGCACCATATGTATTTTTCACTAGGTTTACCCGGGAACTGGCATGATTGGGCAGATTTCCTGAAATAGCCAATTGCCCAGGTGTTATATCAGCGATAATATTCGCCAAAAGATCTATTGCAGATGCATTATTCCATTGGGCGAAATAGGGTGGCGCTGCAGCGTTCACCTGGGCCATCAGGCTGTTATAAGCAATTTCATATTGTGTGGGAATATTTATCCCCAAATAGGTTCTGGCCATCTGTTCTGCTGCGGCAAAACACCAGCTATTGGTTTCCTGGAAAATTAAGACCGGGGGCTGAGTAACATCTTGAGACATGGTAATACCTCCTTATTGTTAAAAAAATAAACTCTGTAGCAATGAGTACTTGTCTGCCAGGGAATCAAATCTCCCGGGATCGTTGGAATTTGCTCGATCTTTTTTTATCACTAAATAATCTATAGATCCGATCAAATCCTGATTAAGAACAATAAGCTAAAGAGCAAATTGCATACCGAATCCGAGAAATAAAATTTTTAATTTAAGTAAATCATCGTAGGAGACAAAGCTAAGAGCCTGTATTTTATTAAAAATCAAACCAATCTCTTCGATTTATTTTCCCCAAAAAAACTTAGTGATTCATTAAATAACCTAGAAATTTTAGATAGAAGATGACCGATAAATCGGACAAGTGTATAGTTTATCGGCCAAAGCCAAGCCTGTCGGAAGTTCAAGCGTTATTGAAGTTTGCATTACAAGATTTTTACGATGATTCAATGAATGAATAAAAATATCTGTCAATTGTAAACTGAGAAAAGGAGAGACTTATGACTCAACTATTTCCAAGAAAAGTATTCGCAAATAGATATCATATCTTGAAAAAAATCGGCCGGGGTACAACCGGAAATATTTACAAAGCATACGATACAATAAACAAACACCTGGTTGCCGTTAAACAACTTCAAAGCACCGACCCAAAGGATGTTCCCATGTTGAAAAAAGAGTTTCGCCAACTTTCCATGGCATCCCACAACAGCCTGGTAAACTTTTATAACCTGCACATCACGGGGAATCTATCATTTTTTACCATGGAATTGATTGACGGCTGGGATCTATTCGAGGCGATAAGGGGAAAAACCGGATTTTGCAAGGACTCCATCAACTATGATCTGCTGCGCAAAATTATTATCCAGGTGGCCGAAGGCATTCAATATCTACATAATATGGGTATTCTTCACAAAGATATCAAGCCTGCACATATAAGGGTTACCACCGCCAGAAAACCTGTTCTCCTTGATTTTGGACTGGCTAAAAAATTTAGCGGCCATATCCCTGAATGGGAAAATTTACAGGAAATTAACGGAACCTTTGCCTATATGTCACCTGAAGTGTTGCAGGGCCATCTTCCCTTACCCGCTTCCGATTGGTATAGTCTAGGGGTTGTACTTTATGAATGCCTCACAGGACAATTGCCGGATATTATTTTAGGAATCGATCCACGGCCCCCTGCCTATATTGTCCCCGACACACCGTCGGATCTCAACCAAATGGCCATGGCCTGGCTTGACCAGAATGCCGGACTACGACCCTCCCAACCTGAAATCATTAAAAGATTGAATAATACCGAAATAATTTTATTTCCCAATCGATGCCAAAGCAAAGACTTTCCAGATAAAATTCAAAAACTTTTTTTTTGAATAACCGCCATGGGCGGACCAGGAATTTAACCCTGGGTTCCGCCCACAACAAAGATAGAAACTCGCGCTTGCTACATCGAAAGTTTCATATAAAAATTTTAGTAAAAAACCTGAAACAAAAAAGCGGAACAATTCTGATCCAGGGCCCACCAGGAATGGGAAAAACAACCCTTGCCCAAAAGATCATTGAAGATAGGGCAAAAAAACTCAATGCTCTTATCCTAAGCTCCAGGTGCTCCCCCTTTGAAAATATCCCCTTTAATGCCGTGGATGAAATAGTTGATCAATTAAGCCATTTTTTGGAATATTCCGGCACGGGTATCATAAATAAAGTGACAACCCTCAAGTCATTAATTGATCTATTCCCTCTTCTTGGACATCTTGTCCCAGCCTCAAAACCCATAAAAGATGGATATAAAGCATCACCGGCATATTGTCTTGCCGAAATTTTAAATACCATATCTAAAGTACGACCTATATTTTTATTTATCGATGATTATCAATGGGCCGATTATGACAGCAGTTGTTTCATTTTAAAATTATTTGAGTATTTAAACCCAAAAAGGATTACGCTCTTAATAAGCATAGAAGAAGAAAACAATCCCCCCCATCGCTTACTCCTGAACAAAATACGAAAATTGAGAATAAAACGGGAAAATTTCCATACAATAGAGATGGCCCCCCTTGATAAAACTGCATCACGACAAATAGTTGAATCTTTCCTGGGTAATGGACATGGGGCTATAGATCAGATTGTTGACGAAAGTGCAGGAATACCACATTTTATTGATGGAATATCCCGATTCATACAAAAAAAAACTCCGAAACATTATACGGCTCAAAAAAAAAAAACTGTTCTTTTAGATTTCATAGATCATGGCCTGGCACAACTTCCAAAGGATGCCAGGCCCATCCTTGAGTTTGCCTCCGTTGCGGGAAAACCGCTATCTTTTGAATCAGCATTATGCGCTTTGAATATGGGCAAAAACAAGACAACAATTATCAATCTTTTAATAAAAAAACAGCTTCTCAGGTATGTTGCAATCAATAATCAACCGGGGTTTGCCCCCTATCACAAGCTCATTGGAAAAAGTATTCAAAATCGCCTTTCACCCGAACTCAAAAAATTCTATGGGGTTGCCATGACAACTATAAATTAAGTTCGTCTGTTTCTTTAATATCTTCGCCTTTTTCAAAGTCGGAACTATTATTTTCTACACCCTGGTGCAGACGGTTTGGTTTCAATTTGAATGTCTTGATAAGGTTATTCAATTGTGACCGGGAAATAGCGAGATCTTTGGCCGTTCGGCTGACATTCCAATCTCGAATATTCAAATTTTTTCCAAGAAATTGCCGCTGGAAGGACAAGGTTGCCGCCTTAAAATTTAAGGCATTTTCGTTTACCCCCTCGGAACTTGACCCAGGGGGAAACATATGATGATATGAAATTTCTTTTTTATTTTCCAGGGTCGCATAAATTACCGCAGCTTCAATTGTATGCATCAACTGCCTTACATTCCCCTTCCATATTTTATTAGACAAGCTGTTCAAAACAGAATATGAAATATCAAGCTCGGATATGCCGTGTTTTTTACAACTTTCCTTACAAAAATATTTAGCAAGAATATCAATATCTGTTTTTCTTTCAGCCAGGGCAGGTAAATGAATGGAAAATACATTTATGCGATAATACAAATCTTCACGAAATCGTTTTTGTTTTATCTGCTTTTTAAGATCCAGGTTGGTGGCTGTTATAATTCTGATATTTGCTTTCACAGGTTTAGAAGACCCCAGGGGATAATAAAATCCCGACTGTAGCAATTGCAGCAATTTGGCTTGAACCGATATGGAAAGTTCTCCAATTTCATCGAGGAAAAGCGTACCATCCTGGGCAGCAGCGACCTTTCCCTGTATAGATTTTGTTGCACTGGAATGTCCCCCGGGGATAGAACCAAATAGCTCATTTTCCATGAGGGTCTCCGGCAAAGCCGCACAATTTAACGGCACAAAGGGCCCTTTTTTTCGCAAACTATTTTGATGAATCATTTCTGCAAACTGAGTCTTTCCTGTACCGGTTTCTCCGGTAAGAAGAAGGTTGATATTCAAAGGTGCTGTCATCAATGCAGTTTTAAGGACTTCTTCCAATGCTCTGCTGGCTCCCACAACCCCCTCAATCTTGTGTTTTTTTCTCAAATATGCCGTATGATCCCGGTTCTTCGATAATTTTTTATGGGAATAAATTTGTTCTATCAAGGGGGTAATATGGGCAACAATAAACTCGGCATCCCTGGTATGTTCCCGGGCATCCGCTTTAAAGCCTTTACCACCCTGAAGATAAATCACCCCCTGAATCCGGCCTGTATAAATCGGAACACACAAAACCGCTTCAATTTTCGCAGCCTTTACACTCTGTCGTAAGTTGAAACGGGGATCACATATTGCAGAAATAGTTTGCAACACCTTTCTATCTTCCAGGGCTGCTGCAATAATTCCCTTGGAAATGGCATTTTGTATATTTTTAATCTCCTGGACGTTATAACTCAGGGATGACCAGAAAATATTTTTTTGATAATCTTGTAATTCCAGATATCCCTGATTTGCTCCTGTTATTAGAACAAAGATTTTCAGAAGTTTTGAAAGAAAAGCGTCGGGATCTCTTTGACGATCTTCTGTGAGCAAATGGCGATAAAGCTTATTTTGAAGATGTATTTGATTAGTATCCATGATGGCCCGCTTATTTTATAAATTATTGAATTCAACTGGACTCTTCAGGCTCGGATAGCCAACACCGATCCCATATCCCCCCTATTCAATTTCCTTGTTTTCCTTCATCTCAATATACCAGTCATCACCGCCATAGATTTCATCCATGCAGCCAGGGCAAAGACTGTGACTGAAAAGAGCCGTGGAATGCTGTTCAAAATAACTTTCAAGCCTGTTCCAATACCCCTTGTCATCCCGAATTTTCTTACAACTGGAACAGATGGGAATCAATCCCCCAAGCATTTTAACATCCTTTAAGGCCTTATTAAGTTCTTTGATCAGTTTTTTTTGGGCAAATTCCGCCTCCTTTTGCTCTGTGATATCCTTGTGAATACCGATCCTGCGAATGGGATTACCATCCTTGTCCCAGGCCGAGACCTTTCCCCGCCCCAGAATCCACCTATACCCGCCATCCTTTGTCCGGAGCCTGAATTCAATGGCCCAGTTCTCTCTTTTTTTAATTTGTTCATCCACATAGTCCACGGCCCATTTCCTATCTTCAGGGTGAAGCAAATTCATCCAGGTTTCCCGGCAAGCCGGCATTTCATGGGGATCATATCCCAACATGGTATAATACCGGGCACTGAAAAAAGCTTTCTTCCCCTTAATATCAAAATCAAAAAGGCCGTCATTGACGGCTTCAATAGCAAGTCTGGTTCTTTCTTCCGTAGCTTTCACCCGGAAAAGTTCAGTTTGCAATTGCTGAATATGCAACTCAAGTTCTTCATAGCTTGGTTTTGTTTCCATCCTTCCTCCAAGAGTTTTTCCAGGGGTATAATCATCCCCTTATTGATCCTTGATTTTATACTGACCTGGCTATCTCTTCCGCTTCAGAGATACAATACATCAAATGCCGGGGGGACCTGGCATCCCCGATGAAATGAAATTGGGCCTTTGTGTGTTTTTCCAACTTTCTGGCATCCCGAATGGGCTGACGTTTTTCAGAAATCACCACTGTATCAAATCCTGTCAGTGTTATCTTCTCTCCTTGAAACCTGAATACAGCCCCGTCATCTGTAAAAGCCTCGATTACCACATTTTTATACAAATCAACCCTTCCTTTTTTCAAGCGCTCCCTTAAATAATATCGATCGTTGCTGGACATCTCTTGGGCAAAGCTATTTTTGCGGTTTAATATCACCACAGGCTTTCCCTGGTCCGCCAAAAAATCTGCTGTGATCAAACCTGTCATACCGCCACCCAGGACCAACACCCGATCTCCTGGTTTTTCTTTTCCAGAGAGCAGCTCAACATCGGTGATTAATGCCATCCTAGTCTGGAACAATCCCCGTATCACCGGCATATCCGGCATGGACCCCGTGGCAAGAATCACCTTGTCCGGCTTGATCTCATTTAAAAGATTGATCGATAACGGGGTATCATACAAAACCTCAACCCCGAGACGGTCCAATTCCCGATCAAAAAAATTTAAAATATCCCCCAGTTCCCCCCGTCCCGGGGCAGTCGCCGCCAGGGTCAGAAGGCCGCCAAAAACAGATTTCTTTTCACAAATCACGGCATCATGGCCCCCCAGGGCAAACATTCTGGCTGCGGCCATTCCCCCGGGACCTGCTCCCACCACCAGAACCTTTAACCGCTTTTGGGAATCTGTTTTTGCCTTGATCATATATTCCCGGCCCACATCGGGATTAACCACACACCCCCCCGGTTCCTTTAACAAGACAGCATGGATACAGCCAAGACAACACCCGACACAGGGGCGGATCCGGGACAACTGTCCTCTTCCGGCCTTGCCGGCATAGTGGGGATCGGCCAGAAACGAGCGTCCCATGGCGATCATATCGGCTTTCCCCTCTTTTAATATCCCATTAGCATGTTCCGGGTCTTTGATCCGGCCCACGGTGATAACCGGGATATCCACCTGCTTTTTTACTGCCTCGGCCAAATGGACAAAACAGCCCTGGGGGGTGTACATGGACGGAATGGTAAGCTCAGTAGAGCCATAAACCCCGCCGGAGATATGAAGATAAGCTACCCCCGTTTTTTCCAGCAAAGGAGCAAGACGTACAGTATCTTTGAGTTCCCAACCATTTTCAATATAGTCCTCCCCGTTGATCCTAACACCCAGGGGAAAATCATTGCCTGCCTTTTCCCGGACGGCATCAATGATTTCAAATAAAAAGCGAGTCCGGTTCTCAAAACTTCCTCCATACTCATCGGTCCTTATATTGGAATTGGGGGCCATAAACTGATTGATCAGGTATCCATGGGCTCCATGGAGTTCAATAAAATCAAACCCTGCCTCCCGGCATCGCCGGGCAGAATCACCAAAACAGACTACTAATTCCTTTATTTCGTGGATTTCAAGGGCTCGGACCTCGCCTTTGACGACGGCCGGAGCCGGAATAGCTGAAGGGCCTATCTTCCGGGGAAGATAGGACTGACGCCCACCGTGCATGAGCTGGACCCCAAATTTTGTATCATATTTTTTTACCCGGTCCACCATCCTTTTTAAGGATGGAATACAAGAATCATCATAGATCTGGGGAAGATCCGGCAATTCCTGACCACCGGGATGGACACTGCCCCCCCCCACCAGCATCATGCCCACCTCTCCTTTGGCCCGCTCCACAAAATATTCAATGAGTTGATCCGTCACGTGGCAATTATCATCCACCCCGAAATTAATACTCATGGCAGACATCAAAAGTCGATTCTTTACCCTCATATTTCCTATTTGAACAGGGTTGAACAGGTGCGATAACATAACAGATTAAACTCCCTTCAATTTACTGCGAATTGAATAACCGCCATGGGCGGACCAGGGATTTAACCCTTGATTCCACCCACAACAAAGATAGAAACTCTCTTTTGCTACATCGGGAGTTTCATATAAAATTAGAATCAACTATAGACAAATTTTATCTTCTGGCACAAGTTATTTTTACCCACCACAAGGATAAAGTCCGGGACTAAATTTCTTCTTTGGCAATCTTATCCATCAAAAGCTCCACCAGAACGGCAAACCCGGAAATTGCTTTTTTTCCTTTG
This sequence comes from Desulfobacteraceae bacterium, assembly GCA_024226935.1. Taxonomy (GTDB): domain Bacteria; phylum Desulfobacterota; class Desulfobacteria; order Desulfobacterales; family Desulfobacteraceae; genus NBML01. The sequence continues at coordinate 22,577 of JAAELK010000531.1, forward strand.
ATCACATTGCCCCGGAAGGATTTGAAAAATCTTGTGCAAGTATTTCTCTGATCTTTGGAAAGGGTCACAGATATCCCTTTTTTTGAACTAAAATCCATTTTATTTATACCGGGATCCCCCATATCCCGACGACCATGGGAACGATTGATAATATGGGCATAATAGATCAAAGCCCTGTCCAGGAGAACATAAAGAAATTGAGGATTTTCATTGGGCCCCACCTGGAAGCGATCCCCCCCGAGTATAATTCCGGGCCCGGTTTTTTGGGCTATTTTTTTCCCGCCCCAAAGGACGGAACCTGCTCCCAGCAACCCTCCCAGAGCAGCAAATGCCCCAAAACTTGTACCACCCACAGCCCCATCGATAACAACTCCCATGGTGCCCCCCACAACCGCTCCGGCCACCAGCAATTGTTTTTTGGTCAATCCCAGTAATTCCCAGGTCTTTTTTGAAAATAGATCATGCCGGAGCAATGAATAATCAGGCAGAGGATAGTCATAAAGATTATGTTTAAACAAAGATTTAATCTGATTAAACATCTCTTTTTCAATCTTTTTAATACCTTTTTGAAAGGAAAGGTTGAGCTTTTCTTGAACCCCGACCGGATCAGCCGTGGAGGAGAGCCTTTCCGAGACAAAAAAACAAAGACTTTTTTCCAGCCCAAGGGTGATATAGGCACAGGCCAGGCGATTTCGTTTTTCCCATTCAGCCCTGAAGGCCAAAATCACGCAAGAAAGAGATTCCTCCCATTCCTGGTCAATGGACTTCAGGCTCTCAAGCATGGAAATACGCTCCTTAAAATCAGCAGTATTGGAATTAAATACCCGGATGGAATTAAAATACCTGCAAAATTCCTGTTTCCATTCACGGGTATAATCCTTTCCCACCTGCTTGGAATTTATGATAGCCATGCGGGGCCTGCCCGTGAGCCTTAAAATTTCCATCTCCGCAATATCATCGGGGCGGACAGGCCTGGACCCGTCCACCACATAAATAATGCCGGCCCCCCTGGCAACAGGGCCCATGAGTTCACACTCATCGGCAAAAAACGGGTCCAGGCGAAAGGTTTCAATAAATTGATCGAGGATCTTTCCGGGATCACCCCCGTATTCCCTGAACCACGCTAAAGTCTGCCGGGGGACCTGGAATCCTGGAGTATCCACAAAACGGATGATTTTTTTTCCGTCAATTTTAACGGTATAGGTCCTGGAAACCTGAGTTTCCCCGGGTACCGGACTGACCCGGATCCCATCGTCCTCGGTGAGGGTGGAAACCACGGAAGACTTGCCCTCATTGGGATGGCCCAGAACCGCAAATTCAGGAACAAAAGGTGGGAAATCTTTCATTTATAAACCCTTTCCAGCATGATATCGGAGTTAGCCAGTTGATGAATAGCTTTTTTCCAGATCTTAAAATTTATATCTTCCCTGTCCACGGCCATATTTCCCTCCCCGGGGGTCTGGGTCAAAAGTATCCACAAAGGCCGATCTGGAAAACTCCGGGTTTTCAACTGGACAAAATAATAAAGCAGTCCCCGGATGGGGGGTTGCCAGACTTCCTGGAGTACAATAATTTGATCTTTAGAATCATTTGCCGGACAAACAAGCCTGGATTCATCCTCCCCATAATCAAGGCAAACAGAAATGACGGAACCAACATTAAAAAACAATTTCCGACTGATAAACCCTTTAACAACTTCCAGGTCTTTTTTACCATAGACGGACTCCGGGGCCAGAACCAGGGCAGAAGAGCCTTTAACCAACTTCGGTTTAACCAAATCCTTTTCATGGCCTGATCCTTTCTCCGGCAAAACATCTGCTAAAACATCTGTCGAAGGATCTGTCGAAGGATCTGTCGAAGGATCCGGCAAAAAATTTTGCCGGTCCGACCGGCTCACCCGGGCCTCGTCAAATCGTATATCCATAACCTGGGACTGCATTCGGACTAAAAGTTTTTTAAACCGGGGTTTTTCAAAATCAAATCGGCCCACGGCTTGTTTCCGGGCCGCAAAACTTATAATGATCAATATAAATCGGGGCAACACAGCATAGAAAAATATTCCAAAACATAAAAATGGCCACCAGGAAACCAGATCTTTTGTAGCAAGGGTGGAGATACCTTCCTTTAGCAAAATTTTGGACCCTTCTATCTGATCAACACTTGGATGGGCAAGGTATTCCGGCACAAGCCAGGACCAGGGAAAACAAATCACAGTCAGCCCATCAAAAATCTTGTCACTGGCGGAAACAAGGGTGGATTGCCAGCCAAAGGCAAGATCACTGACCGCCACCTGGAACAGGGTTGCTCCCAGGGCACCAATGGAAAATGAAACTGCAAAAAAAGAGGAGAGAATAAAAAAAGGCCAGAAAAACACGGCCTCATACTCCCTGGTTTTCATCCGGATCAGGGAAGCTGTATATTCGATTAACTCCACTGCTTTCCCCCCCATGGTTCCACCTATTTTTTTTACAACGCCTGGCAATCCCCTGAAAAAAAAAGCTGACAACAGGGTATGGATAATGGAATTATGATATCCACGGTTTTCAGTCTTTTCCATGAAAAATCGACCCACCAGGATAAAAAAGGTCAGGATAAACAACAGAACATGGGCAAGAACAAAAACTGCAAAGAAAATTGTCACATTAACGGGCCGGGCTCCATGGTAGGCCAGGAATGAATAGGCCATGGAGATACCGGACAAAAAGCCCAGGACCATCAGCAGGTAAACAATCCAGCGGTACAGGGATGAAAATATCCTTCCCGGCAGCATGGCACCTGTATTTTCATCTGCTTCGTGGGAAAATATAAGTTTGCGGTATTCAAGCCATGAAAAAAGCAGGGCGATATCATCCAAACCCTTATTATCTGATCCCTTATCCAGGCCCTTATCCAAGCCCGGAGGATTCAATTGATTAAAAATCTCCCGATCCCTTGTAAGAATTTTGTTCTTCTCCTCCACCGAATCTCTTGTTTCGTCCAAACTTAAGAGGTAATCCAGATCAATAATATCTTTCAGATGAATAGCCATATATTTTTTTAACAGATCACGACTTAATTGACAATCGGCTTAAATAATAACTCAATATTATACCCGGGGTGATACCAGAAGAGCAAAGGATATGGGGAAACTTAAGATTTATATGAAAGAACCAATCAATTTATCGGATTCTTTCATGTTTTGTTGTGGGCAAGCAGATGGAGCCTCTTAGGCGGCCCATGGCCGTTATTAGAAATAATCCTTGATAATAATTACTCTTTTTGTAATCTCTGATCAAACTCCAGTGGAAAAGGTTTCGCTTTTTTGATCTCTTTTGAATCTGGATGATTAAAATTTATCAAATAATTAAATCCAATGGGTATTAAAACACTGGGAACTTTTAAAACAGGAGTGTTTTTGTCTGCTACCCATTGATCACCGATGAATTGTGAAATTTTTGAAACCGGTCTTTCGTTCCAGCCTTTTAGCAATTTTGCCTCTGAAACAAGCCTGGAATCAAAGCTTACAGGTATATAAAAAAAGTCTTTTAATAATTTATATGAGGGCAGATGAACAAATATTTCAAGGGAACACAGTGCTAAAGAATCTGAAGTATAAACAATTGGCACCCCTGTACTATTCCAACGCCCCCCGTAAAGTTTTGCTCCTTCCCCGCTAAAAGCTGATTCTATATGCTTTTTCCCGACGACACGATAAGCAAAAAGTTCCATTTAAGAAAATACTCCATGTTCAATCCGCCCCAGTAGATTTTCAACTTCCCTTGCTCCAACTTCTGTTTTTGCATATTCAAGTGGGGAAACATCGCCCAGGCCATAGGATTCTTCTTTTAACCATTTCCGGGCCATTTCGACAGTTCCAAAAACATCAAGGGCTTTTAGATAAAGACGTTGTATTCTATAGAGTCTTTCCGATTCTTCAAAAGAAAATTTACCGGCTTTTTTTCTTATGGCAAGTGTGCTTTTCGGCACCCGGATATACATGGCCAAATCTTTGTCTGGCAATCCTAAACAATTGCGAATTTTTGTAAAATTGGAAGTTGGTAATCCTTTTTCAATGGAGCTGATTAATGCAGGGATGCTTGTTTCAGCTTTTATTGACAATTTACATGACATTTTTCACCTCTCTTAAAAGTCTAAACTTAGAATAATGATAAATCAAACTTAGACTTCTGTCAAGAATAGACGTTCTGGAGCGGGCAAAGAGTTGTAAAAAAAACCCAGACAATTCGAAAAGCTTTATCGCATTTTATAGACGTATTGCAAAAAGCAGTATAAAAATGAAGTAATTTATGACAATTTTATGCAATATTAAGATTTATTGAAGAATTGAGGGTTCTTGAAAAGTTTTAAAAAAATAATTAGTTAAAATAAAAACATGAAAGATATATTGAGGATTATGAAAAAAATCAAAAAAAAACAA
>JAAELK010000532.1 GCA_024226935.1 Desulfobacteraceae bacterium
ACAGCTTGACCGATGTAGTTCGCTGGAGTCATCTCTTTCAGACGAACTTTCTCGTCTTCAGGGATCTCTAGGCCGTCGATGAATGCGCGCATGCCTTCGCCATCTACACGTTTACCACGAGTTAGCTCTTTTAGCTTCTCGTATGGCTTCTCGATGCCGTAACGACGCATTACTGTTTGTACTGGTTCAGCAAGAACTTCCCAGTTCTTGTCTAGTTCAGCAAGTAGTGCTTCGCGGTTAACTTCTAGCTTGCTAATACCTTTCAGAGTTGAAGTGTATGCAATGATTGCGTAGCCAACACCAACACCTAGGTTACGAAGAACCGTAGAGTCAGTTAGGTCACGTTGCCAGCGAGAAACTGGAAGCTTTTGTGCTAGGTGGCCGAATACAGCATTAGCTAGACCAAGGTTGCCTTCAGAGTTTTCGAAGTCAATTGGGTTAACTTTATGCGGCATTGTAGAAGAACCGATTTCGCCAGCAATAGTCTTCTGCTTGAAGTGACCAAGAGCGATGTAGCCCCATACGTCACGGTCGAAGTCTAGAAGGATTGTGTTGAAACGTGCAACTGCATCAAATAGCT
>JAAELK010000533.1 GCA_024226935.1 Desulfobacteraceae bacterium
ACTGGTTCTATGAGCCGTTCTGACCGTGTTGCTAAGTACAACCAACTAATCCGTATCGAAGAAGCTCTAGGTTCTAAAGCTCCTTACAACGGTCTTAAAGAAGTTAAAGGTCAATAATCTCTCTGGTTTTTAAACCAAAGAAATTGTTAATCTAAGCTTTGAATGCCTCGCTAATGCGGGGCATTTTTTTGTCTGTAGAAAGTGGCGGGAAGAAGCTCTAGGTTCTAAAGCTCCTCCTTTTTACAACGAAAGCGGTCTTTAAAACGTTAAAGGTCAATAATTCCTAGTGAATTGTTAACTTAAAGCTTTTGAAACGCTCTATTTTGGTAGGGCGCTTTTTTGCCTAAAATTCGTCATTCCCTAGACTGACGAAGGAAGAAATAGGGAATCTCTTATTTTGCATTTGCATCAATAGATTCCCAACTCAGTCGTTCCTCCCTCTTGGGAATGATGGGGCACGTGACTTAGGAAAGACGTTCTGTCTTTGGCTCTTTCGTTGCCGTGGCTTGCACCACTTAGCTCTCTTTCTTGAGGGGGACGAGAGCATATAGCACTGGGAAGGTAAAAGCCTTCCTGCTTCTGCTTTTCGTATCCTCCGTCATTCCCGAGACCGACGGAGGAGGGAGTCGGGAATCTCATCACTGGTTCCTAACGACAATAATTCCCCGACTTATTGATTCCCTGACACCACATATCTCGCACCAATAAGCTCATTATGGTA
>JAAELK010000534.1 GCA_024226935.1 Desulfobacteraceae bacterium
AATGCCGGTCACGCCAGCTTGCATCTGGAACTGGGAATAATGAATACCAGGCTCAAAGTCGAGAAATAACTGGGCTAGGTGAGTCACGCCTTCCCGCCAATCCATGCTCATGTGATGGGTAAGGAAGCTGACCAACATCGCTCTCATTCGGAAATTGATGTATCCGGTGTGATGTAAGCAGCGCATGCAGGCATCGACCAAAGGAAATCCAGTATTACCGGACTTCCAAGCCAAGAGGTGATGTGGGTTTGCATTACAATATTGTGAGAGCAACGCTTCATAGGCTGTATTGGTGCACCGAAACTCCATCTCACACTCTGATTCGAACTTTTGGATGAAATGACAGTGCCAATGGAGCCGAGATGATAGGGCGATTAAGCTACGACGAAAGCCCGGCACGTTCCAATGTTGCAATAGCTCTTGGTAGACCTCACGAAGCGAGATGTTGCCCCATGCAAGATAAGGAGATAAGCGTGTGCAGGCATTTCTCGATGTGATTGGGCTAGAAAGGC
>JAAELK010000535.1 GCA_024226935.1 Desulfobacteraceae bacterium
ATAATTTGTCAAATCTACTCATGGTTTTTTCCTTTAATCTGTTATGGGGATAACCGATTAAATTAATACCATGGGTAGATCCTTCAGGCATAGCCTTCTGACGATGACCACGCCCACAGGACGTGGTTTTTAATTTTTAATCAACAAATTCATAACTAACATTATTGATCAATTCTTTTTGTTGGTCGGCGGCAACAATAAATACACTACAGCGATAATAATATTGATACCACTCTTTATTTGCACTTGAACCGATGGATAATTGATCCAAATTAAAATCACCTTCATCGGGCTCAGCGTTGCCGCAACCATTTACACCCGGTTCCGTCTTGTCGAAATCAAGGGGACACAAATCATTACAATCGGGTGTGCCATCTTCATCGGTATCCTCTTCCAATCCACCACAACCGCATTCCCCCGGCAGGGTTTTATTCCCATCCAAGGGACATTGATCATAGCAATCAGGTGTTCCATCATTATCAGCGTCAATGTCACAATCAGAACTGCTTGTTAATGCGTTACCGGCATTGACAATGCCATCCGCTATAACCTTACCTTCGACTCCAAAAATATATTTTGCATTATCCATCATGATATTTTTTATCTCAACACAGGAAAATTGAGGGGTTTTAGATTTTATAAGTGCCGCAATACCAGAGACAAAGGGACAGGCCATTGAAGTACCTGACAAATACCCCCAGGTATCATTTATTTTGGTGCTGTAAATACCGTTACCGGGAGCTGCAATGTGAACCACGGTGCTGCCATAGTTGCTGCTGTCCATTTTACTACCCCCTTGGGTTATGGAAGCAACTGAAATAAGATTATCAAAATCGTAGGAGGCCGGATAGGCTGTTGTGTTATTCAGATTTAATCCGTCATTACCGGCTGATGTTACGACAAGAAGGCCTGCGTCTTCAGCTTGTTCAAGAGCAGCCTTAAGGGTATTTGAATAACTTCCCCCGCCCCAGCTGCAGTTTATGATATCTGCACCATTTTCAATGGCATATTCAATGGCCCTTGCAGCATCTGCCGTACTTCCGGTTCCCGTAGAACCTATAAATCTAAGGGGCATAATAGTAACACCCGGTGCAACTCCTGTTGTAAAATTTCCATTTGCTGCAATAATTCCAGCTACATGTGTACCATGGCTGGTTCCATCATTTGGAATATTATCGGAATAATAAAAATCCCATCCCATGGTATCATCGATAAACCCATTATTATCATCATCCAGATTATTATCTGCAATTTCATCAGAATTTACCCAGATATGGTTTGCAAGAGCATAATGCTCATAATCCACACCCGAATCTATTACTGCTACAACAACACCGGCGTCTCCAGTTGTAACCGCCCAACCTGTCAGTATATCAACATCCACATCATCTTCATCCTCAAGCCCCCATTGCTTGGAAGAAACCGGTGGCAGATCTTTAAATAAGCTCAAATTCCGGGCTGGCTCTTCAACTTCACCGATAATTTCACCGGGAACTGGAACAAAAATAAGATGCACAGGTTCCATATATTCGATCTGACCTTCAAAACTGGTTTTAAATATTTTCAAAAGATCCGGATTCAGCTGAACCTGAACCACATTTTTCAATAGCTTAAACTCGTGAATAATCCCATCATTAAAACCTATCTTTTTTAATTTTTGCGAAAAAAAAGACCTGGCCTGGGATTTACCCAATAGTGCTGAGGTTTTAAATTTCACAAGATATTGATTCTCAATTACATCGGTTACGATATCAGCATTTTTATCTCTATATTCCCAGTTGCTGCCACATAAAAAAAGGGTAAATGGTACAATTAAAATTAGCATGACCAGTGTGGATTTTTTCATTACCGACTCCTTTCTTGATTGTATTATCCTTTATTAACAATCACTTAATTGTTGCTGATAAACTATCAAGCAGAGTAGGCATCAGGCTTTCAAAATTTGAATTCGGAACACCAGAGAGGTTGTAATGAAAATAGAATTTTATCGGAAATAATCAATAGAGATACAAAAAAACAATATAGAAAAACAGAGCGGATTTGAACTTTACACAACAATTACACCATGCTTTAACATAGACACCGGCTGATTGAAGCCGACCACTCTTCATATCATCACCGACACCTGATTTAACATGGCTGGATTTAATCCGAACTATACCATCAAAACCGATTCCATAAAAGCTAAAACAGCATAACTGCAGGGCCAACGCAAGTAATATTTACAAAGTTCCTATGCAGTTGCTAACTGCATAGATCATTTGAAAATGACCTCCTCCAGGTATTTTAGGTCCATTGCTGCATTTAGTCTTTTTGTTTTCACGCTTCCTTTGAATGTTTTA
>JAAELK010000536.1 GCA_024226935.1 Desulfobacteraceae bacterium
AGGAGCTTGGTGGAATTCCTGCAAAGGGTGGAAGAGTCCCAGATGGTGGAACGCTTGCTCGATTAGATATTAATGGAGAACAAATTTACGGAATGAGTGCACACGGTCAAAAAGTAACAGTTAATGCTAATAACTTTCAATTTGGACATGCTGAAACCGATGCTCTTCAACAAGCATTTAACAAAGCAATTAAAACAAAAAAAGCTGTTATGTATGTTGACAACGATTTATGCAAATTTTGTAGACGAAAGGATGGGTTAATTGCAATTATGAAAAATATTGGATTGAAAGAACTGACGTAACCATTCACATCCCCCCCTTTAAATATCAAAAAAAATGTTGCACAATACTTTCATAATGATTATAGTATTATTTATGGGACGATTAAAATTAACAAAAGATGACCTTGCGCAGATGAGCCGCCCTTATTTTCAGTCTTTGGAGCATGAGTGTCTGGTGGAAGCGGCATGTAATCTGCCCGATTTCGGAACAGAACTGCTTGAACGGCTTGAGCAGAACTCCCGCAACAGTTCCAGACCGCCGTCATCCGACAATCCCTTTGAAAAAGATAATAAAGACAATCCGGCCCCGGGGGAATCAGACGAAAAAGATACCCTGGAAAAGGATGAAAAAGATACCCTGGAAAAGGATGAAAAAGATACCCCGGTAAAAAAAGATGCCTCGGAAAAGGATGAAAAAGATACCCCGGTAAAAAAAGATGAAAAAGATGCCTCGGAAAAGGATGAAAAAGATACCCGGGAAAAGGATGAAAAAAAGCAGGCCGGCGGGGACGGTCAGCAACCCGGCACAGAAAAGCGTTCTCCCGGAAGGCAGCCGGGTTCACAGGGTTTTTGGCGCTCCGAGACCCCTGTGCCTGAATATACAGTTCCGCATTATCCCGAACAGTGTGCGGTCTGCAATAAGGCACTTGTTGTTCCTGACGGAAGTCATCCGTATATGGGATATTATGTTTTTGAACTTGAGAAAACTTCCTCAGGGATTCGCATATCTTGCACTCTTCAGCATTATTATGCCGTTGTCTGCGTCTGCGGACATGAGACAAAGGCCTGTCCCGGTGAGGGTTTTGTTTCGTCAGAAGAAGGTCGGAAGAAGGATCTGAAACTGACGGAGTACGTGATGGTCGGGCCTGTGCTGGCGAGTTTCATAGCTGCGCTGTCAGTTTTTTACCGGATGTCCCGGGCAAAAATCAGAGAATTCATTGCATACTGGCTGAACACGGAACTTTCGGTGGGAACAGTTGACAGATGCGTAAGGGAAGCAGGAATTGCCTGCTTTCCTGTTGTGGAAGAGCTGACAGAAGAGTTACAAAAAGAGGATATACTGAATGTTGATGAAACGCCCTGGTATGAAAAGGGTTGTATGAAATGGCTGTGGGTGGCGATTTCAAAACTTACAGCGGTATATATAATCGGAACCCGGAAGAAGGAAGAACTGCTGAAACTGGTCACGGAAGCTTTTCTCGGCTGGCTGATAACCGACGGCTACGGAGCGTACCGTTCTCATGAAAAACGACAGAGATGCCTTGCGCATCTGATCCGGAAAGCCGTTGCTCTTACGGGCGCAGTGGATGAAAAAGCCCGAAAAATGGGTGACTGGTTTTTAAGGGAACTCAGGGGGCTCATAAAAATCATGGCCGAAGAAGGCGAGGGCGCCACAAGGAAATGCAGCCCTGTCCTCGCCCGGTTAAAAAAGGCCTGCAACCTGGGAGCGGAAGAAGATCATCCCAAACTGAGAGCACTTTCCCGTGAAATTCTGAATGACTGGGATGCGGTGGTGGCGTTCGTCAAAAATCCGGAACTCCCGCCAACCAATAATGAAGCGGAACGGGCGCTGAGGCATGCGGTTATTTCGCGACGAATCAGTTTCGGCACCCGAACGACCGAAGGCAGTCGGGCATACGCTGCTCTGCTGAGTGTTATCGAAACATGCAGGCTGCGTAATCAGGACCCCTGGGCATATATTGCTCAGACAATCGCCCTCGGACGAAAAGGCATAAAACCTCCCGGTATTCCTTCAGAATAATAGGGGGGAGTGAATGGTTACGGGAGAGCTGCTTCGGAGATTGTGTGGAAGAAGAACGTCTTGATCGGGATGTTGTTTTGGCAACTCTTACAAATACCCTGTCATGGGACTCTTCCAATACGGACACTGCTGTCATTAGACAATGCAGTTGCTGAAAAGATTCGCATGATTCAGGAGGACAGCAGATCGACGACAGTTGTCTTTGACGGCAGTGCTGACACAGTTGTGACGCATACCGGCTCGCTTGTCAGTG
>JAAELK010000537.1 GCA_024226935.1 Desulfobacteraceae bacterium
ATCATGGAGCGCAGCATACACCCGGGGTCGCGCGGGGCACCCTGCCCCGAAGGGGAATAAATTCTCTGAAGAAGGGGGATCACAGGGTCCAGGTTAATATTTGTAATAACAGCAAGCTGTTTTTTGTAACTGCCGGGGACATCAGAAAAATAAGGGTCATTTTTATGGGATTCAATATGAGTCCCCAGGCGGTTCAGGTATTCTTCATGGGACATGACTGTCGGCCCTTTGTAATCAGACTCTTTACAACACGGGCCGGCGTCAGCCCCGGCATCAGCACGGGCGTGAAGTTCGGTATTCGGCATTTTCGGTTTTGCCTCCTTTCCCGGCACAGTTTTTCCCGGGGACGGTGATCCGGGAAAACCTTTGCAGAAGATACTTTTGACAGCATACAGTAAAACCGGAGGGCCGTAAAGCCCGGAATTCGGCGATTATCCCTGTTTTCAATCCGATATGAGGGAATACAGGCCCAAAAACAGGAAATATCGCATATATAATAAAAATATCGGCTATTTGCTGATTTGCAATGAGAGAGCAGTTTATGGTACACTAAAAAGTTTTGGCTTCTGATTCAGGATGGTGTATATGATTTCCGAGAGCTTTGTCGGCACTGGCAGAAAGGGATTGAGATTCTGATTTTGGTGTAAAAATTAGCTTTAATATCAATAGGTTATGTTTCCGAGAGGTCTCGCACTCCTTCCGGTTGTGACAGAACACACAGGAGTGCGAAAG
>JAAELK010000538.1 GCA_024226935.1 Desulfobacteraceae bacterium
CCACAAGATCCAGGAGTTCACCCAGCTCAAGTTCGGCTAACCGTTCCAGCCGTTCTGCAAGCCGGGCAAACTCCCCATCTATGACAATGCCGACGCCTGCCATCTAAAGACCTGCCATAGTGCTACGGGAAAACAAACGTCCAGGGCCTGAAACAGTAACCCCACCATTGGGACTGGCTTCGGTTTCTTCAATGCCCAGGACCATGGTACCGGATGAAATCCGTTCCAGAGTTTTTAAGGCATCTTCATACCGCTGCCGACGTTCTTCAGTGTTGCCCAGGGCATCAGCAACCATCCGGTAAAGGGCAATATCAACGGACAACCGGACAAGAATCTCCGGTGGATCAGCCAGGGGCAGGCTGTGCTTGACAGCAAGGTACGGATCAATCTCGGCGGCTGCATCGGCCAGGGCTTTTTCGATGGCTGCCTCATCAACGATCTCTTCATCCTGGTTTCCCGGATCCGGCATCATGGGGTAATTGACATCATCGTACCTGTCGTCAATATCTTGTTTGGTTGCATAGGCCATTAATCTTGATCCTTGCCTTTGGTTTTATTGGTTTTGCCCTTTGTGTCCTGGACAATCTCAACACTGATTTTTGGCTCAGCCTTGAGACGTTTCAACTCTTTGTTAGTAAACTGCTCATCCGGCCAGGTAACCGGCTCTTTTTTATGGGCTACGCCGCATCGGCGGAACCAGTCTTTGCTTGATCGTATGATTACGGACATTGTGTTTCCTCCAAATGATTAAGGGGTTATATCCAGTCCGGAACCAGCAATTCCAGTTTGCCGTGGAGAGTATTGGTTTCTCCGCCTTTAACGATCTCTTTCATGCATTCTTCAGCCGTTTTTTCCTGACCGGAACGCACAACAAGCATGTTGGGACGAATACCCAGTTTCTTCCCGCCGTCCGCCCTGAAATCTTTCATGGCTTCCAGGGCAGCCCAGATATTGTCGGCATTAAGAACTGCCTTGGAACAAAAAGCCATCTGCCAGAATCCGTACCCGGCATTGGCTCGGCAATCCACACCATAGCGGAATTGCTTGTTCATAAAGACCTGTTCATCCTTGGAGTCAGTCATGCGCTCAAACTTCATGGGTTTACGCTCCTGATAAATCAGGGGCTTTATGGCGCGGGTGGTATCCAAGAGGAACCATGCAGGCTCTGCACCTTCGATCAAATTTGAGACAGAAGTGTCAGCGCCTGTGCCATCAGCCTTGGCATATACAGGATGATCAGTATCAAAAAAATATTGCCCGTCATAGCATTCGGCTGTCAAACCACCATCCAGTAGTGGAAATACCAGTTCATCTGGAAATACTTCAGCGGCCCTGCCCATCTCCTGGAACAAAGGAGCATATACGCCGATCTCATCGTCTTCAATATCATCCCGATCCACACCGATGGTGGATTCAAAGGGTTTGTTCACAATACTATAGGCATGGGCAGCCATCTGATTGATCACACGCTCACCAATCCACTCACGAAAAGCGGGCCATTTACCCAGCCACCCGTATGTAGTGGATTTGCCGGAACTTGGAACCTTGGTTGCCACTTTTAAGAATTGGGACGCGGCCATGGTCTGGCCTGTCTGGAACAATTTGCTGTAGCCCACCATAAGAGCCTGTAAAACAGCCGGAGTCACAATGGTCGTCATTATTTGACCTCCTTTTTGGTTTTGAGGTAATCATCTTCAGGTATGCCCAATTGCCGACACACCGCCTTATCCTCAGTTGTCAAAGATCCTTTGTTCTGATTAAGATCCTTGTCTTTCAACTCAGAATCCTTGACCATGGCCGGAGCAGCTTTTGCAAACTCCTTAAATCTGTCCAGTCCGCCCTCTGTCCGGCACTGTGCGGTGTGATAATCCTTGCTTGCCGGGGTGATTTTGCCGTCTGTCAGGGCCTGGTTAATGGCAGTGTCGATCTCATCACCCAGGGTTTTTGCGTCCTGGTCCTTGAGCTTTTGTTCTGCGTTGGTTGCCCGGACCTGGGCCGCGTCATAGTCCCCCCTGGGCACAAACTTTTCCAGGGACGGGGTTTCGGCCCGGTTTTTTGCGGTGGCCAAGTCACCTTTTAAGGCTGTTACCGCTTCCACCACCTTGCCCTCGGTGGTATCTTCGGCCAGCCCCAAAAGTCTGCATAATGCTTTGAGCAATTCCATGTTTGTCTCCTCGTTTTGGGTTGTCTGCCTGTTCAATGCCGTCAAATACAGGTTGGGTTGATTGGTCAGCCCTGCCGATGTGATGCTGATAATCCGGCGGTCCTGTTTTGTGTAGAAAAAGACCGGGGACAGATAACGATACCGCTTGTTTTTCACATCATCGGCACCGTCATCCGTCCATTCGGTCCGTCCCCAGATAGCACCGTCCCTGATTTCCATTGCCTTAATCCATCCCGCTGCCGGGGCTGGTTCTCCCTTGGGAGCCTTATGTTCGCTGGCATGTTCCCAATCAATGGGCAGATCCGCCCCGTTCTTCTGGAAAGCCTCCACCACTTCTTCGGGAGTTGGATTTATCCACCGGCGTCTATCTCTGCCAACGACTACATCACCAACCGGTATCAGCTCCACCCATTCGGGCACTGTGCCGTCCTGGGGCAATCGAACATTCAAGGCAATTTTTAACTTTTGGGTATTTGACTTATCCATGCCCTTTGATCTATCAGCAAAGGATAAAGGCGGGTATTTCAAGCGTTTGAATATAATAACTTATGTTTTTTTAAACAAGAGGACGCGATTGCGATAAGGAAAAGGAGTAAAACTATACCGTGAATGGCCTGAAAATCATTTTTAAGGGCAAATCAGGCCTTGCCATGAATAACGACATACTTCAAGGCTTATACGGGTAAATTTTGGCTGTTATTTGGATTTTTCCTGCCAGATCTTTTTTGCTGCATTGGCATCGTCGGGGTGAGCAGCTTTGAACTTCTCCTCCAAGAGACTGTTCAAATTTTTATCCCGGCCCTTACCCGGATTATAATCCCATCCAGGATCTATGCCCTGGGCAATGAAAACCGTTTTCCCGGTCCGTTTGTTTTTCCATTCTTGCATCTGGATCACCGGAGCCTGGCTCACACCCCCAAGGCGCTGGGCCTCTTGCTTGCTTATCTGCCGGATCCGGCACTTGCAGCCCCAGCCGTTGGGTGGAAAATGGCTGTCCCAAAATTCATGATCCACAGGCAAAACAAGTCCGCTCCAGGACAAATGCAGATCCCGGTGGACCCTGGAAGGTCCCAGGGAATATAAAAAATAGGGCCGGTATTTTTTGGTCCGTTGGGCACGGTCCCATTGCCCGGCTGCCCGGGCCGTTCTCATGTTGGCCCGGTAGATGGTTTTAAGCCGCCTGGGGGATCCCAATTGCGCTTCAATGGTTTCACCTGTCTTGGGATCAACCACATCCTGTATTCCCCACCAGCCCCGTTTTTTTAATATGGGTTCAAGATTCTTGCGGAACTGCGCAAAGGTTTCTCCGCTTTCGATGGCCTGGTCAACGGCTGCTCTGATATCTTCAAGCAGATCCAGCTCCATGGCCTTGGCTACGGTAAAAGCATTGGCATGCTCGGCTTTCCACACGTCCCGGTAATCAAAACCGATTTTAAATCCCTTGGCCCTGAAATACTCCAGGGCCTCTTTGGGCACCGGCCCCGGGTGATAGGAATCAGGCATCTGTAGCATCCCCCATTCCCCGGGCGGTAAATGTGGCCTGGGCAAGTTTTTTTATCAGTTCTTCCGGATCCATCTGGGTCAGCAACCCAGGCAATCCGGCCTGGAATTTCTCATAGGATCCGGCCTTGTCTGCCAGTTCTAGGACCGGATTGATTATGGGTTCTATTACAGGCTTCCAGTCCGCTGCCATTCCATCGGCTAATTCTTCCAGTTCGTCCGGATGCCTTTCATCCCGGTTCATGGCCAGGGATCTGTTTTCAGCCGTGGCAGGTTTTGCCGCCTGACTTTCTTCCAGAAGTTCTTCCCCTTCCACCGGATCGGGAATATTAAATTTTTTCCTGGCCCAGCCTGCCGATGC
>JAAELK010000539.1 GCA_024226935.1 Desulfobacteraceae bacterium
TCAACTAAACATATGAATCTAAGACCATGGGGGCGACATAAGACCACACCCTCGCTCAAATATAAAGCTTGTTATTAGCATGGAGATAATAACTGACATTGCAATTCTATGTCAATTTTTAAAAACTGGTTTATCGAGTGTTAAATGGAATAGAGAACCAACATGCACAGTCATAAGAAATTATTCGTTATTTGTCTTTTTTTGATATTTTTTTTACCCTTTGTTTCACAGGCAGAAAGTATAAAAATAGGTATCCTGCCGGTTATTGATACATTGCCATTACAAGTTGCAAAGGCAGAAGGCTTTTTTAAGGAAGTTGGGTTGGATGTCAAACTGGTACGTTTTTCAAGCGCAATGGAGCGAAATATCACCATGCAAAGTAATCAGCTGGACGGGTGCTTTGGTGATATTCCTGCGACGTTGTTGCTGGTGCAAAGTGGTATTCCGGTAAAAATTTTGACTGTTTCCTATTATACTGTACCTGGGCAACGAATGTTTGGACTTTTATTATCTTCAAAATATAACGGGGAAAATTCTCACCATATTGATGTTGCAATTTCCAAAGGGTCTATTATCGAATATTTACTGGATCAATTTCACTCCCAAGCATTGGCTAAAAAATTTATTCTTGTGCCAAAAGAAATTCAACAGCTACCCGTGCGCATGCAATTGTTAGCCGCCGGAAAAATTGATTCAGCTATATTGCCTGAGCCATTACTAACCATCGCTGAATCCAAAGGTGCAAAATTATTGATTACCGATGAACAATTAGATATTCCACTGACGGTGTTGAGCCTTAATCAATCAAAGCTTCATTTAAAACAAAATTTTTTAAAAGCCTATGCAAAAGCTGTTAAAGCCCTGAAAGAGCATCCTGGAAAATACAAAGAATTAATGATTAAAACCTGTCGTATTCCTCAATCTCTTGCTGATAAATTTATAAATTATCAGTTTCCCATGCCACAAATTCCCTCTGAAAGAGAAATTTCCTCAGTACAGCAATGGATGGTGAACAAAGGATATTTAAAGGAAAAAATTCCATACCAACAGCTTATTAGATAAATGGTTTTCAATGTTAGAAATAGAAAATATACGTATTGCGTTTAATGAGCAAATAATAATGGATGATATCAGCTTTCAAATGAAAGATACTGGCTCCATCGTTATATTGGGTCCATCGGGCTGCGGAAAAACGACATTGCTTAATATCATTGCAGGGATGACTCATCCTGATTCCGGTTTTGTCAAATTGGACCAACAATTAGTTGAAAATCCCACTTCTGATATTGCCTTTATCTTGCAAAATTATGGACTGCTTCCTTGGAAAACCAACCTTGATAATGTAGCCCTTGGGCTTAAAATTAAAGGTTATTCTAAAAAAACAAGTTATCAAAAATCGATTCGGTTACTCAAACAATTGGGATTGGAAGATCGAAAATACGATTATCCTGATGTACTGAGCGGTGGTGAAAAACAACGCATAGCAATCGCCAGAGCTTACATAATGGAACCTAAACTTTTATTAATGGATGAACCATTTTCTGCCCTGGATGCGATAACCAGAGAAAAGTTACAAGATACGTTGCTGCAAATTTGGTATCACAAACAAGTTCCTTTTATTTTAGTGACGCATAGTGTAGAAGAAGCCGTTTTTTTAGGAAAGGAAATTTATATTTTGGCAGGAAAACCGGCTAAACTTATGGCCAGGTTCAGCAATCCCGGTTTTTGCATTTCTGATCATCGTCATTCCGATATATATTACAATTTAATTAAAGAGATCAGGGCTAGCATGGAGAAATACTGGTGAACTCAATTTTACGATTTGTTCGGCCCTACATTTATACGATGATTGTCTTACTATCATTATGGAAGATGATCTCCGTAGTCCTGTCACCTATTGTTTTTCCAGCCCCGGAAAGTGTATTGAAAGCCTTTGGTTTTGCACTGATGACAACTGATTTCTGGCATCATTTTTTTGCCAGTGCATACCGAGTATTCGCTGCCATATTTATTGCCTGGAGTGTTGGCTTTCCCCTTGGGATTGTCATGGGATACTCAAAAACAGCTGATCACATGATAAGCCCATTCGTCCAATTGACTTACCCCATTCCAAAAATCGTATTTCTTCCAGTTGTATTGCTGATTTTTGGTTTAGGGGATACTTCAAAAATATTAATCATTAGTTTGATTTTGGGTTATCAGGTTCTGGTTACTACCAGAGATGGTGTGAAAGGAATTAATCAGGAATATCTCAAATCAATTCGTTCATTAGGAGCAAATCCCTGGCAACTTTACAGAGAAGGATTGATACCGGCCTCATTGCCATACGGTTTTACAGCATTAAGGCTTAACACGGGTGTTAGTGTGGCTGTGCTGTTTTTTGTTGAGTCATTTGCTACTAATCAGGGGCTGGGCTATTTAATTATGGATGCTTGGGGTCTCATGGATTATAATGCTATGTTTACAGGAATTTTTGGCATGAGTTTATTGGGTGTGATAATCAATGAACTGGTCAATTTGTTGGAAAAACTGATTTGCCCATGGTTTAAGATCTAAACCTGAGCATGTAAATCCGACTTTATCTATTGAAAATGACCTCATCTGAAAGCCCCTGCCGGGCATCCTGAAAACCCTACTATAAGGAGCAAGGAAATTTTGTTCTAATTTATAATTAAATCTCTTCTTTGCTTGATTGGTCAAGCTTTTTGAGTTGTCGTCTCATGATTTTTCCGGTGATCGTCATGGGCATTTCTTTGATAAATTCAATTATCCTTGGATATTCATGGGCTGAAAGTCGATTCTTGACGAAGGCTTTTATATCGTCTTTGAGTTCCGCCGAGGGAACAGTTTCAGAGTTTAATACGATAAAGGCTTTTACGATTTCAGTTCTGACGGAATCAGGGCTTCCAATGACCGCAACCATGGCAACGGCAGCGTGCTTCATTAAGCATTCTTCAATTTCATTAGGTCCGATTCTGTAACCTGAGCTTGTGATTATATCGTCTTTCCGGCCATTAAACCAGAAATAACCCTCTTCGTCTTTTTTTCCCCTGTCTCCTGTCAGCAGCCATTGGTTGATATATTTAGCTTTTGTCGCAGTCGGATTTTTCCAGTATCCGAGAAATGTCACGGGATTGGGTTGTTTAACTGCAATTTCTCCAATTGTCCCGGCAGGTACAGGGTTACCGTTTTTGTCAATTATATCCACGATCCTGCCCGGGATAGCAAGTCCCATAGAACCTGGTTTTATTTTCATCACCTGGGAACAGCAGCCGACAACCAGGTTACATTCAGTCTGACCATAAAATTCATTTATTGTGATTCCGAATGTCTCTTTACCCCAATCCAGCAGTTCTTCACCCAGAGTTTCCCCGCCGCTTGCAATACTTCGCATCTGGTAGGAGTGGCGACTTTTGGGGTCTTTAACCTGACGCATGAGTTTAAGCGCTGTGGGTGGCATAAATGTATTTTTGATATTATATTTTGCAATCAAGTGAAACGCTTCTTCAGGATCAAATTTTTTACCACGATGTGCCAGGACCGGAATCCCGTGGTATAAACTTGGCAACAGCACATCGATAAGTCCGCCTATCCAGGCCCAATCTGCTGGAGTCCAGAAAAAATCATTTTTTTGAGGGGAAAAGTTATGTGGAAATTCCACCCCTGGCAGATGCCCGAGCAGGGTGCGGTGGGCGTGGAGGGTTCCTTTGGGATTCCCTGTAGTGCCCGATGTATAGATAATTAAAGCCGGATCCTCCGCTTTGGTTTTGACCGGCGTAAAATTTTCGGACCCTTTTTCTATTAACTCTTGAAAGCCCAGAACATTGTCAGGGGGGGTCCCATCAATAATTATGACCATTTGCAGGTTTGGCAAATCATCTCTTATTTCAAGGATCTTTGGCAGGTTCTGAAAATCTGTTATGATAGCTGCAGCTTCACTGTTTTCGAGTCTGTAGGAGAGAGCATCAGTGCCGAATAGTGTAAAAAGGGGGATGGCAATGGCCCCCAATTTATAGGCAGAAATATGAGCAAGAACCGTTTCCGGGCATTGGGGAAGAAAAACGCCAATGCGATCGCCTCGTTTCAGTCCACAGGCCTGAAGACCGTTGCATAATTTGTTAGAAAGTTTTTTTAAATCATGGAAGGTATATTTATGTTTTTTTCCTTGCGGGTCTTGGTAAACCAGTGCCAACCGGGATTTTTTGGAGGCCCACTTGTCACAGATGTCGACCCCCATATTAATATATTCGGGGATATTCCACTGGAAAGCCTTATATGTCTGCGCATAGGTTTTCGCGGTAAGAATCATTTTTACCCCCTTAAGTTTTTAGTTTTAATACTATTTTTTTTCCGCCACATAACCGCCAAAGAGATAGGCTTTAAAAAACTTATGGATTTTAATAAAACCCCCTTCTTCCAATAGTGATTCTATGCGTTTTTGCGGTATGATACAAACCTCTTTTTCCCGTAATGCAAACTCTTCATTAACCCTATTGATTTCACTTCTTTTAAAGATCTGCTGATCTTTCCATGCACCACTGAGAGTATTATATTCATCTGAACCTATCTCTCCTTCAAGGTCAACAAGAATTATGGGAGCACCGGGTTTTAATCTGTCTGCAATGCCTTTTAGAAAATTCAATTTTGTACCGTCATCGGGTAGAAAGTGCATAACCAGAATAGATGTAGCTGCGTCAAACTCTTTTTTTGTTACATCATCAATTATGCCCTGGATAAAAGATATTTTGTTTTCCAGAAAAGCGGCGGCCACTTTTTTTTTTGCTATTGAAAGCATCTGCTCTGCCGGGTCAAACCCGGTAAACGACCAATGGGGATTATTCTGTGAACAGTCAATTATCTCTTTTCCTGTTCCGGCACCTGCAACTAATATCCTTGACTCTTTGGTAAGTTTGTTCCTCAGAAGATGTTGAGTTAACTCATAAATAGAATGAAAAGCTGGTATTGCTTTATGTGCGATGTCATCATATTCATTGGCAAATTCACCATTAAAATCTATTTTTTCCCCCAGAATACTATTCTCACTGTTTACCTGGGTGTTCAGATTTTGTTTCATTTTCATTCCTTATATATTAAGTTAAAGTCATTTACAGCGAACAGTTAAAACGCTTTTATAAGTTGGCATTGCAAGGTTTACGAGCTGAAACAATTCCTGTTCCATCGGACATGACTCCAAGTTGAGTTGAAATATCTGTAAACCCGGCTTCTTCTAACCAGTCATGGTGCTGTTTTTGAGTGTAAGCTCCTCCTTGTTCATAGACATTAAGGAAAACCAGGCTGAACGCCATTGAGACTGGCGGGGCCAAGCGGGTGTTATCGAGAATACAGCCTATAATATAGATATGGCCGCCCGGTTCGATAACCTGGAAAACACTCTTCAGTATTTTTTTTGCATGTTCGGGTTTCATGACCTGGATAAGGCCTCTTAGCACTCCAACATCATAGCTACCTTCAAGTGTGTTGTGTATCAGGTCTATACCCATTGTGGTGATCCTGTCAGCCAAACCTGCTTCTGATATAAAGTTATTTGAAATGGATATAACCTGGGGCAGGTCCACCAGGGTTGCTTCTATTTTTGGGTATGCTTCACATATTCCCACACAGACTCCGCCTGCTCCTCCTCCCACATCTATCAGGCGGTTTGTCTTGCCAAAATCGATTTTTTGAGCAAATTGCCTTCCTGCCCGCAGGCTCCCAGGATATTGCCCAGAAAAATATTTGACCAACTCATCTCCTGGCAGTGTGGACCAATCATGCTTTGCTTTGGGGGTGTCGGTTCGAATGCTTTCAGCTGTATTAAGAGTAGCATGCCATAAATCATTATAAAATGTATTCAGCCCTCCCATGTATGCTGGAAGACCTTTAACCAGAAAGGTGTCGGCCTCTGGGGTGTTGGAGAAAATTTCGTTCTCAACGGTGAGAAGATCTGCCGATACCAAAGCGTAGAGTAAGGGGGATAACTTGCTTTCCCTGACCCTCAAAACCCCAGCCAGGCTTTTGGCATTTCTGGGTTTGTCTTTTAATGGCGTGAATACATCAAGTTGCATTCCGGCAAGCATGGCAAAAGATGGATAAACAGCATATGCATTACGCATGATGGCGGTTGGACTGATCTTAGAATTATCGGTCATCTTTATTTTCAATCCTTTTTTTATTATCTTCCATAAGAGCACCAACAAATACAGTATTTAACATGGAAAGGCCTATCATGCCGTTGGCAATGACGATAGCCCAGGTCCTGGGGTGTTAAACCCCAGGCTGTTTGATTATTCCGGTTGATCAACGAGACCCAGCTGGTTGATACCCCACGAGTGCATCATTTCAAGGATCGGAAATGCACTGTTACCAAGATCGGTCAGTGTGTATTCCACCCGTGGCGGAACTTGTGGGTAAACGGTCCTGAACAGCAAACCGTCCCGCTCCAGCTCTTTGAGTTGCTGGGTCAGCATTTTCTGGCTGACCCCGGGAACGATTCTTTCCAATTGTTTGTACCGCTTGGGTCCATCATGAAGATGCCACAGCATAAGGCATTTCCATTTGCCGCTGAGTACATCCATGGCAACTTCCACAGGACAGCGATATTCCCGGCCGTTCCATTCGATCATTTTAGCTTCTCCTCTCAAAAAAAAATTATCCGGCTATCCCACGTCCACCAGCAATGCGAACAAATTGGTTCGTATCGAACAAAAAGGTGCCTTCTTGCGCCTTCATTTTCAATGGTTTATTTTAATATCATAATTGAGCGCACCACCAAACATTAAACTATTTTATATAGGAGCACAACAATGACATACCCAAGAACCTTTTCACATATAGGATTATCCGTCACAAATCTGGAGCAGGCCGTGGATTTTTACACCAACGTCCTTGGATGGTACGTGATCATGCCGCCTACAAAGATAGTTGCCGACGAATCTGCCATCGGCGTGATGTGTAACGATGTCTTTGGCGAAGGCTGGGGAAGTTTTCGTATCGCCCACATGTCCACGGGTGACAAGATTGGTGTCGAAATCTTTGAGTTTCGAAACGCCGAGCAACGGGAAAATAACTTTGAATACTGGAAAACAGGTGTCTTTCACTTTTGCGTACAAGACCCGGACGTCGAGGGTTTGGCAGCCAAGATCGTAGAAAACGGAGGCAAACAGCGAATGCCAGTACGCGAATACTACCCGGGCAAAAAGCCCTATCGCATGGTATATTGCGAAGATCCCTTCGGAAACCTCATCGAAATTTACTCCCACAGCTACGAACTGACTTACTCCGCAGGAGCATATCAGGAATAGTGTTGTCATACTGAAAAAAAAGTCCCTCACTTTCGTGGGGGACTTTTTTTGTCTGTTACTTTGCTCTTTTAAATAAAGTATAAATGTATGGTCTTGGATCACCAAAAGGATTTATATACGTATGGTCAAAATGAGACACGATTTTAAAGGATGAACCTAAATTTATTGATAGTTCTTCAATGGAATATTTATGGAGCGTTAAACCAGCACATTTAGACGCACCTGTTAATGAGAATTCTGCAAATAGTGCATGGCCACCTATTTTAAGAATTGACTTTAGATTTTTAAAATACCCTTTGATATCATTTTCATCGGTTAAGAAATGCAAAACAGCCCTATCGATCCATATGTCAACTTCCGGTATGGACTTTTTAAACGGCTGAGCAATATTTTGGCAAAGCCATACAATTTTTTCAGAGTCTTGCTTTGATTTTTGCTTTAAACGATTTAATGCTTCACTGCTGATATCATTAAGAATCAGGCTGCTCACTCTGGGAATAAGCTCTTCTATTAGAATGGATGTGCCTGCACCAGGAACAAAGATAGCGGCTTTTTCTAAATCAGGAATTTTATCCAATAACTTAAAAGTCTGGGAGGTATCTTTTTCATGCCACCCCAATTTTGTATCTTTGGTTTTGGAAAATATATTGTCCCAATGTTCACTGTCTGATTTCATTACAATCCTTTGATTATGCTATCCCAATAAAATATTTATTATATCTTTGTCATGGAAAAATGGCCAATTTTCTTTGGTCGGTTCCGATTTGCGATGGTATAGTTTTGTTTTCCATCCCATAAAAAAACTGTACCGTGATACATCCAGGCAATTTTTCCAGCATAATTTGATGGTAAGCTTCCTCGATCGTAAAGTTTGATTGTTTTATTGCCGTCCCAGTAATTAATTCCATGGTTTTCCCAGGCAATTGTACCCTTATATATACTTGGATGTGTTCCCTTATCAGAAATTTTTTTTGTGGAATGGCCGTCCCAGAAGTAAATACCTCTATCGTTCCAGGCTATTTGCCCATTGTGAATAGTTGGGTTGGCTCCACTATCGCTTATCTTCTTTGTTTTTGTTCCATCCCACATGTAAATTCCGTTTGTTTGACTCCATACAATTTTGTTTGCATCCATGCATGGTCTATACCCTCTTTGGGATATTTTTTTTGTACAATGGCCGTCCCAGAAGTAAATACCCCTATCATTCCAGGCTATCTGTCCATCGTAAATAACCGGGTTGGCTCCACTATCACTTATTTTCTTTGTTTTTGCTCCATCCCACATGTAGATTCCGTTTGTCTGACTCCATACAATTTTGTTTGCATATAAGCATGGTTTATGCCCCCTTTGGGATATCTTTTTTGTTTTTTGATCATCCCAAATATGAATCTCATCGTTTGATCTCCAGGCTATTTTGTCATTTAACATGTTCCGGGGTGTACTGTCTTCAGAGTAGTATATACCATTATCATTCCAAGCTATTTGGCCATTATAAAGTGATGTGAAGCAACCATTTTCACTTGCCTGTACCACCTGGGCCGACATAATAAATATTACAAAAATAATAAGTATATTTTTCATATAAGTTGAACCTGAAATTTAAAATTAGTTGGGAACATATTTACTGCGCTTCACCCGCCCAGCTTCCGGTGTCGGTTGGAAGCTTTTATGTACGCCCGGCATGGGTGTAGCTTATGGGGTGAAAATCCCCTGTAGGTGAGGTTTGTTAACATATGGCTACCGATAACATAAGTATTAGCCGAAAACAAGGGTGGATCAACTTGTGTGGGATGGGCGATCTATAGATAATTGCTGTTTGTTCATTTTAATCTGTTTCATACATTTAGATTTTTCCGGGTTGCCCCCGCAACCACCTGACTAATTGCTGTTTTTTATCAATCCATTATAGGTAATTTGAGTTCAAGAGTTCCATCAAGTTCATCAGCAACTTTCTTTTTGCAGTTCCTGCAACGTTGGGCACCCCTGAAAAGAGGTTTGCCACATGAAGAGCAATGATAGCGTTCACATTCTGTTCTGGCCCATTCTATACTTCCTTTCTCATCACCATGTTCCAAGACTTTTGCTCGCCATATCGGGATTGTTTTTTTCATAACTCTCGCACCGGTTATAATTGGAAAATTTTTTATCAAGTCGCATGGCCATTCGTCACATTGGTGGCAAGAATAGTATTCTTTTAATTTTATACAATCCCTTATTTTGCAATCTTTGCAATAGCCATATAATTTTTTTGGAGGATCGGGTTGCATGCACCCGAGACATTCAGTTGCTTCGGGTTTTGTTCCATAAAGCTTTCCCATAATATTTTTGAATTTTTTATTTTTATCTCTTGTCGCAATATAAATACCGCATAATCCGCAATACAGCCCACAAGGTGCCATCAATTTTTTATTTTTTAGTTCTTCATCCGTCCATCCTTCCATATTTATGTCTCCTTATTCATAATTATTGCCAACTGGGCAGTCCTGAAATGGCCTTTCAGGGCTGCCCAGCAATCTTCTGGAGTTACAATCCCTTCAGTTGGCCGGGTTTATACCTCTTTGGAAATATCAAATAATCGGGTTACCATCGTCACTCCTGGACAGGGGGCTTTTTGAAGCTTCAACTGAAAGCTGGGCAGGTTTGCAATTACTTTTTGCTGGGGTAATTTTTTCTTAAATTCAGGTTTTATGTTATTGGTTGTGGTGCCATTGTTCAGGTTTTTGAACGGGGCATGGGGAGGATCATATTTATACAATCCTATGGGATTGCATGGTAAGTAAGGCAGATCTTTGGCATCCCTTATTGTCTCCAACATCTGAACCACATGATTTTTATTTGTATCTCTCCAATAAAAATTCCAAGCTCCCCAATTACCATCTCCGTACAGCCAGTGAGTCTCTCCGGATAGCCGTATTTTTACGTATACCCAGGCATGTGATATATTTTCACAAAACACAAAAAGTAAACGGTTTTGATCCAACTCCTTTAATATCTCCAGATCTTCCATCTTATCGTATCTTTCTATCTTTTTGGGGTTAATATCATTATTATTGGCTATGAATCCCGGCATTATTATTTTTAAAAAATTTGTTGTGTCTTTGTTCCATCCTATTATATTTTTATTATTATTGATTACGCCTTTTATGGGCTGTATCATATCTATATCACCGGCATACATTTGAAGTTTATTTTTAAGGGGGACTATTCCTTTTCTTGCTTTTAGGGGAACCAGAGCGACAGCCCGTGCCGTCCGTCCGCAGTTTGACGTGTCATCTAACTTTTCACAATGATCTTTAATTCTTATGTTTTTCCATTCATGTTTGATTACTCCAAGTATTATCTCTATTATTCTGGAACTACCCCACTGATCATCATGCTTTTGTTTTATCTCTTGCTCTTTTTTAGATCTGTCAAATCCGTTCAGTCCAGTAAGTTTTTGCTTATGCTCTTCTTTTTTCTGCTTTGCCTGTGCCGGATCTTTCCAAATGGGTTTGCAGTCCGGACAATACCAGATGCCTCGAATTTCAAGCCAATCTTTTGTTCGAATCGGGTATATTCTATTGGCGCTGGTATATTCGATTGGGCGAATTGTAGAACATTTTTTGCATCTAATTTTAGTTTTAACAAGCATAAAAAAGATCCTTTCAAGAGTATAAAATTATAGTTTTTTTGCTTAGTTTTTTTCCTTATGTAACAGACACTCCCTCCCTGTACTCATACTCTTCCCCTGTGCCTTCGGAGACCAAACTCTGGCGATATTCAACATTAGCACCTTCAAGCTCTATTTTAATTTTATTGAAAATCTCAAGCGGTGACTCTTGCTTAGAAAATTCTCCATGAAAAGAAAAACTGGCATTTGCTACATCTGTGGAGAAATTGATAAATAATTTTTTCCCTGTAATATCTGTGATACTCACATTGGAAAAATTTTTATCTTCTAACATTTTTCTAAGAATCGTCGCCTCTTCACTGACCACAACCTCTTGCCTGGTCTGCCAGGCCTTTTCTTCTATCATCCCATTTGTAATTAAATTGCTTTGCGTTCCCTTCCCACCATCTGTTTGCGGTGCTGGCAATCCAGCCAACGCATCATTCACATTAAGTAAAAGTGGTGCCGGGGCCTTGGCAACTTTCCTTGCCCGAAACAAAGTTCCTTGCATCTCCAGTTTGTCATCAATGGCCTGGCTGTCTATCTTATTTTTCCGCCGTGAAAATTCTTTTGCTCTGTACGCCTTATTTTTTGCTTCCCGGATTCGTTCACCTTGAGTCAAAGTTTCCCGTTGTGCTATTTCCAGGACTTCTTGTAATGATGCTTTTTCAGCTTTCAGTTCGCTTGCTCTGTCAGATAGTTCGCTTACTCTGTCAGACAGTTCCTTAGTAGCATAGAACCATTTTTGAAACCTTTTTTTGATTAATTTTGAAATCTTTTTCACTTTACCGTTTTCTCCTTTCACTCTTCATCCTCCACTAAATTAAAATGTTCCGGCATTTCATGGACTGGTGCGGATAATCCCCGAGTAGCACCGCTAACATTCTTTAACACCCGGCCAATAATATCTTTTTTCGATGCGCCCGAGTTGAACACACTTGTTATAGGTATTTGACGGCAGTGCCATAAGCGAATATTTCAATGGCCTGTTTCTTTCCAAAAATGATGAAAAACATCATTGATGTTATGTTCAGACTATTTGCTTTCAACCTGAAAAAAGGGAGCCAAGATGCTTAAAGTTCTCCTGGTGTAGTTGGATAATTACGTTCGGTTACTGGAAACTGGGTAAAAAGCCCCAATTGAGATAAAATTTGGCCGTTAATTTCAGTCGGATTAATAAAAGAAGGGGGTTATTGGATACCCCTTCTTTATTAAAAATTAAAAACCACGTCCTGTGGGCGTGGTCATCGTCAGAAGGCTATGCCTGAAGGATCTACCCATGGTATTAATTTAATCGGTTATCCCCATAACAGATTAAAGGAAAAAACCATGAGTAGATTTGACA
>JAAELK010000540.1 GCA_024226935.1 Desulfobacteraceae bacterium
AAACTCTTAGGTAAGTCTGCCCAGGCAATCTCCAAGGTGACGGAGGTTATAACCGACATTTCGGAACAGACCAATCTCCTGGCACTCAATGCTACTATTGAAGCGGCAAGGGCGGGAGAAGCAGGCAAAGGTTTTTCTGTTGTTGCAGGTGAGATTAAAAGCCTTGCTGAACAGACTGCTAATGCAACAAAGGATATAAAAGAAAAAGTCGCTGGAATACAGGATTCAACTGATGATACGGTTATGGATGTTATAAAAATATCAGAGGTCATAGCTGATGTGAACGAGATTGTCATCAATATTGCTGCTGCTGTAGAAGAGCAATCAACAATGGCAACGGAAGTGGCTCAAAATATAGGACAGGCTTCCACTGGGATTGGAGAAGTTAATGAAAATGTTGTTCAGAGTTCCCAGGTATCATCTGAAATCACAAAAGATATTTCAAGTGTTAATACTGTAGCAGAAGATATGTCAAAAAGAAGCACACAAATGAACCAAAATGCTATGGATTTGTCCAACCTTTCTTCAAAATTAATGGATATGATCAGTGTATTCAATGTCTCAGTTAAAAAGGCCCATTATGACGACACTTCAGATATATCTGAAAATATCCCATAAAATCATGGGTCAAATCCTCAAAATGTCTAAAGAAAAAGTATCTCCAATTGTTTCAGAGTTGATCGATTATATTAAATAGCAAGGAGATATGATTCAAAAATTAAAAGATGAAGTTGCCGAATTAAAAGGTCAAAAATAGCTCCTAGGCCGAAATTATTTGCTTGTGGATCTCTTGAATAAATTGGGATCGGCATTTTAGTTTTGAAATATAATTTATTTATGCTACACTCTTCACACTGATTATTAATAAACATTCTGTTAAACTTGAATATAAAGAAAAATTAGACTGTTAAACTTGAATATAAAGAAAAATTAGATTATCGGCACGTTCTGTTGGAATTGAATGCCAACACAGAAATTGGGTGTTGATCCAAAGTATTTATCAGGTTCTTTTCAAGTTATCCCCGCTTGATGATGAAATTTAAGATTAAGGCCTGTAAAAAAGGGTCAAAATGATATTCATCTCTGATTTTCGGGAGGGTGCTTTTCATGTCAAATAAAATTTTATATAGGCACATGAAGCATAACATATCTATTTAAAACAATGATCTTTCTTTGAAAAAATAGACACATTTTCACTCGTATGTGTAATAAACAAAAAACACATAAAGGAGCATGAAAATGGGAAAGCAAATACTGAAACGGTACAACAAGGATTTCAAATTAAGAGC
>JAAELK010000541.1 GCA_024226935.1 Desulfobacteraceae bacterium
AAAGGGTCCGAGAGTTACGGACTACAATTTTGAATGAACTGATTAGTGGTCAAAATCAGGTCCCGGATAATCCCAATGGGGACAATATTGTCAAAGACCGAAAAAACTTACAGCAAGCAAAAACCTAACCGGACATCACTGTGAAAGAATACAAGAGATAGAAGATAAAACCCATAACAACTGGCATTTTTCATATGATATTTGGGATATATCCAGATTTTTCAGGCATCAGACATCAAAAGGATCTAAAGAAGAACTTATTGTCGATTTTAAAGAACGCTATAATCAATGCCTACCTTGCCTTCCGGCTCATCTTCAAAACACAGATTATGAATCCTATCTTCTTGTAATGCCTGCGGAAATTATTGCAGATCTTTATGACAGATATGGTGGCAGGCTGTTAGAACAGAACGTCCGTTGTTTTTTGCAGGCAAGAAGCAATGTTAATAAAGGGCTAAGAGCAACCATCAGACACGATCCCGAAATGTTTTTTGCATACAATAATGGAATAACAGCAACAGCCAAGGAAATAGTTACTGAAAAAACAGAAAGAGGGATTTCAATAAGCCAGATAAAGGATCTACAGATAGTCAATGGTGGACAAACAACAGCATCCCTTTTTCACACAAGAAGAAAAGATGATGCAAATCTTGAAAAAATATTTGTTCAAATGAAACTTTCTATCGTTGATGATGAAAAAAGTGAAACAATTATTCCAAAGATTTCTGAATATGCTAACACTCAAAACAAAGTGAATGCAGCTGATTTCTTTTCAAATCATCCTTTCCATATTAGAATGGAAGATTTTTCAAGACGGCTTTGGGCTCCCCTGAAAAAAGGAGAGATAAGAGAAACAAAATGGTTTTATGAAAGAGCAAGGGGACAGTATAATGATGCTCAATCAAAAATGAAATCTTCTGAAAAAAAGAAGTTCAAGGCCGAATACCCAAAACCTCAGATGTTTGCAAAAACAGATCTCGCAAAATTTGAAAATGTCTGGGATGAAAAACCTACATTTGTAAATCTTGGAGCTCAGAAAAATTTTGCAAAATATGCAGAACGAATAGGAAAAGAATGGGCTATCAACCAAGACCGTTTTAATGAATTATATTTTAAAACAGTCATTGCAAGAGCTATAATTTTCAGAAAAACGGAAAAACTTATTTCAAGTCAGCCTTGGTACCAAGGCGGATACAGAGCTAATATCGTTTATTACACACTCGCGATGTTATCAGAATACTGTAAACTGAAAAATGTTTCCATCGATTTTATTCACATATGGAAGCATCAAGAAACCCCAATAGTCTTGGTTAAATCGATAGAAATAGTCGGAAAAATTGTTTCGGATGACATTTCAACTCCACCGGAAGGCGTATCCAATATCTCTGAATGGTGTAAAAAGAACGCCTGCTGGGACAGCTTAAAGGAGAAAGTTTATAGCTTGTCGGTTACCTTGCCGGAAGATTTCGACTCAGTTCTTGTGTCAACTAAAGATCTGAAAGAAGAGGTAAAAAATGCAGTTAAAACGCAGAAAACAGACAATGGGATAGATGCTCAAAAAGAAGTTTGTAGCATCCCTCCCTTAAAATGGAAGAAGATGATAGAATGGGGTATAAAAGAGAGAGTTGTAAGCACAAAAGACATCGGAATTTTAAAGGTTGCTGCCCAGATACCTTCAAAGCTTCCAACTGAAAAGCAGAGTTTATATTTGATGAAAAAACTTAAAATATTTCAGGAAAATGGATTCAAACTTTAGCGATCTCTTTTCAATAATCCCTGGCTATCCCAGGTTTCAAGAATTCTTAGGTTGGTAATTGTTATTTTAGTTCCTATTTGTTTAAAAAAATTAAAGATTTTCTTTTATTCTATGTTATTTCAATTAATTTTCAGTATATATTCATCATGGCTGTTGTTTGTGATAACTTTTATTTTTTTCCGAGATGGTGTACTTCAAATCGACCCATTTTTTTTCACTCAGTCTCAGTTGCTGGAAATTTTTACTTCGCTTTGTATCTTCGTTTTTCTCCAAATTTTCTTTATAGCGGCTTCCTATTTCCAGCCAGGCACTGGTTAGTGTATCATAGCGCATTCCCTCATAGTTTAAGAACCCGGGCACGAGCTTTGAAAATGGGGGGGGGGATTGTTTTATTACCAGTTCTCCAGCAGCCCTTTTGCTATGTTATGGGCAAATACAACAGGGACGGCATTACCAATTTGCTTAAAGGCGGCTGTCCTAGAAGGTTTTTCTGAAACACCTTCGAAAAAATAATCATCAGGAAAAGTCTGAATACGGGCTGCCTCCCTAGGAGTTAGCGATCTATTCTGCTCAATGTCGGGGTGAATATAAAAATGTCCGTCTTGGGAAATATGTGCAACTACTGTGTGTGAAGTACAGAATTCTCCCACAACGACCTTAAATCTATCCAGAAAAGATTTTTTGTTGTTGTGCGTTTGCAAATCTGATGGAATACAGTTGTAATCCAACCTTTTTTTATTTTTATTCCAGGTCTGAATTGCAATACGATAAATTTCAAGGTCCCTCTCATGATGCGGTCTTGCAATGTGCCAGGTTACCGGAGTCCCGTCGGCCCGAATACTGTTATCATAAAGGTACTTACCAGAATACTGTTCTGTTTTGCAGGGGCGGATACTGCCCTGCCCGGCCCTGAGTTTGGGCAAGTCTTGAAAAAGATCGAATATTGTTTCTTTTAGAGAGCATGTTTGCAAGTCCGGAAAGAACCCACTATCCTTTCCTTTTTTACCAACTAAAATAATTCTTTTCCGAGTTTGAGGTACACCATATTTTTCGGTTGAAAGTAGTTTATACTCGGTCGCATAACCGACTTTTTTGAAGAGTTTTTGCATATTGTCAAAATAATGGACCCCATCTTTTGCTTTG
Source organism: Desulfobacteraceae bacterium (assembly GCA_024226935.1). GTDB lineage: Bacteria > Desulfobacterota > Desulfobacteria > Desulfobacterales > Desulfobacteraceae > NBML01. Next base: position 2,900 of record JAAELK010000541.1, read on the forward strand.
GCTGAAAGTAGGCCTATTACATTCTCAAACACAAAATAGTCCGGCTGATACCGTTTAAGAAATTCGGCATAATAAATATAAAGATAGTTGCGTTTGTCCCCTTGCATATTCTGCTTGTCTCTGTTCCTGCCGATAATGGAATATGCCTGGCAAGGTGGCCCACCAATGATGAGGTCTAATTTTTTTCCATCAATAAGACGATCAGTCTGATCAAAAATTGTCTGTAATGTATCACTACCTATCTCTGAATTGATAACAGTTTCAATTTCTTTCTTTGCTACAGCATCATAAAGATCTGAACGGGTAATACTTCCTTGTAGGTAATCGTAATAGACATTCAGTTTGTTGTTCTTTTTTAACCAGTGATAAGCAGCCCGGGTCCTTAATGTATTGCAGGCAGCTCTGCTCATTTCGACGTGAGCAACAGGTTCATATCCGGCCCGGGAAAATCCCTCGGATAACCCTCCAGCTCCTGCAAACAGATCTAAAAAATTTAACTTGTTTTCCAAATTTCTATACTCTCACAATAAAGTCTTTAATTTTGTTTCATTAAAACTGATGATTGATTTTCTGCAATTTGTGATAATACATCAGGAATTGAATACAGAATTTCAATTTATCTTTAACCCTTATATATCATATTTTGTTAATTCTGACTGTCTATTTTTGAATGATTAATCTGAAATATTTTTATTATTATCCCCCTGCTTTGCTGAGTATGGTCTATATTTTTTTCACATAACTCATTTTTTATCTGATTTACATTGTTATATTTTGCTATAGGGGCTTTGTGTTAGACTTGTAGATTTAACAGATTCGTATTTAATTCCAATCTTGCACTGCTGTTCGGAGTCATAACTATGGAATAATTCTTTAGAGCCGATTCCATATATATTAAATTGTGTTTAATTTATATAAATTAAAAATGATTATTTGAATTGAACAATTTTGTATACCATACTTGATAAAAATATCAATAAAAAGATAGATTGAAATTTTTTGTTTTTATTCAAATTCATACCAGCTTCTATACCTGTCCCTGGACCAGCGCAGATATTTCATCAACTCCCAATTGGTGATTTGGGCATTAAAATTTTCACTGTCATAATTACCTGCGTACCATTCAATGTAGTTTTTATGCTCTTTATGGGTGGGGTCTTTAACTATCTTGCAGAATTCAAAATAACCGGGTATGCCACCCACATCTTCCGGAGGGCAGGCCCTTTCACCTCCAAGGCAGAAAAGTTCAGCCCCGGGTTCCGAAATTTCATAGCGATTTTCTTCAATAACCAGTTCGTGTTCCCAGCTATCACCAAAATCATATAGATAATGAAATTTACGTCCCTTTTGCTTGATCAGGTCGATAAGGCGGTATCTGCCGCTTATAAGCCCGTCTTCCTTTGATTCCGGGTATTCGGTATATCTTTTTTTCCCGATCCTGAACTCATAGAGATGGTAGTCTTCCCATCCCATGATAATCTGGATGACATCGTGGAGCCGATCCAGGGTAATATCGGCAGGCACAACAAAATGCCGCCGGATTTCAGGTTCAATTCTAAGCAATTGTATTTTTAACAGATAAAATCGTTGGGTCATTTTTTTACCTTATATTGTGATTAGAAGTTTTTTTACGGCCATGGGGATAGGGCCAGCTTAATTTGTCCGACAGTATCGCAATAATATGTTGGCCCTATTCTTCCCCCCGTTCCTCCAGCACTTCTTTGAATGCGGCCAGGGCTGTGTTGGTTGAAGGAACTCCGCCGTAGATGCTGGTCTGGAAGATCACTTCTGCAACTTCCTCTTTTGTGCATCCCACGTTCAGGGCTCCGTGGATATGGAGTTTGAGTTCTTCTGGTTTGGAAAGCACTGTGAGAGCCGCCACGGTGACAAGCTGCCGGGTGGTGTGGGGAATTTTTTTTCTGGAGTACATCTGGCCTGTGATGTAAAGGGACATATCCTTTGCCAGATCCTTGTCAAAATATTTCCATAAATTATAGGGCTTGTCTTCGTCTTTTACCGTGGAAAAATAGAGTTTGGCGGTTTGGCCTGTTTTTTTTGCAATCTCTTTTGGGTCCATTGGGGCTTCTCCATTTTATGGTTCACCACGGAGAAAATCTAATCTTCTCCATGGGACGTCTTTTTAATTCCTATATAGTGGCAGCCCGAAAACCCGTGCTTGGGTGAGTTTTCGGTCAAGCACTATCTATTGGCTTTTCTGATGCCCAGCTGATCCAGGGCAATGATCCATTTGCAGATATTGGCAGAGCCTTCCACCATGGAGTAGGTGGGGGCGTCCCTATAATATCTGGCCACGGGGTATTCGGTGGAATATCCATAGGCACCCAGGATTCTCATGGCAAAGTTGGAGCATTTTGTGGCCACTTCTCCCACAAAGTATTTTGCCATGGCCACGTCCAGGCCGTTGTTGAGCTTTCCTTGATCTTTAACCCAGGCGGCCTTGTAGACCAGCAGCCGTGCGGCTTCGATCTCCGTTGCCATCTGGGCTATCATATCCTGGTTCATCTGGAAGTCGCCGATTTTTTTGCCAAACTGTTTTCTTTCGTTACAATATTTAATTGCTGCATCCAGGCAGGCCTGGGAAAGTCCTACTCCCCCTGCAGCGGCTGAAAGTCGTGTCTGGTTCAGGGAGGAAAAAACAATTTTAGCGCCGTCTCCGGGCTTACCCAGGATATTTTCCTTGGGAACTTTTACATTGTCCAGGAAAAGTTCTCCCGTGGGAGAGGAGTGGGAACCTAACTTAGAAAGAGAGGAAGTTTTTATGCCTTTGAAGTTTTTAGGTTCGATGACAAAGGCGGACAGCCCCTTGGAGCCTGCATCTTTATCTGTATAGGCGTAATAGAGAAGACAATCGGCTACGTTGGCATTGGAGATCCAGGTTTTAGATCCGTTTAATAGCCAGTGATCGCCCTTGTCTTCGGCTGTGGAGGCCATGGCCATGACATCGGAGCCTGCATCGGCTTCCGTGATGCCAAACCCGCCGATATATTCGGCGGTGCAAAGTTTTTCCACATATTTTTTTTTCACTTCTTCATTGCCATATTTAAAGATTGTATAGGCACAACCCAGCACCTGCATATTCACCTGGACCCTGAGGGAAGAAGAAGCCCTGGCAAGCTCTTCTGTGACAATCATGGCCGCCATGAACCCCATGTCTTCTCCGCCATATTCTTCGGGGATGACTGTGCCGAAATATCCAAGTTCTCCCAGGGGACGCATCACCTCATCGATGGGAAGGTAGTGTTCTTCATCCCATTGGTCTGCGTAGGGTTCTATCTGTTTTTTTGCAAATTTTCTGACTTCTTTCTGGAGCATTTTAAGCTCCGTTGATAGTTTAAAGTCCATTTTTTCTCCTCATAAATAGCTGCCGATAAATTCGGGGGGTATTTCCCCTTTAATCGAGTATTAATTTTTCCGGGTCGGTTTTTTCCCTTAAAATTTTTAATTCGCCGTTTTTTGGTTCCGACAATGGGACTGCCCGGGAAATATCAATGTCAAACCCGACTTTTTTTTGTATATCTTCCGGATTGATGCCGGGATAATATTCTTTGAGAAACATTTTTTTGCTTTTTTTGTCAAAACCCATTATTCCCATGTCTGTGACCACAATGGATGGTCCTTTTGCGGCAATCTTTGATTGGTCCCTGCTGGTGTCGTCTTGTATCCAGCCGGGGCTTGTCAGGTAGGAAAGTTTTTTAACAAATTTTTGTTTTGTAACTTCCATGAAAATAATATTGGACCCCACAAAACAAGACAGGTCACAGGCACCTCCGCTGCCGGCAAATCGTACCTTTGTATGATCATAGCTTCCTATCATGGTGGAGTTTAAATTGCCGTAGGGGTCAATCTGGGCGGCTCCTATTATGCCTACAATATTGGTTCCTGTCTTTTTATTTTGCATGAATGAAAATGTTTCCACAAGGGAACAAAAATTTGCAGCTTTATACATTACCCTGGAATCGGCAACTGCCAGGGGCAGTTCTGCAAGTCCTGAATCGATGGCTCCGCTTTCAAAAAAAATCGTGGATTCCGGGGCGTAGATATGTTTGGCTGCCACCGCCGCCAGCATGGAAAGCCCCGTCCCGCAAAGGACAATATCCTTGTTTTTGATCTGCCGGGCTGCCGCCAGCACCATGATCTCCCGGGGTGAATAGTTCATTTTTTCTTTGTCCTGTTGGAATACCCGGTTTCAGGGTCTGCTAAAATTTGTGAAATTCCGGGGCCGCAGGCCTTTTCAATAAATTGGGAATGATCGGTCGACATTATATATTCTTTGATAAATGAGTCAAATTTTGATTGATCGGCGGCAATTTTCTTGTACCAGTTGAAAAACTGTACATCGTAATCGTATTGCCCATAGCAGGCTGTGGGGTATGCCCCAAAGGGCAGATGTACCACGGCATCCACACAAAAAGAGGGAAGTTGATTGTTCTGGGGGCTTTGGCTGAGTTCTCCGGGGGCTGCAATTTTTTCACAGGTTACAATCGTGTGCCGGGCCGCCTTTGCCTGGTCCACATCGCAAAAAGTCAGGCCGTCCATGCGGGTGGTGCCGGTGGCATCCGCCGTCTGGGCATGGATGATGGTGACATCGGGGTTGATGGCAGGGACCAGTACTACCTTTTCTCCGGGATCTGTCCTTGCAAAAGGGTTTTCCATGATAATAGCTTTTTGGCTGGCAAGCTTTGTGTCCTTTTTGCGAAGATTCGGGTTAAATCCCCATTTTTTGATTATATCTGTTCCCAGGGAGGAATAGGTGGGCAAAAAAGGTACTCCCATGGCCCCTGCCATAAAACGCAGGGCCATTTGAAAATTGGTATAATCTTCCACCATGATTTTGTTTTCAATGCTGTGGCGCTTAAAACAGATGCAGGTGGGAGCAAAACGCCCGTTCCCGGCATAGGCTATTTCCGCTTTGGAGATGCATCCGGCCCCGATAAGCTCGTCCAGCCCCTGGCCGTTGGAGTGGGCATAGATGTGGAGATTTTTGATCTTTTGCCGGATGATTTCATGGACCGCCGCCATGGGGTTCCGGCTTATGGTAAATCCGCCGATGGATATGTGACAATTCTTTGTCACATAGCGACCGATGGCTTGGGAAAGGGAAATTACTTTGTTTTTGCCTGTATTCACTGGCCAGCCATTTTGATAAATCTAAGGTTTTTTATCTATTAAAACATGGTTGCATATCATGCTTAGGGTAAACTAAAAATTGCTTTAAATGTCAAGTAAAAAATCTGATTAAAAATCTGATTAAAAAAATATCTTGACAAAGGGTTTCTTTCTATCTTAGTTGAATAAAATAATGTTTTACCGTATAGAATAAACTACATAGAATAAACCACAGGATATGGAAAAATATAGAATGGTTATGGGTTTTAAGGATGAAAGAAAAAAGAAGCGGTTCGGGATTTGTTGTAAAGAGCCAAGCCCAAAAAAACAAGGCTCTTCACAGATGAAAAAGTCAGAACAAAGAACGGTTATTCGATGACAATCATTACCTGTTTGCTGGCTACCTTGTCATCCACGTTTACATTGATCTCTTTGATTTTTCCATCCATAGTTGAGACAATGGGATTTTCCATTTTCATGGCTTCCAGGACCAATAGTTCCTGGCCCTCAACCACTTCGTCTTCCAGGTTGACCTGGATTTCTATTATTGTGCCGGGCATGGGGGCTAAAATTTCTGTGCTCATTGGATTCTCCTTAATACAAAAGATAGTTGATGGGCAGTACACAAAAACAACAAGTTTTTTTAGAACAAGACAGTTTAGCTCTATACTTAAAGAAAAATTTAAAGTCAAGTCAGTATATGGACCGGCAGGGTTACCAGAATATCACCCTGGTGACACAAAATCGATATTTTTAAGGACCTTTGCCGGTGGAACCCAATAATTTTTAGGATCTAGGAGTTTTAGAATGCGACAATATTTTGAAAATATGACTAAATTTGGCAGTGAACTGAATAAGGGAAAGATTCTCAGCTCTGAAAAAAATATTGAATCCATCCGGGAAGTGGAAGCAAAGATTGAGGTTGAGGTGGAAAAGGTAAAAAATGCCGGAATGCCCACTGAAAAAATCAATTCCCGGGGAGTTATGACCGTCTGGCAGCGTTTGGAATATCTCATCGATCCCGGTACCTGGCAGCCCCTGCACACTCTGTTCAACCCCGAGGATAATGAGGAGGGCACTACAAACGTCATCGATGGTCTGGGTAAAATTTCCGGTAAATGGGCCGTGATCATCGGCTTTGACAACAAGGTCATGGCAGGAGCCTGGCTTCCGGGACAGCCGGAAAATATTTTAAGGGCCACGGATCTTTCCAAGCGCCTGAACATTCCTCTTGTCTGGTTGGTTAATTGTTCCGGAGTGAAATTGACGGAACAGGAAAAATTTTATGCCAACAGGAGGGGCTCTGGGACCACCTTTTACCGTCATGCCGAACTTGAGCAGATGGGCATTCCGATCCTGGCCGGTATTTATGGTACCAATCCTGCCGGTGGTGGATACCAGGGGGTCAGCCCCACCATTCTTTTCGCCCATAAAAATTGTAATATTGCCGTGGGCGGCGGCGGTATCCTGAGCGGCATGTCCCCCCGGGGGCATTTTGACCTGGAGGGAGCAGAACAATTGATTGATGCTGCTAAGCAATACAAGGCAAAACCTCCTGGGTCCGTGGAAGTACACCACGATTCCACCGGTTTTTTCCGATATGTCTATGAAGAGGAAACAGGGGTGCTGGACGGGCTTAAAGATTATATGAAGGATATGCCTGCCTACAACCCTAAATTTTTCCGGGTGGCAAAGCCTGCGGAGCCAAGATTTCCCGCCGAAGATCTTGCTCGACTTATTCCCATCAACCAAAAACAGATTTATGATTTCAGAGAAGTGCTGGCACGTCTGGTGGACGGCAGTGAGCACATGGAGTTCAGGCCAGATTACGGCCCGGAAGTATATACAGGCCTTTGCAAGGTGGATGGGTTTTTGGTGGGGTGTATCGGCAATAACCAGGGCTGGCTTGGGGAAGATTATCCCGAATATGCTGATTATGGTGGCATGGGCGGAAAGCTTTACCGCCAGGGTCTGATCAAGATGAATGAGTTTGTCACCCTCTGCGGCCGGGATCGGATACCCATGATCTGGTTCCAGGACACCTCGGGTATTGATGTGGGGGATGTTGCGGAAAAAGCGGAACTTTTGGGAATTGGACAATCTCTGATTTATTCCATCCAGCAGACCGATGTACCCATGACCCTTGTAACCTTAAGAAAGGGTACAGCCGCTGCACATTATGTCATGGGCGGTCCCACTGCCAACCGCCATAATGCCTTTACCCTGGGGCTTGCTACCACGGAAATTTACGTGATGCACGGTGAAACGGCCGCCGCCGCAAGCTTTTCCCGACGTCTGGTCAAGGAAAAAGATGCAGGGCGTTCCCTGGAACCCATCATAGAGAAAATGAACACCCTGGCCCGGGAATATCAGGAAAATTCCCGTCCTGCCTATTGCGCTAAACAAGGCTTTGTGGACGAGGTGGTTAAAATGGATTCTTTGAGGGGGTATCTTAAGGCATTTGCAGGATCTGCCTACCAGAACCCAAAATCCATCTGCCCCCAGCACCATTTGATTACTCCAAGAATTATCAAGGGATAGAACAAAATACGGTATTTCCCCATTATGGCAATAATTTTTAGTAGATACAGGAGGCACCCATGGCAGAACCCCAATTTTTAATCCTGGAAAAAGATGACCAGGTGGCCAGAATCACCCTGAACCGCCCCAAGCATAATGTACTTGATATTCCCATGATCAAGGAGTTAAATACCCAGCTTGTAGCCATTGCAGCGGATGAGTCACTGAAATGTCTGGTTATCACAGGAGAGGGGAGAAGTTTTTGCGCAGGGGTTGAGGTGGGGGATCATGCTCCTGTCAATGTGGATGAGATGGTGGCGGTTTTCAACAGGATATTTGAGTTGATCAATATGATTGATATTCCTGTTATTGCAGCGGTGAACGGGCTTTGTCTGGGAGGGGGGATGGAGGTTGCCATTGCCTGCGATATTATTATTGCATCAGAAGGGGCCGTCTTCGGGCAACCTGAGATCAAGCTTGGTTTTTTTCCGCCCTATGCAGCCCTTAGGCTACCGGAACTGGTGGGGCCTGCCAAGGCCATCGAAATTGTCACCACGGGTAAAAAATATATGGCCAAAGAAGCCCAGCAGTTGGGCTTTGTCAGCCAGGTGGTCTCCGATGATCAATTCAAGGATGTGGTGGAAAAAAATATCCGGGAAATCTGTTATTCAAGCCCCCTGATAATCCGCCTCAACAAAAGAGCAGTCAAACGCCATATCGGCACCAGTTTTTTCCAGGGTGTGGATCTGGTTTCCAACTATTTTCTTAACACCATGATGAAAACCGAAGATACCCTTGAGGGCATTGCAAGTTTTGAGGAAAAGAGAAAACCGGTCTGGAAAAATAGATAGCTTAGGGATTCCTTCTTGTAAAAGAAGTGGGGCTTTTGAGTTAAGTAACACTCCTGAAAGTTGCCGTGGCAGGGTTAAATGAGCTCCCTGCCACGGTTTTTTTGTGCCTATTCAACCCGGGGAATCGTTTCTTGTCCTTCGGAGAAAAATTTGTAAAAAAACAATATGTTGTGTAAAAATAAAGTTTCATTTAATATTTACAAATTGCTGAATTTTAAAATTTGTTTGCCTCTCAAGTGCCTAATTAATAATACTTTGAAGGGTGTCACCGAAAATTCCGAGATTTTGGCTCCCTCCTATATGAATCAAGATATTTATCGGATTTCAGGAAAAGAACATGGATATACAAGGGAAAAGGTTTTTGATTCTAGGAGCGGGGGGGCAAATTGGTGTTGAAACCGCACTGAGAATATCAGCGTTATCTCCACAATCAATTTGTATACATTCTTTAAAGAAAGAAGAAGTTACAAGTTTGAAAAAACAGATTCAACAGATATCTCCAAATTTGGATGTGTTTTTATCTTGGGGAGATATATTTATGACAAATGAAAATATTTATTATCAGGGAGATGTTTTAGATTGTAAAAGAGAATTTTCCTATGAAGAGATTGATTGTTTATTATCCAGACAAACAAGGATTTATAAGCTGACTCTTCTTTTTAAGCCTGATATTATTATTGATGCTACTAATAGTGCTACAACTTTATCTAACTATGAAATTCCCATGCCCAGAGTGAATGAAAAGTATAGGGTATTGATCTATGATTCACTCAAACTTGAAATTGGAATTTATTCACTTAAAAAATTTATATTAGGTTTAAGATTTTGTTTTGACGAGCTTGAGCTATCTTCTTATATCAAAGTTTCAACAACAGGTTTGGGTGGATTGGGTTTAAATATTGAATATACCCATGGTGATGAAAACAAATCGTTTTTATCTGAGAACATATGGAATAAATTAATTTTTTCAGGAGTTCAGCATCAAATGCTATGGAGTCTTGCGCGAACGGTAGCAAAAGAAAAGAAACAGGTCAAAATTGTTGTGCCTGCTACCCTTGTCGGATTTGAACAATTATCATCATTTGCAATAAAAAATATAGAAAGAGTTAGTACAAAAGAAGATAAGGTGTGTATTTACAGAACAAATACTTGTAGCAAGGATCAGTGATGTCCGGTTAGGTTTTTGCTTTCTTCCGCTTTTTGCGGTTTTTAATAATCTTACCCTTGCCTGATATAGGTGAACTCTTCGTTGAACCGTTGATCAATTCATTCAAAATAGAGGTGCGTAATTCTCGGACCCT
>JAAELK010000542.1 GCA_024226935.1 Desulfobacteraceae bacterium
AAAGGTAATTTCGTTATGGATGCAATCAAAACTTGATAAAGACAGTTGTCTTTATCAAGATGATGTCGTTGATTATATTGTCAAGTTACAGTTAGATTCTCTTCTTCGTGAAAATTCTGATGGGAATTTGGTTCTTGGTCGAAAAATTTTAAATGAGTTTCGAAAATTGAACGGGAATAGTGTCGTTTGGGTTAAGCCAGATAAGTATTGGCGTTTTAGAGTCCAAGAGGATGAAGAGGGACGAAACGCAAGAGGCTGAATTTTTATCCCAAAAATAGTTTAACCCAATAAAGGAGGGAAGCATGAGCCAAAAAAGTACGCATGTTGTACCAAATAAAAAAAAAGGTGGTTGGGACATTAAACAGAGTGGTGGAAAACAATCCTCTGGTCATTTTGGTACAAAAAAAGAAGCAGAAAAAAGAGCGCGTGAAATTAGTAAAAATCAAAAAACGGAATTAGTTATTCATAAGAAAGATGGTAAAATCAGTCGTAAAGATAGCCATGGAAACGACCCTTACCCTCCTGAAGGATAAAGATCATTTACAACCATGGAAACTAATTCAGAAACAGAAAAAGACCCACTTGAGGAATATAGACATCAGCTTATCGAAACAGAACAGAAAGCCGGAGAAAGCTTTTGTAAAACCATACTGACTTTATCTGGAGGTGCGTTAGGTATATCTTTCGTCTTTATAAAAAATGTTATCGGAAAAAGCTTTGTAGTTTCCCCTCAATTTTTAATAAGTGCCTGGAGTCTTTTTACTATAAGTTTGACAGCAATTCTTCTTTCTTTATATTTTAGTATTCTTTCTTATCGACGCGCAATTAAGCAAGTAGATAAAAAGACTATATATACTGAACATCCTGGAGGGATATGGGCTATACTTATGCCTTATCTTAATGGGATAAGCACATGTTCATTTGTTATTGGTGTAATTTTTCTTTTAATTTTTGCTTTTCAAAACATAGGAGGTAACTCAAATGCCCAAGGAAATACCACCAAGGCCGTCACCGCCACCAAGGCCGTCACCGCCACCAAGGCCATCACCACCACCAAGGCCATCACCACCAACACACGATGAACCTATCCGAAAGGATGATGGATTTGTCGTACCACCACCGCCACCACCCAAACAACGTTAAAGTGGGCTTTTAATAAAGCACCGGTGTGCTGTAGAAACAAAAAAAGGGGCCTTTTTTTCTATCCTGGCAAGTCCGGATATAGAATAAAAGACCCCTTTTTCTTAAATCAACTATTTTTGCCCAACCCTGCTTAGAGCACGCTCGCTCCCACTACCCTATAAAGAAATAAAAATGCCAGTAAAATTTAACAAGTGGGCGAAACTACGGTCCAGGAGGCCTCACAATCCCAAGCTCATCTGGGTAGGAAACATCCAGCCTTACAATTTTAGGCTTGGCTACAATTCTAAGCTTACGTTTAGCTCTGACATGTGGGTTAGGTTCAGATAGTACATACTCCTTAAAACCTTCATGAAAGAACTTCAAAGGAGCGCGGAAAATCTCCTGATATTTAAGAAATTTCTTTTTGTCGATAGTGTGACGCTTGGAAAGACCAACATGTACATTTTGTGGGTCCTGGCAGCTGTAGCCAAATGGCTTCACAGGATAATCTAATTTTATTGAGCATTTTTTTCCATCCATTCCATAAAAATTACTACGATTCATCATCCTAGCCAAACTTATATGTGCAGAACGGTCCATGTCATTACACCACCGGGAGGCCTTGAAAACCCATGGATCGCAAACTACACAATTACTCTTGGCAAGAGACTGAAATGTTGTATATCCCGTTTCATTATCAATCCCTTCATAAATTATTATAAAAACATGACCCGCTGTAGAGTAACGCTCCTCCTTACCTATAGTAACCATTTTTGCTATTAATCCATACTCACTCAAAAAGCCTGCATACTTAAATATAAGGAGTGCCAACGCAGCCAATTCACCACAGTTTCCGGCCCTAAATCTTAAAGCGTTCTTGGCTGATTGCTCCATCACTGTCCAAGGGGCGATCGGGGAGCCATCTTTATGTTTTTGTTTCCATGATTTTTTTTCAAGGAAAGTTGTGGAGTTTGGGTCTTTGGAACGACTAGCTTTTCTCAATCGTAATTTTTCTATCACATGATGATCACTTTTACTAGAACCCGGTAAATTTTCACTTACGGGCACATACCACCTTACAATGTCGCATAATAACTGTCCAAGTCTTAGCATTTCTATGCTACTAAGTTTCATATCTTCTCACTTTCTATATGTGAAGCAAGTGTTTGCCATAAGGAATCAGAAATATAAATATCACGGCTTTCGGTTAGCCTTATCTCTAATTCAGAAATAACTTCTATTTGAAATATCTTTGAATGTATCATAATAAAATTCCTTTCGGATACCATCTTTTAATATACTTATAATTCGCTATAAATATATTTGTAGCAATCTTCTCAATTAAAAATATAAGGTTCTTATCTGGCAGGAAATATTCTTCTTTGCGTAAGATGTCAAATGTTTTTTTAAGAAATAATGATAGTTTTCGTACTTTGGGTTTTTTTATCAAAACATTGAAACTGTCTTTGTAAATGACAATATCGCTGCATTTCAACAAAAGTAACTATAGCGAAAATCTTTGAGGTTCAATTTGAAAGGATAGCTGGAGTTACGCTTAATTATCCTATTTGCGGTTTTGGACAAAAAACCCCAAATCATTAAGAGGGTATCTGAAAAATATTTCCCTTTTTATCTCTCGAGAGCCAGTCTACGAGCCATTATTCGGATCATAGCGATCTGAATTAGAGCCTCGGAGGTATCCGTAAGGCATTCATAATCCTTTGAAAGCCTTCTATTTTTGTTGAGCCAACCGAAAGTCCTCTCAACAATCCAACACCAAGGTCTCACATGAAATCCAGGTTCTGCTTTGGTTGGTTTGATTATCTCAAGAACCCAACCACAGGTTTCCTTGACCCATCCAATTAAAGGTCCAGTGTAGCCGCCGTCGGCCCATATCAGTTTGAACCTTGGCATA
>JAAELK010000543.1 GCA_024226935.1 Desulfobacteraceae bacterium
GTACTACCAGGATCACTGTGCATTTTTTCTAACTTTTCATCAACACCTTTTTCAATCATTTGTCCTATATCTAAATGATTAAACGCTTCAATACCTGCTCCCGTAATAAACCCTTGCCCAAAGTCTCCTCCAGAAGCCCAGGAAGTTACTCCACTTGCAAAACCCACTGCTCCAATTTTCGAAATATCGTTTGCCTCAAAACTATTTGCCCAGTTTCCAGCAATATCTCCAACCGCACCACCAAGAAATCCACTTCCAAAATCACCGCCAGCAGCCATGCTTTGTATTCCACCTGATGCACCATGAGCTAACGTTTTACCTAATCCTGTTAGTCCACTTCCATGGCCTATCCAGTTGGCCATTCCGCCACTCAAAGCACCTGAAGCAAATCCATTCAACATCGCCTGCCCAATATCTCCTCCTGTTGCAGCGGCAATCCCCCCACTAATTGCTGCTGAAGCTGCACCTGCTTGAGCTGCTGCTACTATAATAGTATTACTGGCTGCCCAGTTTATTGCAGCACCTATTAAAGCAAAGAAAAACTCCCCATCGGGGTCTGTATAGATTATTGGATTATTGGCACAATATAACTCTCCGCAACCCATCATAATTACATCATTTTGTGCGTAATATGAAGCTTCGCTTTTTTCTTTTTCAGTTTTTAACTGACAGAA
>JAAELK010000544.1 GCA_024226935.1 Desulfobacteraceae bacterium
AACAGCCCTTTGGGCTCCATTTACCTGATTATGTTGGATTTCAGGCGCAACGAACCCATGGCCTATCAAAAACAAGTTTTCTACTGCACAAATTTCCATATATTTATCCTGAAGGTAACCAGGCCCCCAAGGTCAATCCCATCTAGTTTTTTGATGTATCATTTGGATTTTAATTGCTTTCGTCTCAACCCAGCTGCGGGTTCGCAAATTATTATATAATCAAACAGATTAGTTTTGCCACCTGTCAGGGTTTGGGCTTGCCGTCTTTATAGAACAAACCTTCCAGCATCAGGGCTATGGCTCCGTCGCCGGTAATATTACAGGCTGTACCAAAACTATCCTGCAAAGCAAAAATTGCCAGCAATAAAGCAACACCGGCCGGATCAAATCCCAGAACCCCGACCACGATCCCAAGGGATGCCATCACAGTTCCACCTGGAACACCCGGAGCGCCGATGGCAAAAACCCCAAACAAAAGAATAAACAACACCATTGTACCAATGGTTGGTAAGGTGCCATAAAGCATCATGGAAATAGTCATGGCGAAAAAAGTTTCGGTAAGCACGGAACCGCAAAGGTGAATCGTAGCTCCCATGGGAATCATGAAATCCACCACTTCCTTATTTAAAACTTCCGATTTGTGGGCACATTCCAAAGAAACCGGCAAAGTAGCAGCACTGGACATTGTTCCCACGGCAGTCATATAAGCCGGACCATAGTGTCTGAACACCTGAAACGGATTTTTACCTGAAATAACTCCGGCAATTGAATAAAGAACAGTCAACCAGATAAAATGTCCCAGCAAAACGATCCCGATTACCTTGATAAAAACCGGCAATTGTTCCGTTAAGCTCCCGCTATAAGCCAGTTGAGCAAAAGTTGTGGCGATAAAAAAGGGCAACACTGGAATTACAATTTTATTTATAATGGAAAGTACGATTTTTTCAAACTCTTTCAAGAGGTTTTCCATCAGTTTCGCTTTAGCCCAGAGCACTGCAACTCCCAGTATAATCGCTGTAACAAGAGCTGTCATCACCGGCATTATGGGGGGAATATCTAATGTTAACTGCAATTTGGGCACTTCATGCAAAGCTGCAATTTCCCGGGAGATATGAAAATCAGGAATAATGATATAACCGGCTATTGCCGCCATGGTCGCAGCACCGGCGGCAGAAAGATAGGCAATCAAAATTGCCGAACCCAGCATTTTGCTGGCATTATCTTTTAATCCGGTAATTGCCGGAGCGATAAAACCAATAATCACCAGGGGAACAGTGAAAAATATCAACTGCCCCAGACAATATTTAATGGTCATAATAACCAGTATCATGTCACGGCCTACAACCAGCCCGATCCCGACTCCAACGGCAATACCAATCACCATTTGCGAAATTAAACCCAACTTTCTCTTTTTCTTCTTCATCTTCATTTCACCCTCCGAAATTTAAATGAGCGGAGTTGCAAGATAAGAAGGCTATTATCAAAAAAAATTGTGTTAATATTCAAGCCATATTATTTGCCACAAGTTCGGCGATATCCTGGGTCTTGATCTGCTCTTGTTTATTCAATTCTTTCATACCGTCTTCGAGCATGGTCAGGCAAAAGGGACATGCCACCGCCAGGGTTGTAACTTTTTGATTTGCCACCTCTTCGGCCCGTTCCAGATTGATTCTTTTGCCGATGGTCTCCTCCATCCACATTCTTCCGCCGCCGGCACCACAACAAAAACTTTCCCGGCCATGGCGATCAAGTTCAGCAAGGCCTTCTTTTGAGATGGATTTTAAAATTGATCGGGGCTGATCATAGATTGCATTATATCGACCTAAATAGCAAGGATCATGATAGGCAAGAGATCCTTTATGGGATTTGTTCAAGATGATTTTACCGGATCTTACAAGTTCATCAATAAATTGAGCATGGTGGATCACTTCGTAATTGCCGCCCATTTGCGGGTATTCATGCTTGAGGGTATTAAAACAATGGGGACAGGCCGCGATAATTTTTTTAACCTTATAATTATTCAAAATTTCAATATTATCCATAGCCATCATCTGGTACATCATCTCATTGCCCAGGCGCCTGGCAAAATCTCCTGTACATTTTTCCTGGGTGCCAAGGATTGCAAAACTGATACCCGCCTTTTGTAAAATTTTCACAAGGCTCACGGACACTTTTTTACTTCTGTCATCAAAAGAACCTGCACAGCCAACCCAGAGCAGATAGTCAACATCGGCATCATCGGCCATCATTTTTACACCCAGGCCATCGGCCCAGTCGGCCCGCTTGTCATAACCTATACCCCAGGGATTTGCATTGCGCTCAAGCCCTTTAAAGGCCGGATTCAACTCCTTAGGATAACTTTCGGCCATCAAAACCCGACCCTGTCTCATGGCAACTATCCTCGGAACATGCTCTATGGTTACTGGACAAACCTGTTCACAGGCCCTACAGGTGGTACAGGCCCAAAGTGTATCCGGGCTGATCACATCACCGACCAACTCATTTTGACTATTAAGTTCTGCCAGAGCGACTTTGGTTTTTTCGATCTGTTCGGGGTCGCCCTCCTTTTTGATGGTGGCAAAAAGAGCTGCTCTTTTGGTAAGTTTATCTGAATTGTCCAACAGTTCAATTTTTAATTTATCATTAAAATCACGCAGATTTAACGGGTTTTCAGTAATATAGGTGGGACAAACCTCTTTGCATCGACCGCACTCGGTGCAGGTGTATAGATCCAATCCCTGTTTCCAGTTCAACTGATGGATGTAATTAATCCCCAATGATTCATCTTCCCAGGCAGATTCATCTTCCAGATCCAGAACCCTTATCTTTTCATGGGGATATCCAAGGCTTTTGAAAAACACATTGGGAAGGGCTGTGATAACATGGAAGTGTTTTCCCAGGGGCAATAGATTAAGAAAGGTTAATTGGGTAATAATATGCAACCAGAACATGATCACCAATATAAATTGGGTGGCATCGGCGGAAAGCCCTGATATGAGAAAGGCAACTTTCACGGTAACAGGTGTCCAGACAAATTCGAAACCATATAGGCGATTATTAAAAAAATGAAGATTCCCCGGATTATCATACAGGGTAATCAAGTTATACCTGGCCCCATCGATCAAGAGATCGGAAATCATCAAAAACCCTATCATCCCCAGGATAAGATAGGCTTCCCAGGTATTTTGCATCCGGGGGGGCTTTAATACCACCCTCCGAAAAACAGCGTAAAAAACCATCAATAAAACAATTGCTTCCATGATGTCTTTTAAGCCGATATACAGATAGCCCAGAAGATGATCTCCACCAAAAAACGGCAGCTGGTATCCCGGTACAAAACCCTCGGCGTAAAGGGTCAGACTGCGAATTATTAAAATACAAAATCCCCAGAAAATAAACCCATGCATCAAACCCGAGGTCCACTCCTTTTTCCTTCCCACCAGGCGCTTTTGAAAAACAGCCAGGACCACCATATTTTTTAGTCGCTGCCCGATATGATCGGTCCGGTTTGCGGGTTCAAGTGCCGCCAGCAACAAAATTTTTTTATACATGGTGCGGCCAAAAACAGCCAGGGCAAAAATGAGCAAAAAAGACATCAAAAGTGGATTCATGAAACACCTTGATTAAACTGTAATTAGTACTTGGACGACAACTCACCCAAGCACGGGTTTTCGGGCAGCCATTAAGCCCTGATTTTTTTTATCTCTTCTCGAAGAATGGGGACAACTTCAAAAAGATCTCCTACAATACCATAGTCGGCCACGTTGAAAATGGGTGCTTCCGGGTCTTTATTAACCGCCAGAATTGTTTTTGAACCGGTCATTCCGGCAAGGTGCTGGATAGCGCCGGAGATACCAATTGCCACATATAAAGATGGTGCTACTATCTTGCCAGTTTGCCCCACCTGCTTATTATGGGCCATAAAACCGCCGTCCACCATGGCCCGGGACGAACCAAATCCTGCGGCAAGATCCATGGCAAGATCTTTTACAAGATCGACTCCTGCCTGATCTTTGGCACCCCGTCCCACTGAAATAACAATGTCGGCATCGGCAAGATCGATGTCACCGCTTGCATCCAATACTATTTCTTTGATAACAGCTCTCAAGTCGGGGGCAGGAATAGATAAAGGTAGAACATTTTGAGTTCCTGCCATGCCGGAGCTTGCCTCAAAAGCCCCTGCCCGGACAAGGGCCACCAGAATTTTAGTATTTACTTTAATACGCTGGATCACTTTACCTGCGATGGCTGGACGGATCACCTGAATCTGTTCTCCCTCCAGGGTCACATCGGTAATTTCCGTGGCGCAGGCTGCATCCAGACTTGCAGCAACCCTCGGGGCAACGGTTTTGCCTGTTTCTGAAAATCCAAACCAGATCATGTCGGCTTCAAAGAGTTTAGCCGCCTGAACAACACAATCTGCATAGGGCCCAGGAGAAAATAGCTCAAGACTTGAATCATCGGCAATATACTGGGTGTCGGATCCTGCATCGGCCAGGGCCTGGGCGAGAGGCTCGATCCCATAACCGATAGCCGCCACTGCAGTTTGCGCCCCTAACTCTTTGGCTTTTGACAAAAGCTCGGCTGTGCTGCCCTTTAAAACACCTTCTTTTATGTCTGCTATTACAAGTATTTTAACCATAATATTTTCTTCCCTGTATGAATCGGGTTAATTTTTTATAACCGCCATGGGCGGACCATGGATTTTACCCCTTGGTTCCGCCCACAACAAAGATTGAAACTTTTCTTTTAATATCGGGAGTTTCATATAAAAACCTTGGCTTCATTGGCCAGAAGATCAACGACCCGGGTAGTAATTTCGGCGGCATCACCTTCAAATTTTTGTCCGCCCTGGCGGGTTTTGGATTTCATAAATTCGACAATTTGTGATTTAGCTCCCCCAACTTCATCAAGACTGGTTCCAAGCTTTGCAAGATCCATTATCTCAATTTTCTTTTTCTTTGCCATCATAATGCCCCGCATTGCAGGCAGCCGCGGCTCATTAATACTATCACTGACCGTGACCACGGCGGGTAAGGCAAGTTCAACAATCTCGATTCCCCCATCCCCCAACCGGGACACTTTGATATGGGTCTCGTCCATCACCTCCATTGAAATCACATTGGAAACACAGGGCAGATCCAAATACTTAGATAAAATGATCCCGGTCTGACCATTATCTGTATCCTGGGCCTGTTTACCTGCAATAACAAGATCATAGTCCCCCGTCTCGTACACCTTTTGCAACACCCTTGCATATACAAAAGAATCCGCCCCTGCAAGGGATGGCTCATCAATAAGAATGGCATTTTCAATTCCCATGGCATAACATTTACGGATCATATCGGTGTTATCTTCCCCGCCGATACTCACCAATGTTGTCTGGGCGCCGTTATTTTCTTTAAGCACAACAGCTGCTTCCACGGCATTTTCATCCCAGGCATTTATAACATATTGCAATCCGTCTTCAACAATGGCACCATTTTCAATGTGGATGTTCAATTCCACATCAACTACTTTTTTTACCGTTGTGAGAATTTTCAAATTACCTCCTCATTTTATATGAAACTCCCGATATACCGGAAGAGAGTTTCAATCTTTGTTGTGGGCAAGCCGCTGAAAATCCTTGGGCGGCCCATGGCCGTTATTGGATATTTTTTATACTCTTTTGATACGATTTTCTCCGCAGACTATTATTAATTCGGAAGTTTTTCCGGGAAAGGCCAGGGTCATATTAAGGGATTTTCCCATCTGTGCTGCAAGTGCCGTGGGCCTTGAATGGGAAATCATCATGGGTATCCCGGCCCGGGCTGCCTTTTGAACCAGTTCATAACTGATCCTGGATGATAAAACCACCAAGGCGGCCCGGCAAAGAGTCCCGTCCATAAAAGCTTTTCCCACTGCCTTATCCAGAGCATTATGCCGCCCCACATCCTCGGCAAAAGAAATTACTTCCAAATCATTATCAAAAATAAGGGCCGCATGGGAGCCCCGGGTTCTCGGGTAAAGTTTCTGGTTTTTGGAAAGCTTATCAATACAACTAAAGACATTGTTAAATTCAATTTCAAACCCATTTTTTGCAGGGGCTAAAATCTGATTAAGGTCCTCTAACATCTTTTTCCCGCAGATACCGCAGCTGGTCTGACTGACATAACTGCTTCTTTTCAAAAGATGGGAAATTTTTTTGCGACGTTGGGGGGTCAGCCAGATATCTATAAGATTGGAATCCAGATTTTTGTCATATCCAATGGTTTTTATATCCCCAAGATGATCAACTATCCCCTCCCCGAGACAAAAACCTGCCCCATGAAAAACTTCATCTCCTGGAGTTCTCATCACCACTGAATAAGATTTATCCTCGATGCGGATCAAAAAGGGTTCCTCTCCGATCAGTTCCAGATCAACGGTCCGATCTGGATCAACGGTCCGGTCTGGATTATTTTTTGGGTCAATTTCTGAGTCAATTTCTGGGTCAATTTCTGGGTCAATGTTTGGATCAATGTTTGAATCAATGTTTGAATCAATGTTTGAATCAATGTTTAGATCAATATTCCGGTCGGGGGAATTGATATCTTCTTTTGTACACTGAAGCGATTTATAAAATTGGGTTTTTTTTCCTGGACTCAATTGTTTTTTATTCTCCTGTTACTTTTTTTTTAAATGATTCTGGTTCAGATAACACTGGTTGTGATGGGGCAAATGCCAGGGCCTTTGTTAAAACAAAGGCCGCCTGGAGATAGGATGTTGGACAAAGGGGAAAACATTTTTTACAATCATCACATTCTTTTTGTGCAATCTCCGGAATAAAGCTGATCTCCTTGTTTATTCCCCGGTCAACAAACCCGACGGCGTTTTTTCCTGTCACTTCATCACAATATCTTACACAAAGGCCACAATGGATACAAAATGAAGGATCTTTCTCATAACGATCCCCATCGGCACCATATTCTTTTGCAAGGACCATAAGATCAGGTGCAAAAGGAGCATGGGCCATCAAAAGTTCTATAATGGTTTTACGGATTCTATCAATTTTTTTTGACCTGGTTCTGACGATAATATTCTTCTCTACCGGATAAACACAGGAAACAACAAGTTTTGTCCAGCCCTTTACTTCCAGTTCTACTATGCAGAGCCTGCAACCGCCGAAGGGTTCCAGTTCTTCATGGTGACAAAGGGTTGGTATAAATATATCCTCATTTCTGGCAGCCCCAAGAATGGTCATACCTTTGACAGCTTTTACCTGTCTTCCATCAATCTCAAATTGGATTTCACTCATTTTGATCCGCCTTCTTTTGGGCCTTTTTGGGGGCTTTTTTAATTATCATCCTTTTTTCCTGGGCAATGGGAGCAGGAACCGGGGCGCCGGAAGTTTTTATCACTGCAGTAAATTTTGCCGGACAAACCTCAAAGCAGGTACCGCAATTTGTGCATTTTTCCTGATCGATGATATGAATCTTTTCCTTGTCGCCATCGATGGCCGTTACCGGACATTTTTTAAGACAGATCCCACAGGCCCGGCATTTGCCAGGATCGATATAAAAGGCGATCAACTCCTTGCAGGACAAAGCAGGACAGCGTTTATCCCTGATATGGGCTTCATACTCATCCCGAAAATAGCGCAAAGTACTTAAAAACGGGTTTGGAGCACTTTTGCCCAGGGCACAAAGGGATGCTTCAACAGCCGTTTCAGAAAGTTCTTCCAGAAGCTCAAGATCCCCATCTTTTCCCCTGCCTTCAACAATATTTGTCAAAATCTTATCCATCTGGCGCAGCCCCTCCCGGCAGGGGACACATTTACCGCAGGATTCATCGGTGAGAAAATTTATAAAATACCTGGCAACATCCACCATACAGGTATCTTCGTCCAGGACAATCATCCCGCCGGAACCCATCATAGAACCTGCCTTGGTAAGTTCATCAAAGCCAACCTGCAGATCCAGAAGCTCTTCGGGGATACATCCACCGGAGGGCCCTCCTGTCTGCACAGCCTTAAACTTTTTGCCCTGGGGAATACCACCGCCTATTTCATAGATAATATCCCTTAAGCTCATGCCCATGGGAACTTCCACAAGTCCGGTATTTCTTATCTTTCCCACCAGGGAAAAAATCTTAGTCCCCTTGCTTGAATCAGTTCCGACACCGTTAAACCATTCAGCCCCGCGATTAATAATATGGGGCACATTTGCCCAGGTTTCTACATTATTTAACACGGAAGGCCTGTTCCACAACCCCCGCAGGTTGGAACGGATATATTTGGGCCTTGGTTCTCCAGCTCGTCCCTCCAATGAGGTCATCAAGGCCGTTGATTCACCGCAGACAAAGGCTCCTGCCCCCTTATGCACTATCACTTCAAAATCAAAACCCGACCCTAAAATATTTTTTCCCAACAAGCCATAATCCCTGGCCTGTTCAATTGCAAGCTTGATATTTTCCACTGCCAGGGGATATTCCTGGCGAACATAAAAATAGCCTTCATGGGAAGCTATGGCATAACCGCCAAGGATTAATCCCTCCAGGATTGAATGGGGATTTCCCTCAAGAAGCGCCCTGTCCATAAAAGCTCCCGGATCTCCCTCATCTGCATTGACAATCACATATTTAATGGCCTCTTTTGCATTACGTGATCCTTCCCATTTTCTCCCCGCGGGAAAACCTGCTCCCCCCCGGCCCCTGAGATTGGATTTTTTAACCTCTTCCAACACCTGTACATCGGTCATCGATCCAAGGGCTTTGGCAAGAGCCATATAACCTCCAACGGCCAGATAGTCATCAATACTCCTGGAATCGATCTTGATATTATTACAAAGAAGGGTCCTTTCCTGGGCTTTATAAAAGGAGATATCAGGTTCATGGACCGCCACAGCCCCCGTGGCAGGGTCCTTAAAAACAAGCCGCTCAATGATCTTTTTTTTAAGTATAGTCTGGGAAACAATCTCGGGAACATCCCTGGCCGTCACCCCAAGATAGCAAATTTTCTCAGGATAAATTACCACCACAGGCCCCTGTTCGCAAAATCCCGGACAACCGGTTCCCCTGGTGTCGATCTTTGCACTCAAACCTTGATCTTTAATGGCAAGGGCAAAGGCCTCTATCACTTCATTGGCCCCGCAAGCGATACAACCAGCACCTGCACATATGGATATACAGGGTTTATCAGGGTCTCTTCCGGATAATATTTTTTGCCTGAAGCACTCAAGTTCTTCGGGCGTATTCAGCCGCGGCATAATTTTCCCCTATCCATAGGTTTTCAACACTTTTGATGTTTTAATCGGTGACATCTTTGCGTGGACCTTCCCGTCAACTTCCATGACAGGCCCCAGAGCACAACAACCAAGGCAGTTAACCGTTTCCAGGCTAAACTTCAAGTCCAGATCGGTTTCCCCGGATTTAATCCCCGTGGCTTGTTCCACCGTATCAAGAATTCTGGTTGCACCACGAACATGGCATGCTGTCCCCACACAGATATGAAGCTTATGACGCCCCTTGGGAACCAGACTAAAGGCTTTATAAAAGGTGACAATATGCTGAATACGACTTAGGGGAACCTCCAATTTTTCACTGATCCTGGCCAAAGCTTTTCCGGGAAGCCAATTATTAACACTTTGAATATCAAGCAAAATCTGGAGCAAGGCACTTGCCTGCCCATGGTAGTTATCAATAATCCGGTCAATGAGCTGGTCGATGTCCTGATCAATGTCCTGATCTATATTCCGGTCAATGACCCGGTCAATGACCTGGTCTGTATTCAGCTCTATATTCCCGTCAATGACCTGGTCTGTATTCAGCTCGATATTCCCGTCAATTCTATCTTTATCCATAATTATCCCCGGCCGTTTTCCAAAGTTTTTTCCACTGCCATGTGCATACCCCTTAAGCCAATGCGTAACGATTACTGGTTGTATCGTACCGGACAAATCCATGCCGGGATGAATAGATCATATGACGAGATACCGCAGAAGGGCTCAAGCCCAATTTTTTAGCGATATCCCCGGCGGCAAGTGCTTGTTCTCCAAGAAGGCTCATAATCTGGCTTATTGCCAGTTTATCCCCGAAAATATCATCAAAGAAACGATTTATCCCTGGGTCTTCAAAAAACTGATCGTAGGCATCCTTTGATTTTACAGGAACCCGCAGCTTTTGTCTTTCCACAAGTCTCAGGTGGGGAACAAGTTTTCTTGCGGCATCGAGCTTGAGTTTTACAAGCTTTACCCCCATACCTTCACTTTTTCCAAGGGGTCCAAGTTCCTGGATCTTTTTGGTAAAATCATCGGTATATTCAGCCAGAAGATTTCCATCGGCCCCGGACATAAATCTGGTTCTTAATCTTTCGGGGTTCAAACCCAGATGTTCCAATATCCTTTTAGCAATATGGGTATTGGCCAATGCATCATAATTTCCATGGGTGACATAATTACATTCATCCAGGTTGCAGCCACCGATAAACACACCGTCCTGCCCGGTTGAAAAGGCTCTTAGTATAAATTCCAGATCAACCCTGCCGGAACACATCACCCGGATAAGCCTCATTTCACTTGTATATTGCAGTCTGGAAACTCCAGCCAGGTCAGCAGCACCATATGCTCACCAATGACAAACAAAACCCAGTATCTTTGGTTTAAATTCAAGATCGGTATCCATTGGCTCCAACCTCCTTTTATATAAAACTCCCGATATCAAAAGAGAGTTTCACTCTTTGTTGTAGGCGGAACCAAGGGGTAAAACTCCTGATCCGCCCATGGCGGTTTTAATTTGTAATAGCCGCATCGATCTGGCTTGCAAGGGCATCATCGGTAAAATGTTTCAAAACAATGGCATTTGTCGGACATTTTGCATTACACAACCCGTCTCCCTTGCAAAGAATCGGGTTCACAAAGGCTTTCTTGCCCCCTGGTGTATCACAAAATTCTATGGCATCATAGGCACAGGCTGTAATACATGCCCCGCATGCCACACAATCATAATCTTTCACATAAGCCACCGAACCCGACGCCACCACCGTGTCCCTTGATAAAAGGGTTAAAACCCTGCCTGCCGCACCATAGGCCTGATTAATGGTTTCGGGTATATGCTTGGGATAATGGGCCGTCCCACATAGAAAAACCCCGTCCGCTGCAAATTCAACCGGCTTTAATTTAACATGGGCCTCTTTGAAAAAACCGTCGGGGCTCAAGGTCACCTTGAAGTGTCTGGCTATTTCATTGACCGATTCACAGGGGATAACGGCAGCCGCCAGGGAAAGGATATCGGCATCAAGTTCCAGGCGCTGGCCCAAAATTGAGTCCGGGACCGTTACCCTGAGGATCTGCTTGCCACCCTCATCGACAGCTTCCACCAGGGGCTTATCTTCCGGGGTATATCGGATAAACTGAACCCCTTTTTCCCCGGCCTCCTTGTAAGCATCTTCCCTGAATCCATAGGTTCTCATATCCCTGAAAAGAATATAAATACGCATTTGAGGATTTTTTTCTTTGAGATTCAAGGCGTTTTTGACGGCATGGCCGCAGCAAACCCTGGAACAATAATTTTTATCTTCATTTCGACAACCCACGCATTGGATCATCACAAGAGATTGTGCATCAATTATTTCCCGGTTTCCCCTGGCAATCTGTTCACCCAGATCGATGTGGGTAAAGATCTTGTCATTTTCTCCATAAAGATATTCAGAAGGAGTATATACATCGGCTCCAATGGCCAGGACCGAAACACCATGTTTTATGGTTTGAATCCTACCACAGGTTTCAACGGTGGTGGTAAAATTGCCCAGATAGCCTGCAACATCCGTGATAATTGCCCCATGGGATACGTGTATCAATGGATTTTTATAAATCTTTTCTATCAAACTCGAAAGATATGTTTGAACATCCAGGCCTTCCAGGGTGGAATAAATTTTTCCGGCCATTCCCCCTAAACTTTCAGTCTTTTCAATTAAATATACTTCATGACCCTGGGTTGCGATGGATTGGGCACAAACCATACCGGCTATACCCCCGCCCACCACAAGAACCGCCTTGTTCACCGGCAGGTCAAACTCCTGTAAAGGTTCCAGACAAGCCGCCCTTGCAACGGACATCCTCACAATATCCTTTGCCTTTTGAGTGGCAACATCCTTTTGCCTGGCATGGACCCAGGAACAATGTTCCCGGATATTGGCCATATCCAGATAGTATTGATTCAACCCGGCTTCCCTCAAGGTATCTCTGAACAATGGCTCCAGGGTTCTGGGGGAGCAGGCTGCAATAACAACTCTATTTAACCCCTTTTCCCGGGCAAGATCTGTTATTTCCCTCGCAGAATTGGTAGCACAGGAAAAAATCTGCTCCATGGCGTAGACAACATTGGGCAAAGTTAAGGCATAATCCACAGTGGAAGGTACATTGACAACACTTGATATATTTGCCCCGCAATGGCAGACAAAAACACCTATCCGGGGCTTGTCACAAGATAGATCCAGCTCCTGGGGATATTGTCTCTCCCTGGCAAGTTTGCCCCGGCGGTAATTTAAAAGTTCTCCAATCTGGGCACTGGCCCCGCTTGCAGTAAAAACCGACTCGGGGATATCTGTAGGACCCTGGAAAGCACCACTGACAAAGATTCCTGGCCTGTTGGTCTTGATGGGGTTGCTGGAGTCGGTGTCACAAAATCCATGGGAATTGAGATTAACACCAAATTTTGTCGAAATCTTCCCATGGGCTGCCGGAGGATTTATTCCAACAGATAACACCACCATATCAAACTCTTCTGATTTCACACCATCGTGGGCGGTTGCATATCTAACAACAACAGCCTTGGTGTCGGGGTTTTGCCCTTCTATGGAAGCATAACTTCTGACAAATTCAACCCCGGGCAATTGTTCGGCTCTTTGAAAATATCGCTCAAAATCCTTGCCAAAGGAACGAATATCGTTATGGAATATGGTACACTTAACATCCTTATAATGGTGTTTTGTCAAGATCACCTGTTTTTGGGTATAGGTGCAGCACACACCGGAACAATAGCTGTTATCGCCTTTTGTCACCCTCCTTGAACCGACACATTGAATCCAGGCTATTTTTTGGGGAACGGCTTTGTTCGAGGGGCGTAATACCTCTCCTTCGTAGGGTCCTGTGGAAGACAACAGCCGTTCATAATCCATACTGGTGACAACATTTAAAAATTTTTTATAACCATACTCATCCCTTACCAGGGGATCAAAGGGGGTAATGCCCGAAGACAAGATAACAGCGCCTGTATTTATAATTGTACTCGAAGGGGTCTGGCGAAAATCTATGGCACCGGTCTTACATACGCCGCTGCAGATATCACATTTATTTTCCTTTAATTTAAGGCAACTGTCATCAATGTATGAAACAAGGGGAATTGCCTGGGAAAAATATACATGGACAGCTTTATTCTGGGATATTCCCTGGTTAAATTGATCGGGATATTCCACCGGACAATATTCCACGCAGGTTGTACACCCCGTACACTTGTCCTCAATTATGTACCGGGGTCGTGTTTTGAGACCCACCGTAAAATCCCCCGGTCCCCCTTCCACACTCATAACTTGGGTAAATGTCAAAATCTCTATATTTGGATGCCGGCCGACCTCGACCAGTTTAGGAGCAAGAATTCACATGGAGCAGTCATTGGTGGGAAAGGTTTTATCAAGTTGCGCCATATGACCGCCAATACTGGGTCCTTTTTCAACCAGGAAAACCTTGAACCCTGAAGAAGCAAGATCAAGGGATGCCTGGATACCGCTGACCCCTCCGCCGACGACCATGACGTCACCAAAATTTTTAGTTCCCGGCTCCTTTGAAATGAAACCGTCGGAAACAAGATTATCAGAGAATAATTCAACAACTTTTTTTGGCAATATGTCGTTTCCCACTTTTTTTCTCCCCATCATATATTCCAGGTCCTGTCCCACCCGATCAATCATGTCCGACCAATCATATCCGGCCAGCCCCGGGCTCAGATAAATTATTCCCGATCATTGTCAAAGCATATCACTTATAATTTGCGTTACATCCTTGACCTCTATAACCTCTTCAAAACCAAGGTTAAGACGGCTTTCCTCAAAGTTGGTGATGCAATAGGGACAGGATGTGGCAAGGACCCCGGCACCTGTCTCCCGGGCCTGGTTTAACCTGATATCGGAAAATCTTTCCTGCCTTGGAGTGTCCATCCAGATTCTGCCACCCCCTCCCCCGCAACAAAGGCTGTTTTTGCCATGGGTCTGCATCTCAACCAATTCCAACCCCGAAACTTTTTTTAACAGGTCCCGGGGCTCATCATAAATCCCATTGTGCCGTCCAAGATAACAAGGATCATGGTAGGTTACCTTCCCATTATATTTACCCGTCAGTTCAAGCTGTCCCCTATCCAGCAACTCCAGAAGATATTGATTGATATGAACAATTTCAAAATTGACCATGAACTCAGGATATTCGTTTTTAAAGGTGTGAAAGCAATGGGGCGAAGAAACTATAATCTT
Source organism: Desulfobacteraceae bacterium (assembly GCA_024226935.1). GTDB lineage: Bacteria > Desulfobacterota > Desulfobacteria > Desulfobacterales > Desulfobacteraceae > NBML01. The sequence goes on from JAAELK010000544.1 coordinate 14,477, forward strand.
TTTTACCCCGTTATCGATGAAAGTTTTGATATTTTTTCTGGCAAGATCTTTAAACACCTGTTCACTGCCCGTCTTTCGAATGCTTTCTCCACAGCAGTTTTCCTTATCCCCCAGGATTCCAAATTTAACATCGGCTTTTTTAAGGATATTGACCGTGGCTGCAGCTACCTTTTTCATCCGGGGATCATAGGAAAGATAACAACCAACAAAGTACAGAACCTCCATCCCCTCGGCATAGGTTTTCACGGACAGATCCTTTGCCCAGTCGGCTCGTTTTGCCCGCTCTCCCTGGAGGGGATTTCCTTCGGAGATCAGGCTAGCCCTTGCCGTCCGGGCGGATTTGACAGAGGCTGGAAAAAGATCATATTGACTTGCCAGCCTGCGAAGGGCCACGGCAATGTCGATCTGTTTGACCCCCCTGGGACATTGGGCAGGACAGGTCCCACAGGTGGTACATCGCCATATATCTTCACCTTCCACCTCACTTAAACCAAAGGCTGCCTCCCGGATTAACTTACGCATGCTGAAGACTCTCACCTTGTTCCATGGACAGACAGTATCGCAAAGACCACACTGAAAACATAATTTAAAAACATCTCCACCGGCCTCTGTTATTTCATCCACTACTTCCAGGAAGGGGGCTATAGTTTCCATTCACTCCTTTTCGTTCATTCGGACAAGAACATCCATTATCTTGTCCATGCCGAATTTATCCGCCAAAGATTCCAAACCGATCTCCAGATCTTCTAGGGCCAGGCTTTGCTCAAGGTCTTCTACTTTTTCTTGCCTTTCCTCAATGGTCAAAGCATCAACCAGACACCACTTGACACACAGGGGCTCATCTTCACCCTCGCACATATCACATTTGAGGGGCAAACCAGAATCTGGTTCTTTAAACTCTTCTCTGGAAGGACAAGATGCCCTGCAAAAAGCACACTCTTCATATTGCTTTCCATCAATTGTATATTTATCCCGGCCGGCACATTCAGAAACTGTATATTCCCCTGCAAGCACGGGGACATAGACATCTCTTAAAGGCTCACGAATCACCCGGATCCTGGATCTGGCCGGATTATTGCTGCTGTATTTTGGCATGGCATGGAAAGCAGAGCAGATCACTTCACAAGCCCTGCAACCATTGCATTTATCGATATCGATTTTAATTGTTTTAATTATTTTACTTGTTTGATCCACTTGATTATCCATCAAGATCCCGGCCCTCCACTCTTGTTTTCCTTTTCTTCAACTATATCCTGTCCTTTTGTGCAGGCCTTGCCGGACAAAGATTCATCTTCTTTTAAAATCCCCCGGGCCAGAAAATCTTTTCCCACAAAATCCAACCCCAGTTCATCCAGGGTCTCTTTTGTGGGAATACCCTCATCGTTCCAGCCTTTAAGTTTGTAGTACCCGTCCAAAAGTTTTTCTTCAAGTTCGGGAAATCTTTTTTTCCAATGATTTGCAGGCGGCTTTTCATCTTTTCTTCTCATACCCCGGCGGATATTGATGGCCCGGACCAGGGTTCTATATCTTTTGGCGGCCCTGGTCAGTTTTTCTTCATCCATATCTATTCCCGCCCCCGCCTCAATAAATTTTGGATAATTATGTATATGATAGGGGGGCTTGAGGGGAAATGAGGACAACCCGGCACACTGGCCAAGGGCATCGTCGATATAGTGCATCATCTCCTGCCAGTCAACGATATCGCAGGTCATTTCAACATTTGGATAAAAGGGGATTGAATTTTCCCCCCGCAACTCCCAGTCTATGAAATACTGCTTGAACTTTTCATGGGGAACCTGGATCCAGTCCTCACAAAATTTTTCCCGGTGTTCTTTTTTAGGGAAAGGTGCCTGGGGGAACTGGCCTTCGATCTGGGTAATGTTCATCTTCTCACCGGTTGCATACATGAGAAAATAGATGGGATTGAGCATGGAAAGCTTTAAGGGCAGTTGCTCATGTTTTTTGATATTGTTGTGGGCATACTTTGAAGCCCCTTTGCCAATCTTTTTGGCCGCCCAATGGGTCCCATCGGCAAGGATATCGCCGATACCTTCCCGGCGGACAATTTTATCCAGCAGATAATAAAACCTGCCTTCATTGTCGGCGGGCATGTCCGGAAAATCATCATCTGTTAAAATATCATTTTCCAGAAGTTCCAGGGCAAAGGCCATGACCTGGGGGGCTGAAAACCCGTCCAATCCATATTCCGTGGCTTTTTGGGCAATTCTCAGCCCAAAATCAAGATCTGAAAAGGCGCCCATAGTATAGGTCAGCTTTGTAAAACATTTCATCATATAGGTGGGAAGGCCCGGCAAAGAAAGGGTTGCCCCGCATTCCATGGGGCAGTTAAAACATGAGATCAGCCTTGTCCTGGCATTTACCATGGTATCGGTCCACTCTTTTTCAATCTCTTTGGTCCAGAAATCTTTTCTCCTGGTCCTGGAATTTCCCCACATAAAATTTTCAGTATGCCATTTTTCATCGTGGACCTTCATCTCCTGGGGGGAACCAAGACCTGCTAAAATTGGCATCACGCCAGGAATGGGATGGTCTTCGCGGTACTTTATATATTCTAAGACCCCGTTGCAAAGCTCCATATATTCCAGGGGCTTTGCAATATTGATGTCCATTGTTCCCCGGACAACAATGGCTTTTACCCCCTTATCTCCCATGACAGCCCCTATTCCCCCACGGCTGGCAGAAGAACGGCCCTGCTCTATGGAAGCATAATACACCCTGTTTTCACCTGCCATGCCGATGGCCGCCACCTGGGCCTTGGGTTGATTCAACTCTTTTTTAAGAAGGGTAGCCGTTTCAATTGAGCCCTTGCCCTTTAAATGGGAGGCATCGCAAATTTCCACACTGTCGTTGTGTATATACAAATAAACCAGTTTTTCAGATTTGCCGGAAAGGACAAGTTTATCATATCCCGCATATTTTAGTTCCGGGGCCCAGAATCCCCCCATCATGGAAAAAGCCATTAATTTAGTCTGGGGAGAGATGGTGGTGACGATGGTGCGATTGCAACCCGTGGCAGGGGTCCCGCATAAAAGACCCGCACCAAAGATCAATAAATTTTCCGGCGAAAAGGCTTCAACTTCCGGGGGAACCCTGTCCCATAAAATCTTGGCATTGGTACCCAAGCCCCCCAGATAAAGCTCGGTATCCCGGGAATTTGTTGCAATTTTTTCAATATTGCCCCGGGTTAAATCGATTTCCAAGTTAAACCCTGTCTCAGCAAACCTCATTTTCTCCCCTTATAAATTACCTGAATCCTGGGGTTATAAAGCTGGCCCCGGCAAACCCGGGGCAGTCCGCATTTTTTTTGGTACAATATAGTTATATATAAGCTATTAAATAGCTATGGTCAAGGATAAATTCATGGCCCAACCCCGCGCAAGACCCAGGCCCAACCATAAATTATCCATCTTCCTCCATCGATGTTTTTTACCGATTATTTAGTGGCTGACTGCAAACCCGGGCTTGGATGAAAACTTGCCCATATGCAAGGCGCAAGAAAATTTGAAACCGGAGTGTACTATAGTACATGAGGCTTTCAAGTTTTTGCAGCAACGCAGCAGATGGGTGAGTTTTCGTTCAAGCACTATTTTTTATTCTCGGGGTTTGCCCATAACACTTGCAAACATTTTATCGTCCCACATCTGGGAATCTGCAATATTCTGACGAAATTTAATAAAATCAACGGTATCCTGTCCCGTGATCTTTTTGGTATTAAAGGCTCCAAAGCCCAGGAATGCTTCTCCCCCCATATTAGCTGCCAGCCAATGTCTGTGATCATTTTTCATTGTATCCCAGAAAAATTTCTTTTTCTGGCGGATACCGTCTATGGATTTAATCAGACACCCCGGAAAGAGATTTGCAAACTTCCAGACAATATCGTTGACCTCTTTATCCAGAAGCTCAAAATCGGCATCGGCCTGGTGCGCTTTAAGAAAGGCTCTACCATCCTGAAAATCCTGGCCTGTTTTATATTCACCATAAACAATCTCACCGTCCTCCAGATATTTATCGGTAATAATGGTGGGGTTTCTCACCCATTTGCCGTCAACTTTAAGGACGGGAACCACCTTGGAGATCATACCCTTGGCTTTCATCTTGTAGGACGACCACATTTCGCAGGATATACAGTTCCACATGGCATCTTCAGCCGTCAAAAACCAGGGAAGAAAATCCGAAGAACCGCCAGCAGGTGCTGATCCATGCTTGGGTCCCGCCTGGCCAAAAATTGCAAGATCCGAAGATACAGCAATATCACAGGCAAGCCCAATCTCCTGGCCCCCCGCCACCCTCATCCCGTTCACACGGCACACCACAGGTTTTTTACAGGCAAGAATGGAGTCCACCATGTGATTGAAAAGCTCCATATACTGGCCATATTCATCACATCTTTTTGAATAAAATTCAGAATACTCCCTGGTGTTTCCACCGGTGCAAAAAGCATAGGGACCCACGCCGGTCAATACGACGGCCACAACACTTCTGTCCAAAGAAGCATTTTCAAAACCTGCAATCGCCCCTTTTACCATATCAGTTGTATAGGAGTTAAACTGTTTGGGATTGTTCAGTGTAATCCAGGCGACAAAGAGTTTGGGGATAAAATTTCCATCTGGATCTATCAGGGGTTTTTTTTCATAGATAATACTTGGGGCCTGTTTTCCCCAATGGGGATTTCTATGCAGGGCATGATCTTTTACTTCGTTCTCTCTTGGCATCCAATCAAGGCTCATCTCAAATCTCCTTTAATCTTTTTTATATGATTTATCCTATATACCCACCATCCACACCAAGGACCTGGCCTGTGACATAACTTGCGTCATCGGAAGCCAGAAATAAAAATGCAGGGGCAATCTCTTCTGGTTCTGCAAACCGGCCCAGCTGAATCCTGTCCTCGTAGATTTTTTTCAATTTTTCATCGGTCTGAAGCTTGGTTGTCATTTCCGTTTTGGTAATTCCGGGACACACCACATTTACATTGATTGAATACCGCCCAAGCTCCCTTGAGGCTGACTTTGTAAATCCGATAATGCCGGCCTTTGCAGCAGCATAATTGATCTGGCCGATGGTGCCAAAAATACCGGCGGTTGAAATCACGTTGATGATCTTGCCATATTTTTTTTCTTTCATATAACGCCCCGCCGCCTGGGTGGTATTAAAAACACCTTTCAAATGGACATCAACAACTGCGTCCCAGTCCTCTTCTCTCATTTTAAGCAGCATGGAAGGCCTGGAAATCCCGGCATTATTCACCAGGATATCAACACCGCCAAACTTTTCCACACATTGATCAACCATCCTTTGGGCACTTTTATAATTTGCAACATCCGCCGCAATAACAAAGGCCCTTGACCCCAATTTTTCAATTTGCGCGGCTGTATCCTTTGCGGCATCGTCATCCACAAGGTCATTGATCAAAATATTTGCACCTTCCTTTGCAAACATCAGGGCAACGGCTCTTCCAATCCCCCGGCCAGCTCCTGTAATAATGGCGTTTTTGCCTTCCAGTTTCATATTTTGTCCCCATGCTTAAAAGTCAGGTACAAGTACAATCCTTTGGTCCGGTGATTTTTCATGGGTCTGATCAAAACTTTCCTGGATACTGCCCATGGGCCTTGTCTGGACAAACTCTTCAAAATTAATTTTTTTGCTTGTGATCATATTAAGCACGGCAGGATAATATTCAGGCAGACATCCCCAGGTCCCGATCAGCTCGGCATCAAAGGCCATGAGCCGTGAAATGGAATATTCAACCTTGTGGGGACCAAAACCCACAACCACCATTTTCCCGGTAAAGCTTAACAATGCAAGACCAAGCTCCTGGCCGGGCTTACTGCCGGACACCTCAAAGATTTTCCAGCCAGTTGAAGGCAGATCCTTTTCTTTTCTGAAGGCTTTGATCTCCCCTGAAATCTGCCGGGGGGTTTTATCCATGGAATTAACCCCAAGATCCGCACCGTTTTCTTCCATCAACGCCAGACGTTCCCGGTTGATATCAACGGCGATTACCGTGGCAGCCCCAAGGGCTTTAAGGATCTGGACCATATATTGCCCCACCCCGCCAACACCGATAACAATGGCATTATCTCCCACCTGGATATCGGCCCGCTTTGCCGCCTGGAAGGGAGTTGTCGCAGCATCGGCCACAACCGCCAGTTTTTCCAAGGGAATACTCCCACGATTTTTCACCTCACAAAGATCGATGGCAGGAACCGGAATATGACTTGAAAACCCCCCATAAATTCCCATGCTGTTCCCAGGCATTTTCTGATCAAGACACCTGTTGCCCCTTCCGGTCTTGCAAAGATAACATTTTCTACAGGGCATAACAGCAGGAATAATCACCTCTTTTCCATTCCAGGATTCGACATCGTGGGCGGCAGCGACAACCCTGCCGGAGATTTCATGTCCCAAAGTCAAGGGAGGTTTACTCACCGTGGGCACCCCGTGGTAATAATACCCAAGATCAGTATGACAGATACCGCAGCCAGCAACCTCAACCAGGACCTCTCCCGGCTTTAGTTCAGGTACATCCAGGGCAGTTTTTTCCAATTTTCCGGGAATCGTCTCCCCTGTTTGTCTGTCCTCGCCAAAGGGACTGACCATTTGCCAGGTCCAGATTTTTTCAGGAACTTTTCCCATTTTTCTTTACCCTCCTATGATTAAATTGGACACCTTTATTAAACCGCCATATCAATTTATCACACCCGAGAAAATTTAAGCGCTGAGCAACGGCATATCCATTTCATGGGAGTCATAAAATGTTCCAGAATACATTTAAGCTATTACTTGGATATTTTATAGTTATATTACAGCTACACGTCAAGAATTTATTATTTTTTGATCCCGCCCGATTCCGGGGGACCTACCAGGGACAATTTTCACCCCATCGCAAAATTTCATTTTTTTAATAATTAAAATTCAGCCCTTTCTTTAATTGCTTTTTACTTATTTTCTTTATAAGGTTTTCCTGACTTTTGTACTCACCCAACCCATGTAATCAAAGGGGCGGAGCTATTTGTAAAATCAGAAATCAAAAAAAATACAGATAATTAGCAAGCACCTCTTATTTTCACCAATTCAATTAAAATCTGCCAGAGATCATTTTCATCCCATACCATATAGTCTTATCTACCAGCAGCACATTAAGTTTTTTTCTAAAGCACCCCAGAAATTTTAATCATAAAATCAAATCTTTATAATATTCAAGAGAGCTTCTAGGAGATGTGAATGATAATTTAAAGAAAATTTCATGTGACTCTGTTTTTGAGCTTGGCCTCATTCGGGTTACCTCCATCCTAATTTATTAATGATATTCACTCGAACCGGTGAACAAAAGGAAGGTGTTAAATGTTAGACATACATGTCGGTTTTATGGACGAAGAATCCAAGCCCATTCTTGAGCAGATGATGCGTATGGCGTCCTCGACCAATCCTGGTATGGCCAAAGAAAAGTACCTGACCCACATGAAGATCGAATCATCTGCCTTCGAGGCAGCCCTGCACCGCATTTTTCTGCTCAACGCCAACCGCCCGATTTACGTGGTGGAACGGGGCAACCAGTTGGAGCAGGAATCGCTCTTCGAGATGATCGATAACCAGTACTCGGTAATGTGGGATTTCAAGGCCGTGGCCGTCATCCCGGAGCACGGGCAGAAATCAGTCCTTCCTACAGTGAGGGCACGACGCGGGACGCCCAAGGCTTGCATCGGTAGACGGTTCACATCCGGTCTGGCATTCAGGCTCGGGCAGGTCGCCGAAGACAATGATCTGGCATGGAAGATCACCACCCTCTGGAACAGTAAGCAAAAGACCAAGGTCGCCTTCAAGCCGAAGATGTGCTACACGGTCCTAGGCATCAACTGCGCCCAGGACAAGAACATAGACCATCGCAATCCCCTGATCATCGTGCGCGCTCCAGAGATGGGATTCCAGCCTGATCTGATTCGCCTCCACCTCAAGACGATCTTCCTGGCCCTGGGCAAGATGAAGTACGAGACCGCACTGCAGGTCAAGCGGACGGGGATGAACATTTACATGTACGGCGCCGGTGGCGCCGTGGGTAAGGGGACCAAACCGGGTGCCCTCCGGCAAATCATGTCTACCTTTTACATCGGGGCGGAGCTCCATGAGCCAAGCGTCTTTGGGGCGCAACCTGCAGCCGCCTCGGGGGAGATAAAGCGAAAACGTCTGACCGAGGACCTCGAGCAGCGATGGTGCGGCGTCGTAGCCTACGCTACGCCCGATGTCCATACAATCATCTACAAGAGCGACCCCCTCGAAGACGAGACCGAGGCGATCAAATTGGCCAAGCAAAAGTTCAAGGGCGACGAACTGAAGATACCAATCAAGGGATGTATGGCTCTATCGAAGGCCCTCTATCCGTCCTACTCGGTCAGCCTTACGTCGTCACAGTTCATGGGCGGTGATATCAAGCATGCAGCGCGGTCCCATGGCCTGACGGGCGATTGCGCCATGGAGGATTATCACGTCCTCCGCCTCATCCACGAGATCAAATACAGCGATGGGGGCGAGCATTTTCCGACCCTCTTCAACTCCGCCCTCGCCCGCATCGACTGTGATCCGCCCCACATCGACAAAAAAGTTTTCAACGCCTTCAAATTGTGGGCAGAAGAGGCACGGTGGACCAAGAATCATTACAAGCAGGCCATCCTTTGGGGGCTGCGTGGCCTACAGCTGGATAAGATCGACTGGGAGACCGCCAACTGGTCATTTGCCCGATATGTCGGTGAAAGCGTTGGGGCCCACCAGAAGGATAGTTACCTTTTCGTTTACAAGGACAAGGAGGAGGAGTTCGTGCTGTGCCCCTTCTACTGCGAGGTGGCATGCGACTTCCTGCCCACCATCGTCGAAAAAGGAAAGGAAGTGTCCTTTGGAGCGAACATGCAGGTCGCTACTTTTGCCAAGCTGCAGAGGGAGGCAAAGGACATCCGCACAAGTGCGGCAAGCCTCTTAAAAAGCAACGTGGAAGCGCTCGAAGAAAAAATCGATACCTTCCTCGATACCTTCGAAGCTGTCATCAAGGCGAATGGCCTGTGGAAAGACGAAGCGCCGCACTGGCCGATCTGGGCGAGACCTGGCTGGCAGACTAAAGAACTCTGGAATAATCCAGGCTGTTACCCCTTCGTCTCCGTGAAAGCGGAGGGCCAGAACCAGAAAAAAGCGATCGCCGACATCTGGGACGAGCACTTCCCGGACAGCAGTCCGAATGGTAACGTGGACCGCGCGCTTTACAAGTCGACCAACATGGTCTGCCTCCAATTATTGGGCATCGAAGGCATGAGCAAACTAGTACACGAGCACCGCTGGGGTAATGTGATGAATGAGCTGAAAACCTCCCAGAAGGCCAAGTCGATTCGGGAAAAAGCCGGAGAAAGAGACTGGAAAAAATTTGATGATGACATAGACAACAGACCTCTCGGTTCTGGATTCCGCTTAGCCATTGCCAAGTCCAGATTTGCCTCCTTCATGAGGATGCAGAAGGAACGAGACAGGATGATGGCTGGTCTGACCCAGCTCGTCCGAGAAATGTACGAGCGAGGCAGATGTGCTCCGACGCAGTCGGATTCCTTCATCCCACGATGGACCAAATAAAAGGGGGCGGACGTAAATATTCGGCCAATCCGGCTAGGACAAAACTTTTGCCTGTGGAGATCAAAAATAAAGCTGTTTTAAAAAAAACAATTATCTTCATCTCCCAGATAAGGGGGCTTGGGACTGGCAACAGTCCCCGGCTACCCGGCAATCAGTACCTCGGCGGTTCGGCTGATCAGGCAGATTAATTCCCAGGCAGGTATAAACCGCCGTATCAATTTATCACATCCGATTCCGGGGGACCTACCAGGGACAATTTTCGCCCCCTGGCAAGATTTCATTTTGTTAATAATTCAAATTCACCCCTTTCTTTAATTGCTTTTTACTTGTTTTCTTTATAAGATTTTCCCGACTTTTGTACTCATCAATCCATGTAATCAAAGGGGCGGAGCTATTTGCAAAATCAAGGATCAAAAAACATACGACTGATTAGCAAGCTCCTTAATTTTTTTCTAAAGCACTTCAGAAATTTTAATCATGATATCGAATCTTGATAATCTTCAAATTGCAGTGGTATCCAGTTAGAAAATTTGCATTTAACTTAGATTTCATTGTTAAACCATAAAAAATTACAAGATATACAGAACCACACAACTACTTGTTATAAAATGAAGTTTCATAGTTAGAATTGATCATTACCACTAAATATCCCTTCGGAGAAATGTATGCCCACGGCAACTAAAGCAAATATAAAAACTTTTAGAGAAAAAAGCAGACAAATAGACAGCCTATTTTCACAAGGTAAAATTCCGGAAGCAACTGCTCTTTTAAGAAAAATTTCAGAGAAAGCTCAAAAAATGGATGAAGCATATAGTTTATTTTTTGAGGCAGAAAGTCAAAAATATCTTCATAAAAAATATAGAAAACAATCTGAACTGCTCAAAAAAGCTATCCGTTTAAGAGGGAAAGATTATTTCTTATTTCAAAACTTAGGAATCTCCTACAGTCTAATGGGTGATGAACAGGATGCACTTGATGAGTTTGATAAGGCTTTAAAGCTGAACCCAGGTGAAGGAAGTATTTTGCGTAGTAAAGGTATTTCTTATTCAAAAATGAATAAAGAAGCGAAAGCAATATCTATGTTCGATAAAGCCTTAGCTTTAGATTCAAACGACCATAAAGCATATCTTAACAAAGGTATATCTTTTTCTAAATTAGGTAGAAATGAGGAGGCAATATCTTTATTTGATAATTCACTGTATATAGAACCCAATAATTGTAAGGTGCTATCCAGTAAAGGGATTGCCTTTTCAAAGATGGAAAACCAAAAAATGGCTATTGCATTATTCGAAAAAGCTTTGAAGTTGAATCCGAATGATTTCAGTTCCCTGAGAGGTATAGGTATCTCTTTTTCGAAAATCGGTGACCCAAATCGGGCAATCCCATATTTTGACAAGGCTCTTTCAATCAGTCCGAATGATCATGTGTCGTTATTTGGCAAAAGCATTGCTGTATATAATTCTAACACTTCTGACAACTGATCCTTCTTTGAAAGTGTAGACACAAAATCATGCTGCATTCTCGTATGATTTCACCATACATCTGTTCTCAAAAACCTGGGGACTTTCAAGCCCAAGGTAAGAATGCCTCCTTTTACGATTATAAAATACTTCAATA
>JAAELK010000545.1 GCA_024226935.1 Desulfobacteraceae bacterium
AAAGGGTCCGAGAGTTACGGACTACAATTTTGAATGAACTGATTAGTGGTCAAAATCAGGTCCCGGATAATCCCAATGGGGACAATATTGTCAAAGACCGAAAAAACTTACAGCAAGCAAAAACCTAACCGGACATCACTGCTTCTTAATAATCAATTTTAAATTGTTATGAGCATCAAATTTCTGGATTATTATATGTCTTTTAATACAATTGTCGAGTTTTAATACTTTACCGCCCAAGCCACACCCGCTTCCACTACCTGATCCACTAAATGAATATAAATAAATCCCTGGGCAATATACGCCTTCAAACTTTATTGACAAAAAAGCATATGATAAATATATTTCGCTTTAGTCGAAAAACATTATTAATAAGGATAAAGATTCATGTATAGCTTCAAAAATGATTATGGAGAAGGCGCCCATCCAAACATCCTGAAAGCATTGTTAAAATACAATGGGACACAAGAAGAGGGTTATGGGCTGGATCGACATACACAAAACGCCATTTCCATGATTAAAAACCTGGTTGGAGATAGAAAAGCTGATGTGCACTTAATTTCAGGCGGTACCCAAACCAATCTCATCGCTATCAGTGCTTTTTTGCGCCCCCATGAAGCTTGTATTGCTGCAACAAGCGGCCACATTGCAACCCATGAAACCGGGGCCATTGAAGCAACTGGTCATAAATTGATTACTGTAGATTCCAACGACGGCAAACTGAGTCCTGATCTAATCGAACCTGTCCTGGCTGAACATTATTTTGAACACATGGTAAAACCCAAATTGGCTTACATTTCCAATCCCACTGAGTTAGGAACCATATATTCTAAGACAGAACTTCAAAACCTGCATGATTTTTGTCGGATGAAAAACCTTTTATTCTATGCCGATGGTGCCCGTTTAGGATCTGCTCTCATGGCCAAAGATTCCGATGTAACCCTTAAAGACATGTATATGCTGACAGATGCTTTCTTTATCGGCGGCACCAAAATTGGAGCATTGCTTGGCGAAGCTCTAGTGCTTAGAAATGCCGATCTAAAAGAAGAATATCGATATCTGATCAAACAAAGGGGTGGACTGCTTGCAAAAGGTAGAGTGTTAGGTATCCAGTTTGAAGAACTTTTTAAAACCAATCTCTATTTCGATCTCGCGCTGCATGCTAATGATATGGCTCAATATATGGCAAAGGAACTTGAAAAAGCCGGCTGCCCCTTTTGGATCGACTCTCCGACAAATCAAATTTTTCCTGTCATGAAAAACAATGTCATTGAAAAATTATCGACTCAATTTTTATTTTATACCTGGGCTAAAGTAGACCAAGACAGCTCTGCTGTTCGCCTGATCACCTCATGGGCGACTCCCATGGATGCAGTTCAAAACTTTATTCATGCCCACAAAAAAGCAAGCCAAGAACTTCTTATTCATACATGATTCAGGACTCATACAATTGCCTGGTGAAGCTTACTGGGAATTGAACTTGGAAAAGCCATGATAATTTATCACATATAAAACTCAAGTAAAATTTGACATTATAATTTCATGGTGTTATTCTACCGTGTCAACTGCGACTTGGTTATCATTGTGATATATATAACTATACATATTGATAGAAATTTGTTTTTAATTATACTGATGGGCTATTTTATAGCGTGCTTTAACACTGGATAGTAACCCCCCCCATGAAAAAAACAGAAAAAATAGGACTGTTGGGAGCGATTTTTTTGATTGTTTCCAGCCTCGCGGGTAGTGGCGTAATTGCGTTACCCCAACAATTAGCACACACGGGATCGATAACCATAATTTCATTTAGCCTCGTAACATTGGGCGCATTATTCCTGACCCTCATATATGTAAAGGCGGGGAATATGTTTGAAGATTCAAGCCCAATAGCGTTAGCAACTTATGTGAGTCCCATTTTAGGGGCTAAAAGCGGGTTCTTTTATGTATATGGAAATTTAATATCCAATATTGCTATTCTCATTGCAGGATTGGGATATCTTGAAGTCTTTGTCCCGGGACTGGAAAATTCATTTTTTTTAGGCATCACCACAATAATACTGATATGGATGTTTACACTATTATCATTGCGAGGAGCAGGCATAATAGCAAGCATAGTATCAATTACCGTCACCTTACTTTTAATATCGGTAGTGGTAACGGGAACAGCCGGGTGGCTCCATTTTGATCCTGCACTTTTTCATTCAAACTGGAATGTGACCGGTACAGGCAGTGGTTCTGCAATCATGTCGGGGTTTGCAATACTTATATTTGCTTACGTAGGTGTTGAAAGTGTAGCAACCAACAATAGATTGATTAAAAATCCCAAAAAAAATGTCCCCATAGCAACCATAATCGGTTTCATGATTGTTGCAATCCTTTATCTCTCTTCAACAACAGTTATAGAAGGGATGTTTAAGGCCGCTACAATACAAAACTCACCGGCCCCCTTTGCATTATCAATTGAGTACATATTTAATTCAAAACTTGCAGGCGAGGTTGTATCCTTTGTGATGGGATTTGCATGCATTGCAAGTTTTCTGGTTTGGAATCTTTCGTCGGCAAGTGCCGCTAAAACCAGTGCCGACAACGGTTTTCTTCCATCAATATATTCATATACCAATCCCCATGGTATCAATAGTAAAGGGCTGGTTGTCAACGCCATTATTATGACAATGCTGGAAATAGTTTTAATGCTCATGGGAAGCAATCTGACAGCTGCATTTAATATTACAGTTACTCTTTCGGTGTTATTATTATTATTCCCATATTTCTGGTCGGGTATCGCTTTATTGAAAAAAGATATCGAAACCGGAGCCAACAGCATTTTTACCAAAATTATTGTGGGTATATCATCCATATTCATCATGTCTGCATTTGTATCGGCGACCTTAGCCGAACTATGGTTGGTAATTGGACTGGTTATGATAATACTTGCTGTATATTCCATTAAACTGACCTCCGTTAAAACTAAATAAAAAAGTTTTAATGAATTAAAGGTTAAAAATCGTTATCTAATTAAAAGAGTAAAAGATTATGAAAAAACATGAGTGGCCTATTTTAATTGTATCTGGACAATTTCATGAAATGTCCGATGAGGGGCTTCGACTAAAAAAATTGGTCGAAGAACTGGAGAAGGTTCAATACTGCAACGTTATGCCATCATTTACGTATAAAGATGCCCGGGAAATATTTATATCGAGAGCAGATATCGGCACAGTCATTATTGATTGGGACCTGCCGGATGAAGAAGACTCTGGAGACGATATGATTGCTGCAGAACTGATTGAGACCATCCGTTCAAGAAATAAAACAATCCCAATCCTGCTGTTGACCGACAGATTGGATATGGAAGCGATTCCTGTTGATGCCCTAAAGGCCATAAACGGATATTTGTGGAAAACAGCAGATACAGTTAAATTTCTTTCCGGCCGTATCAACATGTACTTGACAAGCTATGTAAAATCTGTTTATCCAGCATTTTTCGGATCACTGGTAAAATATTCAGAAGAGTATAAATATGCATGGCATACCCCCGGACATATGGGTGGTGAAGGTTTTTTAAGAAGTCCAGCAGGAGTTGCTCTATACAAATTTTTTGGTGAAAATACTCTGCGGTCCGACCTTTCAATATCGGTACCAGAGTTGGGTTCCTTACTGGACCACGAAGGGGTTGTTGGTGATGCAGAAAAAAACTCCGCCCGGGCATTTGGTGCAGATTACACATATTATCTTTTAAACGGAACATCAAATGTTAATCAGGTGATCTGGAGAAGCCAGGTACTAAAAGATGATATTGCCTTTGTTGACAGGAACTGCCATAAGTCTTTGAACTATGCAATGGTAATCACCGATGCATTTCCCATTTATATGATCACCCGGAGGAACAAACGGGGAATAATAGGTCCTATCCGCCTATCGGAATTTTCACAGAAAACGATCAAAAGAAAAATTAAAGAAAACAACCTCATCCCCGAAGAACTAAAAACAAACACACCAAAAATGTCAACTCTTACCAACTCAACCTATGACGGTGTTTGCTATAACGTAGTTAATATCAAAAAACAGTTGGAGCAAAGCGTTGAAAATCTTCATTTTGATGAAGCATGGTATGCTTACGCAAGGTTCCACCCCATATATAAAGATCATTTTGGTATGGCCGATGATAAGTTGGAAAAGCAGCACCCTCCGATTTTTTGTTCCCATTCAACCCACAAACTGCTCACAGCATTTTCACAATCATCGATGTTGCATATTAAGAACGGCGGAACATCAAAAATTATTCCCCATGAATTTAATGAATCCTATATGATGCATGGTTCTACATCACCCCAATACAGCATGATTGCATCATTGGATGTTGCCACAAAAATGATGCAGGATAATGGTGATATCATCCTAAATGATATTATCATTGAAGCAATTCAGCTTAGAAAAAAAATGGTATCAATAATGGAAGAGCTGAAGAACAAGGATAAGAACGACTGGTTTTTTGGTATGTGGCAACCGGAAGAAGTTGTTATCAACGGCAAAAGGATGCGATTTGAAAATGTTGATGATGAGGTATTGGCAAAAACCCAGAGTGTTTGGACGATGTCCAAGGAGAATCCATGGCATGGTTTTGAAGATATGGAAGACAACTATGCCATGCTTGACCCTATCAAACTAACCTTCACGACTCCCGGAATCGACAATAACGGGGTTATGGCCGAGGAAGGGATACCTGCTTCAATCCTGTCAAGATATTTAATAAAAAAAGGAATTGTCTGCGAAAAAACCGATTATTACTCCTTTTTATTATTAAATTCCCTTGGAACCACAAAGGGAAAACAAGGCACTTTATTAGCTGAGCTGTTTAACTTTAAAACCCTTTATGACAACAACACACCAATGTGTGAAGTATTTTATAAATTGACTCAAACATATCCTGCTCACTATAAAGGAATCGGCTTAAAGGATCACTGTCATAGCATCCATAAATATTTCAAAAAATTTAAAATCCTTGACAGTATGCAGGCAGGCTTTCAAATTCTTCCAGACCAGGTTATGAAACCTTCCGAAGCTTATCATGCTGTTGTGGGGAAGAATGTTGAATATGTTGAACTTGAAAATATGATGGGACGAATTCCCGCCGTAATGATTGTGCCCTATCCTCCTGGAATTCCGATTATCATGGGTGGCGAACGCTTAAACGAAAAAACCAAACCGATATTTGATTATCTAAAACAACTTCAGGATTTTGAAAATACATTCCCTGGCTATGAGAGTGATCTCCACGGCATAGAACGGACTAAACGAGATGGTAAAAACTGGTTTAAAACTTTGTGCATCAAAGAATAGTACCCGACACCACGCATATTTAAACTGAACTACTATGGGTTGAACACAAGGGATAAACTAAAACATCCCCTGTGTTCAACTTTTTTCACCTATTATGAATTAAAAAACCTTACCTTTGCCGGGGTATCCAATATTTTCTGTCCATAAAGTGATTCAAAAAATATTTTCATGGCCTTGATTTTCAAAGGGTCCAGATCACAAATCAAAAGATCGTAATATTTTTTGATAATGGGATAACTTAAATTTAATTTTTTACTACCGGCCTCTATTATCTCATCAATATGGGCATACCCTTGTTTTTTGGAAGCAAGCAACAGCTCGTGCACTTCCCGGACCTGATCAGGATGTTGTTTTGCAAAAGACTTCCTGACGACCCAGACGGCAAAAACAAGGGGCAACCCGGTCATCTCATACCAGATACCGCCAAGATCAAAACAATGGAGATACCGTTCCCGCCAGGGCTGGGTCAAAGCATTATCACCAATCACCATGACCGCATCCACCCCGGAAGGAATCCCGTCAATATTTCCCACCTGTCCCACCTTGAACTTAGGAAAAACCTGCCTCTGGGAAAAAATCATCTTCAAAAAAGATACCGAGGATGCCGACTCATGGGAAAACATCACCGTTTTTTCATTCAGATCATCCAACTCATAATTACTGGCGCAGATAACGCTTAAAACATCGCCATGACAGGATATAGAAAGATCAGGAAGCAAAAGAAGTTTATCATGATTCATGGCATAAAATGCCGATGATATGGGAGCAATCTCAATCTGATCGGTGATTATTTTATGGTTCAACGCCGAAGGAACATCGGAAACCATGGTGAGCCAGTCCGGCAGCAGGCCGTTATCAAGGCCATGATAAACCGGCGAGGCATTAATATAACTAATTTTTCCTAAAGATATCTTAGATCTCATGGGTGGTCAAACTTTCAATAATATTTGATTTATTGCCTATATTTAAATCCACATATATAAAGGCTGATTTTTTCCCTTTCTCAAGGGTACCTGCAAAGTGTTCTATGCCCAAAGCTTTTGCCCCATTAATGGTTGCCATGGACAAAACCTGGACAGGGTTAACATTTGGATAGTTGCGCCGAACAAAGGCCATCTCATCAAAAATACCCAAGGAATCACAGGAAGCAAGACTATCAGTTCCCAGGGCCGGGGCCAATTTTTTCTCCAGCATTTTGCTGATATCCGGTAATTTTTTATGAAGATTCATATTACTCCGGGGACAAAGACACACTTTGGTATTGGTCCGGGCAAGGATATCCAGATCTAGGGGAACAGTATTAAGCAGATGAACGGCAAGGGTGGACGAATCCAAAACTCCCAGATCATCCAGATATTGAACCGGAGTCTTTGAACCAATGGGCCACAAGGAGGTTTCAATCCCACGGGAAATAAGAAATTTTCCCCATTCCCCCTCTTTCCCTGCTATAAACTCCGATTCAACATCCGATTCGGCCAGGTGAATAGAAAATGGCAGACCCAAGGTCCTTGTTTTTTTTTTAGCAGCCTGTAACAAAAGAGGATCTGTTGTATGGGGTGCATGACCAGCCAGGGAAAAAGATAAAAAGTTTTTATTTTCAAGCCCAATGTCCGGCAGGGCAGATCCCAAAAACTCCTGGAACCAGATCCCTGAAAGATCCAGGGATTGAACAATTGTTCTGGTGAAACCCAGGGTAGAAATTTCACCGATATAACCGATACCATCCTCAAATAATTCTTGAGCAGCTTTTTTAGCCCCCTTCACCAAGGCTGCCTGCCCCACCGCTTCTCTTTTTTCCAGCAATTGCTGAACCCAGGCAGCAAAACCCTTGTCAAAACAAAGACTATTTTTCAACGCCGACAACTCCAGATGAAGATGGGCATTAACAAGGGGAGGCATAATCACCCCCGGTCCATGGTCAATGGTATCTTGCCCATGGGTATTTCGTCCGGACGACGCCCCATAAACACCTGTTATCAAACCATTTTCAACTTCAAGGCAGGCGTTTTCGATCACCTTATCAGGGGTAATCATAACCCACCCGGCACGATGGACGGTTTTACCCCCCGGAAAATTTACCCCTGGAGGATTTATAAATTTAATTTTTGAAGGAATCCGGTTCATAGGAGATTATAATAGCAATCGCGTTGCCGGGACTCAAAACCTGCAGTCGTGATCAAATGCTTCAATTGAGTTTCCGAAAGCATAAAATCCACCCCGGCCGATGCCACAACATTTTCCTCAATCATTGTACTGCCCATATCATTGGCACCAAAAAACAACGCTGTCTGGGCAATTTTATCGCCCTGGGTAACCCATGAGGCCTGGATATTATCAATATTATCCAGAAAAATACGACTTAAAGCCAATACCCGAAGATACTCAACGCTGGTCTTCTTTTTTACATTGATCTTCGTGTTCCCGGGCTGAAAAGTCCAGGGAATAAAAGCTGTAAACCCCCGGGTTTCATCCTGAAGCGATCTGATCTTTTCCAGGTGGGAAATGATATGATAATCTTGTTCAAGATGGCCAAACATCATAGTGGCACTGGATTTCATCCCCTGAAGATGGGCCTGGCGCATCACCTCAAGCCACTGTTTTGATAAACATTTATTGGGAGAAACCTTTTGCCGGATATCATCATCAAGAATCTCCGCTCCACCGCCTGGAATGGATGCAAGACCTGCCTTTTTAAGGATAGAAATAATTTTTGCCACAGACAAATTTGACTTTTTAGCAATAAAATCAATCTCCGGAGGTGAAAAGCCATGGACATGGATATCAAATTTTTCCTTGATAAAGGCAAGCATCTCCACATAAAATTCCAACTCAAGATCGGGATGCATTCCCCCCTGGAGAAGAATCTGGGTCCCACCAAGATCAATGGTTTCTTGAATTTTTTCACCCAATTCCTGTTTGGATATAATATACCCTTTTTCGGGAATTTGATAAAAGGCACAGAATCGACATCCCGATACACAAACGTTTGTATAATTAATGTTTCTGTCCACCACATAGGTAATAACTTTTTGCGGATGAAGAAAAAATCGTCTCCGATTGGCAAGGGTGGCAAGGGTCAAAAGATCAATATTTTGGTATAGATTAAGGGCCTCTTTATGATCAATTCTTTGATTTTCTTCTATTTTTTTAATAATTTTATTTATATTACTCATATACATATCATTTCGATTGAATGGGATTATAAAATGAATCTCTTTGTACTGGTTCAAATCCGGCAGAACGAATCATCTCCTCCATAAGATCCTGGGTCAGACCCTTGGCAGATTTTGCACCGGCCGTGTGGGTGATCCGCTCTTCAATGATAGTTCCATCCAGATCATCTGCCCCGAAATTTAAGGCCACCTGGGCAAGGGACTCTCCAATCATGACCCAATAGGCCTTAATATGCGGAAAATTATCCAACATCAGACGGGCAGCCGCCACATTCTTTAAATCATCCATGGCCGTTGTAGAGGGAAGATGGGAAAGTTGGGTATTCTGGGAATGAAAGGCCAAAGGAATAAAGGCTGTAAACCCATTGGTTTCATCTTGAAGATCACGCAACGCTATAAGGTGATCCACCCGTTCCTCCAAAGTTTCAATATGCCCATAAAGCATGGTAGCATTGGTTTTGATCCCGGCTTTGTGAACGGTTCTTACAATTTCAAGCCAACGATCATGACCGATTTTCTTGGGAAAAAGTGCATCATGGATTCGGGTATTCAATACTTCAGCACCACCACCCGGCATCATTTCAAGCCCGGCTTCCTTAAGTTGATGGACTGTCTCTTCCAGGGAAAGGCCGGACAGATTTGACAAATAGTCTATCTCCACACAAGTAAATGCCTTGATACTGGCCTCTGGCCGAACTCTTTTAACGGTTTTCAAAAGATCAATAAAATATTCAAAACTTAAATTTTCATTAAGACCACCCACAATGTGCAACTCGGCCACAGGCTCTTCAATCTTGTCCATGAGCCGCTTTTCAATTTCCTCCATGGACCAGACATAGGAACCTTTTTCGCCATCATCCTTGGCATAGGCACAAAACCGACACCTATTCTTACAGATATTAGTATAATTCAAATGCTGATTATTAACATAAAAAGCCTTATTCCCATGTAAATTATAACGGACATAATTAGCAATATGACCAATTCCTAATAAATCCTGGGTATCATAAATACAAATCCCGTCTTCCTTTGAAAGACGGGAGCCTTCTTTGACTTTCAAGTAAATACTTTCAAGTCGCTCATCCAAAAACGATATATTCATTAACGCCTCTTTATTCTTCTAACCATCTTTTTTTTCTTTTTCGGTTTTGAACTGGCTATAGCACTGGCCATATTCTGTTTAGGATCCAACAGATTGTCCTGGGTATACGAACAGGCTGCCCGGGGGCATTTAATCCCTTTTACATCACCTGCTGCCTGCATTTCAATTAAAAATGAATTTTTACACAAAGGACATTCAAAGTGATAAGGTTTATCCCAACTCACAAACCTGCATTCGGCTTTGGTACAGGTAAAAAACTGTTTGCCTTTTTCAGTTGTTTTTTCCTCAATTTGTCCCTTTTCACACAAAGGGCAAGGCATGGCAAGTTCACTTTCAAATGCTGCAATCTGGGATTCAATATCCTCTTCTGATGTTACACTTTCTTTTTCTTCCTGGGCCTTTATATCCTGAAGCCTGGCTTCCTCTTCCCGGCGAGCTTCATCCTCTTCTTTTTGCTTAAGCCGCTCTTCCATGGCTTTAAGATTGGCTTCCTTCTCCGCCATTTGAGCTTCTCTTGCCGCAAGTTCTTCCGCCTTTTCCTGGGCGATCTTCAAGGCCAACTCTTTTTCTTCCAGTTCTTTAAGTTGTTTTGCCGCTTCTTTTGCCGCTTCCTCTGCCTGTTTTATCTGTTCATCTTTTTCAGCCAGTTGCCGCGCCAATTCTGCTTCTTTTTTGGCAATTTCTTCGATTTTTTCTATCTCGGCTTTCTGTGCGGCAATTTCTTCTTTGGACGGCCCTTTGTCAAATACATCCTTGACCTGAAGCTTTTCCTTATATTCACCCGATCGTTTTTTCCGGGTTTTCATCAATGTTGACAATCGATCTATATTTTCTTTCTTTAATTTTTCTGAAATTTCTTTTGTCTTTACAAAGGATTTTTGAGTACCAGAGGCCATCTCCGAGGCCCGCTTTTCCGCATGATCCTGGGACACCGCCACCCCGCTGCTTTTCAATGAAGCTTCAAAACTTTGTTTCGCAAGTTCAAGAGTTTTTCGGCCGGAATTTACCTCATGATTCATCTGAAGAACGTAGGCAATCAAATTCATGCCCTGCATACCCGGAAACATGCTGTCCAAAAACCCTGCCGTCATAAAAGCCGACATTTCCGCCTTAAATTCACCTTTTTCGTTCTCACCGATATAACCGCTACTCAAAGATGTGACCACAGCAGTTTCGAGATAATCATCCCTTTCAAGCCCAATGTCCACCAATTCATTAATAAAACTCTCAAGGTTGTATCGCTCCGGAGGAAACTCCGTATATTGTTTAATCTCACGCTCACGCTCAACAATAACAATAATACATGATATAGTCGCCAGATTAAAGGACATCATTGCAACATCTGAATCAACATCTATTAAAGAAGTAATTTTACTGGCAAGAATTTCATCCAATTGAGTTTTTACCATCAAAGAATCGATCTGCTCACCCGATTTTAAATCTTTCTCCATTATTAATCTCCTTGATTAATCTCGGAAATCATATCTGCGATATCGGAAGCCATTTGTCCAACTTTCTCACTGTTTAACAGTTTAGCAGGTTCTTCCTGCCCCTTCAAACCATTTTCCTCAACTGAATCATTTTCTTCATCTAAATCATTTTCTTCATCTAAATTATTTTCTTCATCTAAATTATTTTCCTCAACTAAACCGTTTTCCTCATCTAAATTATTTTCCTCATCATCCACATCATCCACATCATCCCCCAAGGTTGAGACCTCAAGACATTCCCCCTGGCGATTAAAAATCACCGACAAAGGAACTCTTATTTCAAAATCAAACTTATAGGCAATTTGATTATTATGGACAATGAGATTACCTTCTTTGTAGTCAACTTCATCCTGAATTGCAAACTGATGTTTTTCCAACAATATTTTTTCTATGGTATCCCAATCAAGTTCTGCGTTTATCGTGTCAATAAATTCTTTTTCGCTCTCTTGGATTGTTTCTGAATTTGTAAGTTTCACACGTCACCTCAGTTTTATTTAAATACCAATACCATTTCCTTTGCAAAATTTAAGTATGCCGACGATGCAGGACTTTTTATATCGTGAAGAGCAAGAGGAATATTTGTATCAATGGCTTTTTTAACCGCATCATCCTCCGGAATAAAGGTGTGACATACCAGATCTTTAATTTCTGACAAATTTTGATCTACTAGAAACCGATCAATTTCCTTATTGGCTTTACATCGATTGAATAAAATCCTTGCTATTTTCAAAGGAGTTTTATGGGTATCCCGAACATATTTTATCAGTTTAAGCAGACAATGAAAATCTTCAACACAATTATAGCGAGTAGACATGGCAATTATTAACCAATCAGCAGCGGTCAGGGCAGCAACACTTAAAAACCCAGATGACGATGGAGCATCAATAATAATAAAATCGTAATCTTGCTCAATATCTTCAAGAAAAAGGCGTAAAATTTTTTCATTGGAAACCGTTCCGGCCAATTTTAACGCAACCGAAAAAAGATCAAATCCACTAGGTAATACATCCAGACAACTAAATTGGGTATTCATAATAGCCTCAATAATAGTCACCTTTCCATTTAAGACAGACGCCAAATCAAATTGATAACCCAAGGCTTTAATACCAGACCATTTCGTAGTAGATCCCTGGGGATCACAATCGATAAGAAGTATTTTTTTCCCGTATAACGCAAGGGACACCGCAAGATTCACCGCAGTAACACTCTTACCGGAACCCCCCTTCTGGCCTGAAATTGTCAATACTCTACTCATAGCCATATATTTTTAACACAATTTAAAAAAATATCAATCATAATAGTTTTGCAACCGTCATTTATAATAGATTCAATTTTTCCTTAACCTCGATTATTTTTCTGTAATTTTATCCCATTTGGTTGAAATAATCAAACGGATATATCATAATGTGTAATTGATTTAACCATTGCAAGAGGAGATCTCATCCCTTGGCCAATATAGCCATCTCACTTGAAGGAATTGAACAAACCCTTGAAAACCTGAAATACAGACCAGGTTCCATAAAGCAAAAAGCTGTTTTCGCGATTCAATCATTTTATGATTCAGATGATGCAATTAAGACACTCAACTTCATTGATACAGATACCCTGATAAAAATCATATGGAATACAGGGGATGATTTTTCTAAAATCAAATCAAAAAGAAGAAATTTTTCCAGCCTGAAATCCTCCATCAACGCAGATCTGAAAAAACTATCTAAAAAAAAGCTGAATCCGGAAAATATCATTATTGCCGACGCTAATATATTTGATATGACAGAAGAAGCAAAAAGCGACCTTTTAAACAGCTTCTCTGATGCAGTAAAAACCGGAGATATCGATCTTGAACAGGCAGCAGCCATTCTCAAAACAATCACAGCCTTCCTTGAGACTCTCCAACTTGACCCCTCAAACGATGAATCTTTGGATATCGTTAAAGAAATAAAAAAAATTCTCAATAAAATCTCCAGTGAAGGCCTAGTGGATGAAGATATTGAAGTTGAGGAGCTGGCCGAAGACGAGGAGCTCGAAGAGATCGAAGAGTTGGACGAAGATACCGAAGTTGAGGAGCTGGCCGAAGATGAGGAACTCGAAGAGATTGAAGAGTTGGACGAAGATACTGAAGTTGAGGAACTGGCCGAAGATGAGGAACTCGAAGAGATTGAAGAGTTGGACGAAGAGACTGAAGTTGAGGAGCTGGCCGAAGATGAGGAACTCGAAGAGATAGAAGAGTTGGATGAAGAGACTGAAGTTGAGGAGCTGGCCGAAGACGAGGAACTCAAAGAGATAGAAGAGTTGGACGAAGAGACTGAAGTTGAGGAGCTGGCCGAAGATGAGGAACTCGAAGAGATTGAAGAGTTGGACGAAGAGACT
>JAAELK010000546.1 GCA_024226935.1 Desulfobacteraceae bacterium
AAGCCTTGTCCAGCGTTTTAAAAAGTCGTGGGGATCTGTACGCTTTCGTCCCCGTTGTTTCCCGTCTAATTAAAAAGTTCGCATTGTTTTGACAATAACCTTGTCTTTGAGAATCGTAAGAAAAAGTTTTAGCACTGATCAGAATAGCATTATTGGAAACATCAAGACAGGTAACAACAGCCCCATACTTAATAAATTCAGATTCGCAATCTGGGAAAACATAAATTGTTAAGAAATTATGTTTTATAGAAAAAGTATCTTCCGGTTTTATACAGTTAGAGGTACATTGTTTTTTTTCAAAGAGAATGTTAAAGTAAGACATAATCAAATTCCTCTCAGCTTCGGTGGGTTTTTGGTTTATAAGCCCTGATTGACCCGCAATGTCAATCAGGGTTAATTATTTAACTTGGATTAATTTAGTTTTTTTTGTATGAACGTCCTTTGTTTCTCTTAAAATAGCCGAAGAAGATAAAATTTGTGCTTTTTTAACGGGTTTTACACACTTCTTAGGCTTGTCCCTCTTAACAGTAGTCAAACTTGATTTATTCATCTTTTTTACTTGTTAAATTCCTTTTACGCTTTTTTTAAATTTTAGTTCCATTTCTTGTTTGATAAAAAAACCAACTGTTCCATCTTCCCTATATTTGTTAGCATCGACCGTCCATCCAGGCACGGGTTTTTTATGGTTTTCATACCCACACACAATTTTTTCAATAATTCCAATATCTTCCATAAATCTTTTTTTTGTTTCAGCCAAAGCTAATTCATATTCAATGGTATCTTGCTTTTGAATTCGTTCTAATTTTTTTTGCTCAATAGATTTAAAACCTAAAGGAGGTTCAAATCCTGCTCCCAGGACAACCACTTTGTAAAATAGTCCTAAGGCGCTTGTTTTAGGTTTTTGAATTTCAGGAAAATGTTCTGCTATTTGAATTTGTAAATAAAGATCTTTAGGATCAGCCTCATCTTTTTCAATCCATTCTTTAAATTTCTTTTCCGTAAAGCCTTTCTCTTTGAGGAATTCAGAATTTTCGACAAAGTTAGTTAGTTTATTTAAAAACTTACTAACTAACTTATTATAAGAGGTTTGATTGGTATCTATACCCTGACTGGATACTGGACCCTGACTGAATACTGGACCATGACTGGACCATGACTGGATACTGGACCCTGACTGGATACTGGACCCTGACTGGATACTGGACCCTCCTTCTACTTTCATTCGTGGATTTATTTCAAAACTTTGTTCACGGGTTTCAGGATTATAAGTTCCTAAAAAAAGAAGCTCCAATTTGATTATCTTGCTCATACATTTTTTTATGGTAGGTCGACTAACATTAGTATCTCGATGGATTTGTCCTCTATTAAAATGAGACTTAGGACCATTTTCTAAAAACCATTTATATATAATATATTGCTTATCTGCCAACCGTACATTCGATACTGGACCCTGACTGGATACTGGACCCTGACTGGATACTGGACCCTGACTGGATACTGGATACTGGATACTGGTATCTATACCCTGACTGGACCCTGACTGGATACTAACTGGACCCTGACTGGATCTTGATTGGATACTGACTGGACCCTGACTGGACCCTGACTGGATACTAACTGGACCCTGACTGGACCCTGGCTGGATACTGTCAGGGTCTTGTGTTGGTGCTGTCTTGGTGTTTGGCGAATTGATTTTCTCAAAGACCTTGTTTACAGCATCCGTATACCCTGCCAACCTATTCATCTTGCGTTCCAAGGCCAAGAGCTTCAAGGGTTTCGTTTACTACGGCTCGGTAGGCCTTCGCTCCTGCGGATTTCGGGGAATTTTGAAAGATGGTTTGATTCATGTTTTCAGCATATTTAAAATCAATGGTCGACGGAATATGTGTTTTAAAAACATATTCCCTAAAAGCGTTCTGGATTTGAGTTAAATAGTCTTTGCCGATTTTGGTTCGTTTGTCTAATTTTGTGATCAGGACCCGGAATAAATTAAGTTGTTCATTCCCCGCAGATTGGATATTTTGTATAAATTTCTGAGCGGAGAGCAAACCCATAACGCTATTCTTACTCCCAGCTTCTATGGGCACAATGGCCAGCTGAGAGCAATATAGGGCATTGATAACAAAAATACCAAAGTTGGGAGGGCAATCAATAATTGTCATTTCAAAATTTTGTTCACAGTAATCCTTTATTTTCTCACTGAGGACTGTAAATCCATTTTTTCCCTGGGCGATAAGAGCCGGTTCAAAGTCGGTCAGGCTCTCAGCATTGGGCAAACAGAAAAAATTTGAATCGAAATCTAACCGCTGCACACATTCTTCTACGGTTTTTGTGCCTTGTAATAATTCGGCCATGTTGTTTGCCGGGTTATTGCCTAGGAGAGGAGTTGTCGAGTTACATTGGGCGTCGATATCAACCAGTAAGGTTTTAACGCCTTTTTTGGCCAATCCATGCGCCACAGAAAGGGATGTTGTTGTTTTCCCGACACCCCCTTTATTGGTAAAAACTGAAATTATTTTACCTTTTTTATTCATAGAACCTCCACCGTTATAATGTTGTATATATATGCCTTACTACGAAGACACTCATGTAATCAAGCTTTTTTTGAAATTTTAAAGAGGTGGTGTGTCTCCTTAACCGGCAAACATTGAGCATACTTCTCCCTGGGGCACTTACCACATTCAGAACATTGATTATGAGGCTTGGCACCACCGCACATTTCAGATTCTTCACATTTTTATTTTTATTACAAATCAATTTCACTTTGTTCTCTTATGGTGCTGGAGATAGTGGAGACTTTGGTGTGGGTACGGATGGGAACAACAATGTTGACTTTGAAGTTAAGGATAACTCTAAAGAAATTGTTGATTCGATTTGGCGGTCTATTCAGTGATGATATAGAAGCAGTCGTATGGGGAAAAAGAATAATACTATTTTTAATTTGTATTAAGTTTGTATTTATAGTATTAAACTAATTATACTTTGTATTAAGTTTTGTATATAATATAAATACATTTTAAAATGGGAGTTGTGCTTCTGTGCTTAGTGATGAAGAAAAAATGAGTTTAATTAATTTAGGGCAGAGACTAAAGACTGCGAGGCTCGAACGTGATGATCCTCAAAAAGAATTTGCTTTTCGGATAGGAGTTTCTATCCCGACTCTTCATAATATGGAACAAGGGAGTCCTAAGGTTTCTATTGGCTTTTGGATAAAGGCATTGAGTATCATAGGCAAGCTTGATGAACTAAATGGGCTTATAGCTCCACAGCAGTCTTTGGCAGAGAGATTTACGACTTTTCAAAAGATTCAGGGCCGGCAACGTGTAAGGAAGAAAAAATGAGTATTATAGACTGAAAGAGCATAAAAATAAGAATCAAAGAAGAGGGTATCAATAAATGCTAAAACTAAATGTTAAGATCACTTTTCCTGATGGACAGAGTATTTTTTGTGGAGAACTGTTCACAACATTCCCGGACTTCAGGGGGAAAATAGAGGGCACTTTTCAGTATACAAGAGAATACCTGGAACACGTTCAGGCATTTCCTTTAGATCCGGAGCATCTTCCTTTAGGCCCCCAAGAATATTATGTGCAACGACCTGAAGGGGTTCATGGCGTGTTTGAAGATGCTTTACCGGATAATTGGGGCCGTGCTCTTTTAGTTAAAAAAGCAAAGCTTGCCAGAGCTGATCAAACTGCACTAAGGTTGCTTGAGGCTCTGGGATCAAATGGTTTGGGTGCATTATCTTTTGATACTGGCAAAGAAAAGACTTATATGGATTCTTCGGCTACTCTTCATGAGTTAGAAACGCTTGTTGACGCTGCTCTTAATTATGATGCAGGATTTCCAGTGGATAATAAACGGCTACAGGCATTATTTGCTTGTGGTAGTTCCCCTGGTGGGGCCAGGCCAAAGGTCTTGGTCAAAGACAAATCTGGTGGCCTTTGGATTGCTAAATTTCCAAAATTTAATGACACATATCATGTTGAACCCATTGAGGCTGCCACACTTCAAATAGCCCATGATGCAGGTTTGCCTGTTCCAGATTTTGTGCTTCAAACAGTAGGTGATAGAAAAATTTTACTGGTAAAACGGTTTGATGTTACCAAGCAAGGAGGTCGGCATCACATGATTAGTATGCAAACATTGTTGAATGCTGAAGGCTATTACCATATGTCTTATTCTGATATTTTTACCGTTTTAAAAAAACATAGTGCTCAACCATCAAAGGATATAAGCTTTTTGTTTCGACAGATGGTATTCAATATCGCTATAGGTAATACGGACGACCATTTAAAAAACTTTTGTATGCTTCATAAAGACTCTGGTTTTTGTTTGTCTCCTGCATATGATTTATTGCCGGATATTCATCAAAACAGGGAACATAGAATATCCTTTCCCCAGGGAGCCGGTACATTGCCACCAAATAGAAAAATCCTAGAACGAATCGGAGATATATATAATGTGCCTCAGGTTGATCAGATAATTAATGATATTTTTCAGGCAGTAGTGAATTGGCAGGATGTCTTTTGGCAATACAAAGTTCCAGAAGACGATCTTCAAAAACTTGAAGTGAGTATTAATCATCGATTGAATCTATTAGAGAAGCCACAACATGATCAAAGTCCCAAATTAGGAGGGTGAAATAGTCATGCCGGAAAAGATACAAAGCAATTATAGTTAAGCTCTTTTCATTGTCCCCATTGTCATAGGTTGATGACAATCGATGGGCATCAGCTTCAACAAGACCAGGAAACCCAAATTGCGCTTAAAAAATAGGAATTGGAATATTGAATAAACGGGAATTGATACAAAAATTTAAAAAGAAATGCAATCTTACCGACTATGAAGCTTGTCAAATAATTAATACCTTTTTCAATGAGATAAGTGAGACCCTTATCAAGGAAGAAAGGGTTGAAATACGTGGTTTTTGCTCTTTTTTTGTCAAGAGTTATAAACCTTATATAGGAAGGAACCCAAAAACAGGAGCAAAGGCTTTAGTTCCTACCAAAAAATTACCATTTTTTAAATGTGGGAAAGAACTAAAAGAACGAGTTGATTACAAAAAATAATCTTGAATTCATCCGAAGTTTTTCTTTTCAGGGGAAAGGTTCGGAAAATGATGACAATCGATGGAAATCAAAATTACGCTTAAAAAATAGGAGATATTATTCATGAAGAAGGTCCTTATTATATTATTCCTGGCTTTGCCCTGCTTTGCTGGTCACTTTAGAGGTAATCACCATGCGTCTAAATGCTGAAACCTTTCAAATACGGATTTCAAAGCTTAGGCAACTTATTGCTGAATGTCCTACGCCAGGAAATGTTCAAGAAGAAATAAAAGAAATCCTGGAAGTAACCCCAAATATGCTAAACGCGGCTGAAGACGCTCTTCAATTAAACGATCTTCTAGTGTTTAATGCGATTCATGAAGCGTTAAAGAAAATAGAGATTGATATTGAGTGGGCAGTTGGAACCGTCAAGGGAGAGAAGACCGTCAGATCTATAGAGGAAGGGACTGACACCAATCCTGATCTTCCCGCAACAAAACGATTAAACAACCGATTATTAAAATTTATGATGACCCAAATAGATAAAGACACCTATTTAGGACTGTTTAAAGAGTTTGGTGGGAAAATAGACGGGGACACCGCCTATATGGACCCTGGGGAAGAAACCGAGGCATTTAGTCAATGGATAATCCATGATAAAAAAATCCCCGGCAAGGCAGACGTTATTATAAAGATGTTTGCTCAAAAAGAAATGAACAACCTGTCTTTAGACGAACAAAGTCTACTAAAGGCTTATCTGAAGGACTGGCCTTCTATTTTTCAGGTAACCCAAATAACCCCCCAAAAAAACATCTATCGGGTAAAGGATCTGTTAACAGGCCAGGAAATTAAGTTGCGAGACAAAGCTACTTCTAAAACCCTTATCAAGGGATCAATATTTATTGGGCGGGCAATACCATTCAATATTGGTGGTGGTGACTTATACTATCCGTTAGGCAAAGTATTAGAGATACCATCTAAGTTATGGGAGGTTCTCTCTGATTGTTTAAATGAGTGGTCTAAAGAGTTTTTTTCTGCTCAACCCGGTACTCCAGCCCAAGATTTTTATCGATATTGCAATGCCCGGATTAGAAGAAAGATAATAGAAATTACTGGAGTAAATTAAGATAATTTTGTATCAGGGGTTTTCCCTGATTTACAAAAAGAAAAAAGCTCTTTGATGTCGACAGGTCAAAGAGCCTTTTCCTATGAATTATATATATACTCTCACATTCTTTCTTACAAAAAATAGAATAAAAAAGAAAGAATAAATATTTTTATGGGGATCCAGATTAATGCATTGTTAAGTTCGAATCATTCAATTAAAGTATGTATAATCGTGACTGGTCTGAAAATGGGGCAACCATAAGATGTTGTATTTTAATTTAAATAAGAAATGTGACACTCAATACCCATAAGTACCTCATAAATGAAGTTGCTAAAATTATGTAGTAAGTTTTTGTGATTTCCATTTTTTTGATGTAATGTTTTCGCAGTCGTTTTTATGGATATGAATTGAATTAAAAACAAAATAACAATTTTCAACTAAGAAACTTGGTTTAATATGGATATTGAACAGAATTGCGTACTTTTGAAAAATAAAGATGGTAAGTTTCAAGAAAAAACCAATCAAATTTCATCGTGCCACAAAGAGGACAATCTCTTTTACATAAAATTTTCTAACAATTATAGAGAGTACAAATATAATTCCCAAAAAATTATTTGGTTGAAAAACCCTGATATTTTAGATGGTGATTCTATTGTGATCAAACATCAAGGTAAAGTAGTACATGCCGTTGATAAAGTTTATGACTTTAGCGATTACTATCGAGTCTTATTCTCAAGTAAAAAAGCACCTGTCACCTATCCTAGCCTTGAGATAAACATTGTTAAAAACCATCTAAATAATCAAACTGCAAAAAAGATTTTTGCATATTTAACTCAGCTATCATTAGAGAGCGGTATTCATCAAGGAGGCGGTCCCGAAAACCTACTAAGCAAGCAATATAAGAAACTCTCTTTTATTAATCCTACCAGTGTTTTAGCTGATTATCTAAACCCAATGGTGTTAACAAACTTTCAATATGCCTCAACTCCTGTCTTTCCTTTCGGTTTTAATCTGAGCCAAAAGCAAGCCACTGAAAGAGCCTTATTCTCCAAGATAAGTATTATAGTGATCCTTCTTTGAAAGTGTAGACACAAAATCATGCTGCATTCTCGTATGATTTCACCATACATCTGTTCTCAAAAACCTGGGGACTTTCAAGCCCAAGGTAAGAATGCCTCCTTTTACGATTATAAAATACTTCAATA
>JAAELK010000547.1 GCA_024226935.1 Desulfobacteraceae bacterium
GAAAGTAGCGACACAATAGCAAAATTTTCTCATGGGTGAGAATGGGCTTCAATGACCCGTCGGAACTCATGAGGAGATTTTGCGGTGAAGCTGAGAAATCTTTTTAGGAAAAGGCGACAACTTGCTTGACACACACCGTTTTGAATCTGTCATTATTCATCCTTTCATTGTAGCACCTTGACCTGGTCCCTTTGGAAGGATATATTAAAGGTGTCAAGGTGATGTTTAAATTTGCCTTATCCGGGCGTTTATTCGTTTGTCTTGTCATTTGGCCAGAGGAGTGCGCCACACTCCTCTGGTCAGCTCAGCAATAATTTTTTTTATTCACCATTATTGCTGAGTGTATTTTTCGTTTTTATTACTCCAATCAGAACAGCTAATATAATCAAATCAGCTGCCAATATCCTTTGTTCAGAGCCAATAGGTCTGTAAAGGTGGTTTTCTTGGTTTAATAATTTTATTATTTGTGGCCTTTTAACAAGGATGCCATTGGCTTGCTCCTGATTGATTGTGTAAAAGAAAAATATCAATTTATTAAATTCTCGATTTTCTAAACACTCAAAACCCTCTGTTATTAGTTTTTCGCCTCTTTTAGCCACAACAGAACCAATAGATGCAGCTGTTGTGAAGGAATTCGAATTAGATAAATGGTTAATGACTTTCCCTTTAACAATATTTTCGGGAGAATATAGTTTATTTCTTCTGCTTTGACTCGGTTTGGCGGGTTGAAGAAGTCCTCGAGTATCCCAGTTACTGACATCTTTTGGAGTTAGGCGAGTTGATCCGTTTATACCCATAATTTTAACAGCTTCAGATAGTTTGAAAAGAGGCGTGCTATAATCAAGAACGGTAAAGTTCTTTAGTTCTTGTTCCATTGATTTTGATATTCCGCTTAAGAGTGGCATTGGTTTATCCTTTCTATGTAAAAATTCTTTATAGAATCAGTATGGCTAATAATTAGTCATAAGTCAACAGAGGCAGGGGGTTTTTATTGACATTTTATGGATAATAATTAATTATTATTGATAAATAATCTTGTATAGGCCCTTATAAGTTTAAAAAAGCACTAATTATTATTTATTTAATTGGAGAGGTTAAATGACAGTTTTGCAGGCGTGTCCAGTTTGTAACAATAAACAATCTCTAAAAAAAATTGAGTGTAAGTGTGGGGTTAATTTGGCCAGCAAGAAAAAACAGGGCAAAATAAAATACTGGATACAGTACCGGCTGCCTGGAAGGAAACAGCGCAAAGAGTTTGTTGGTTATTCAATTGAGGATGCAAGGGCAGCGGATGGTAAACGGAAAACCCAAAAAAAAGAGGGCAGGATCTTTGATATATTGCCCGAGGCGAAAACCACTTTTGAGCAATTGGCCGAATGGTATATCAATCTTACGTCTATCCAGGAGCTTGGATATTATAAAGATTTAAAAAATAATCTTAACAGTTTTAATGAAGTCTTTG
Organism: Desulfobacteraceae bacterium; assembly: GCA_024226935.1. Classification (GTDB taxonomy): domain Bacteria; phylum Desulfobacterota; class Desulfobacteria; order Desulfobacterales; family Desulfobacteraceae; genus NBML01. Next base: position 1,463 of record JAAELK010000547.1, read on the forward strand.
GCGGAGTCTTAATTAATGAGATTGTTGTTGAAGATCTGAGAGAATACCAGATCAAAAGGAAAAAAGAGGGGTATGCGGATTCATATGTTGATAAACATATTGGTGCGACTCGCACAATGATAAACCGAGCTGTGGACAATGATAAGGTGGGCGGGGAAGCCTTGAAACCCTTTAGGCTTGTCAAAAGACTCCTTAAAAATAATAATGCCAATGCTAGGAATAGGATATTGTCTTGCCAAGAGTTCTTACGATTAGTGTCACACCTTCCTCTGCATTTAAAACCCATCATCGCAACTGGCTATTTTACTGGAATGAGGTTGGATGAAATATTGTCTCTTACATGGATTAGGTTGGATATTTACAACCGGCTTATCTATCTTGAGGCACCTGACACAAAAGATAAAGAAGCCAGGTCAATTCCAATAAATAAGGAATTGTTAAAATATTTTGAAATGATACCACGAGGGTTGCATGATGCCCATGTGTTTTTATATCAGGGGAAGCCCATTAAAGATATTAGAACTGGATTAAAGAACGCTTGTGAGAAGGCGGGTATTTTGTATGGGCAAAAAGTCAAAGGGGGCTTTATTTTCCATGATTTGAGGCATACATTTAATACAAATATGCGGAAAGCAGGTGTCGTTGATTCTGTGATCATGGAAATGACAGGGCATTCTACAAGAGAGATGTTTGATCGGTATAATACAATTGATAAAGAAGACATGTTTCAGGGTATGGAAAAAATGGAAGATTTTTTGGCAAATGTTACCCTAAATGTTACCCAGAGCATAAAAAAAGGGTCTTGAGTATTTGTTAAAACTCTCAAGACCCTTTTTAGAAGCTGGTACCGGAGGCGAGACTTGAACTCGCAAGGGCTTGCGCCCGGAGGATTTTGAGTCCTCTGCGTCTACCAATTCCACCACTCCGGCAAGAAGACATTTATTTAAAGGAAAACCATGGATTTGTCAATATAATTTATTGGTTTGATCATATTTTTTTGTCAGGGGCGCTTTTTATAGCTTTTTGTCCGGCAAGTCCCCGGGAAAGGGTGTGGTGGATTTTATCGGTGGCAACGGCTCCCTGGCGGATAATGCGGACAGGGTTGCAGGTGACATCCACAATGGATGAACCCGTGCCTCCCTTGAGGGTGCCTGCGTCTAAAATCATATCTGCTCCGTCAATGATGTCCCGGGGAAGCTTGGTCACACTGGAGCAGCCCGGCTGGCCTGAAAGGTTGGCGCTGGTGCCGGTAATAGGGCCCTGGGCCTGTTTTGCCAGGGCATAGGCCAGGGGATGTCCCGGGATCCGGATGCCGATTTTTTTTGTGTCGGCGGTAAGCAGGGGAGATATATGGTCGGCGGCCTCAAAAACCAGGGTCAGATTGCCGGGCCAGAATCGATCCATGAGAATACGTGCTGAATCTGGAATCTTTTTTACAAGATCTTTCAGATCTTTTTGGGTATGGATCAGAATCAGGATGGGATTGGCCATGGACCGCTGTTTTAGTTGGAAAATTTTTTGGATCGCTTCGGGGTCCAGGGCGTTGGCTGCTATCCCGTAAAGGCATTGGGTAGGAAAAATTATAATTCCCTGGTTGCAGATGATTTTTCCGGCTTCGATTACAGGGGAGTAGTCCGGGTGGGCAGGTGACCTTAAAGCTTCTGGGTCCACCCGGACTATTTTTTTTGTATCAGGCAAAAGCACTGGCCTTTTTGCTTACTTTTTCTGCCATGTCTTGTTTAAATGCTGCTAGTTTTTCCGCCATTTCAAGATTGCTGACTCCGATAATCTGGGCGGCAAAAATACCGGCGTTGTAGGCGCCTGGTTTGCCGATGGCCATGGTGGCCACGGGAATACCGGGAGGCATCTGGACGGTGGCCAGAAGGCTGTCCATGCCCTTAAGAGCCGAGGAATCAATAGGGACTCCCAGGACTGGCAGGGTGGTGTGTGCGGCAATGACACCGGCTAGGTGGGCCGCATGGCCGGCGGCACAGATTAACACCTGAACGCCTCGATTGCGGGCCTCTTTTGCCAGTCGGGTAGCCTGGTCCGGGGTTCTATGGGCCGATGCCACGGTGACGTAATAGGGAATGTCAAATCTCTTAAGAATGCCCAGGGCATTTTCCATGACGGGAAAATCACTGTCGCTGCCCATGATTACCCCTACCTTGGGTGATATGGCCAGGCGTTTCAAAGCTTTGGCCCCGATATCTTTTCTGTAAAAATGGTCTTTGAATGAAATTTTACCGCAGGCTTCGTAGGCAGTTTTGATGGCTTCATCAACTGTATTGCCTAGAGAGGTAACCCCCAGAACTCTGCCGCCGGCAGAGACAACTTTATCTCCATCAAGGCCGGTTCCTGCATGGAAAACCATTGTGTTTTTCACTTTATTGGCTTCTTTAAGTCCCAGGATTTCATTGCCTGTTTCATAGGCATCTGGGTATCCTCCAGAAGAGATGACTACGCACATGGCAGTTCTTGGATCTATTTTGGTGGTGTGGTTGTGCAATGTCCCGTCGCAACAGGCTTCCATCAGAGGAACCAGATCATTTTTAAGACGCATTAAGATGGGCTGGGTTTCCGGATCGCCCAGGCGGGTATTGAACTCCAATACCTTGATCTGGTCTTTTTCCACCATGAGACCGGCATAGAGAACACCTTTAAAGGGGGTGCCTTCCTTGGCCATTCCCTGGATCGTGGGAATCATGATCTCTTTCATGGCTTTTTGTCTGAGCATGTGATCCAGGACCGGAGCCGGGGAATATGCACCCATTCCGCCGGTATTGGGGCCAAGATCATTATCAAAAATTCGTTTATGGTCCTGGGATTCCGGCAAGGGGAGAACTGTTTTTCCATCGCTAAGGGCGATGAAGGAGGCTTCCTCTCCGCCTAAACATTCTTCCACCACCACAACGGCACCGGCATCACCAAACTTGTTTTCTGTGAGCATGGAATCAATGGATTGGTTTGCTTCTTCCAGGGAGCTACAGATGATTACTCCTTTGCCCGCAGCCAGTCCATCGGCCTTGACTACACAGGGGAAACCAAGGGCCTTGGCATAGGTTTTAGCTTTTGATCCATCGGTGAAAGCTTTGCCCACGGCGCAGGGAATATTGTACTTGCGCATGTGCTTTTTTGAAAAAATTTTGGAACCCTCCAATTGGGCAGCAGCTTTGCTGGGGCCGAAGATGGCAAGTCCTTGATTCTCAAATATATCAACAATCCCTTTTACCAATGGGCCTTCAGGGCCTACAACGGTGAGATCGATTTGATTTTCTTTGGCAAAGGCCACCAGGGCATCGATATTTTCGGCATCGATGGGGACATTTTGGGCCAGCTCGTGGGTGCCTGCATTGCCCGGAGCACAATAAATTTTGTCAACCATGGTGCTTTGGGATATTTTCCATACCAATGTGTGTTCCCGGCCACCACTTCCTATAACCAGAATTCTCATCTTACTCTCCTTAAATTTGTTCGTTTATTTTCTTCAATGGCCAATTGGATTAATTTGTCCAGTAATGCCGAAAATGAATATCCGCCCACCTGTGCCGATTGGGGAAAAAGGCTGGTGGCTGTCATGCCGGGGATGGTATTGGTTTCAAGGACCGACAGCTCTCCGTCTTTGAGGATCATATCGGTCCTGGAATATCCTTTGAGAAACAGGGCCTTATGGGCTAGGATGGCAAGTTCCTGAACTTTTAACCTGGTTTGTTCATCAATGCGGGCAGGACATATTTCTTCGGTTTCTCCTGCAACATACTTGGCCTCATAGTCAAAGTATTCATGGGACTCTCCCGGTATGATTTCGATCACCGGCAGGGCCTCTAAGGTGCCGTTGCCTATCACTCCGCAGGTCAGTTCAACCCCCTTTATATAGGTCTCGATAATCAGGGTGTCATCATGTTGAAATGCCAATTGTATCGCTGCCCCAAGATCTTTTTGTTCTCGTACAATGGTCATGCCCACGCTGGAACCAGCGCAGGCAGGCTTTACCACCAGGGGGAGACTAAGGCTGCCGATCACCTCGGTAATTTTTATTTCATCCTTGATGAAAAAGGAAAGATAGGTCGGCGTGGGGACCTTTGCTCCGTCATATAGGCGTTTGCTCACAAGTTTGTTCATGGCAACGGCCGAGCCCAGAACCCCTGCTCCCTGGTAGGGGATGTCCAGAAGATCCAAAAGCCCCTGGACTGTACCGTCCTCTCCAAAAGGACCGTGGAGAATGATCAGGGCCGCATCTATATCAGGGGCATCCATTACAAGAGCTGGTAAATCGGTTTTAGGATCATACCTTGTGATTTTATATTTGTCCTTGTCCAGGGCATTAAATACCTGGGTGCCGCTGCTCAAGGAGACCTCTCTTTCCGAAGAGACTCCGCCGGATAAAAGGGCCAGCCGGATTTTTTTCATTTTATACTCCTTTATCCTATCCCTGGATAATATTTTGTCGGGCGTTTTTAAATTCTTCTTTGGTGATCAGATCTTTGTCATAAAGGGTGTTTAGCTCCAGCATTTTACATTCCGCCTTGTTTACTGAAGTTTGAATGGGCCGGGTGTCTGCATATGGGTGACCGGATGAATGATCAAGGAGCAGATTATTATTTTCCTTTGCTTTTATTTTAAAGGTGGCAAGGCCTCCTAATAGTTTGATCTCAACTGTTCTGTCTTGAAATTGCGGCGTGGAAAGTACGTCCATGATATGGTTGGAGTTTTTCCGTATCTTTTGGTATACAACCCAGGCAAGAGATAAGATCAGGATGGCAAGGCCGGCCATTATATAGGGTAGATAATGATATACACCTTTGAAAAGGACGACCGATACTCCAACTCCTGCTAATAAAAATACGTGCAATAGCAAAATAAAATAAGCTGTGAAAATACTTTTAAAGAGTCCATCTTTGTCTGCTTTTAGAAAATTCATGATAGCTTTATTATTATATTTTCCTGTATTGAGCAGTTAAAACAGGAAAAAACTAATCATCTCCTGATGGTATTTTAAGTTTTGTTAAAAAAAATACTCAGTCCTAAATTACACTAAATTATATATAGGTAGTAAGCATTCCTAGATCCAGGCCCCTGATTTTATTAAACCTGGTCTGGTTTTGCAAGGGATATTTTCTTGACACACCTTAGACAATACTGTATCAAATATCATTTTAAAATAATGAATTTATGAATATTGTCCTCCATCCAATTTAAAACAAATATATTGATTGTAAAATGAGCAAACAAAAAAATATCTCAAAAATCAGAAACATCCGAATCATGGCCCATATTGATGCGGGCAGAACCACTGTAACGGAAAGAATCCTGTACTATACGGGTAAATCCTATAAAATTGGTGAGGTCCATGACGGTGAGGCTGTTATGGATTGGATGCAGGATGAACAGGACCGGGGTATTACCATTACCTCAGCTGTTACCACTTGTGAATGGAAAAGTTCTGTTATTCAGATCATCGATACTCCCGGGCATGTGGATTTTACCGTGGAAGTGGAACGGGCCCTGAGGGTTTTAGATGGTGCCATAGGTGTATTTTGTGCAGTCGGCGGAGTAGAACCCCAGTCTGAAACCGTGTGGCGACAGGCAGACCGTTATTCAGTACCTAGAATGGCCTTTATCAATAAAATGGACCGCACCGGGGCAAATTTTTTTACAGCGGTGGATTCCATGGTAGAAAAACTGGGTGCCAACCCGGTGGTGATTCAGTTGCCCATGGGGGAGGAAGATCGTTTTAAAGGGGTTATTGACCTGATTGATCTACAGCAGATCATCTGGGATGACCAAAGCCTGGGGGAAGAATTTACAACCGGTGATATCGATCCTGAATTTGAGGACCTGGCACAGGAATACCGGGAAAAATTGCTGGAGGCCATTTCCGAGCATGATGATGATATAATGGAAAAATACCTGGGTGAAGAAGAGATCAGTCGTGGGGATCTGGTGGCGGCCATCCGAAGGGCTACCATTGATAGAAAGATAGTACCGGTTCTTTGCGGCAGTGCATTGAAGAACAAAGGGATTCAGCCTCTGCTAGATGCCATTGAATCTTTTTTACCAAGTCCCAAGGATGTACCCTGCGTTACAGGAATTCATCCGGAGACAGGAGAGCCATTGGAATTTTTACCCGAAAAGAACGGTCAGCTGGCTGCCTTGATTTTCAAGGTATCCATGATCGAGGGTAGAAAACTTTCCTTTGCCAGGATCTATTCCGGGAAATTGGAAGCAGGTGCCGAAGTTTTTAATCCGGCTTTAAATCGGAAAGAAAAATTGTCCAGGATTCTGGAGATGCATGCCAATAAGCGCGAACGGGTGGCTCAGGCCTCGGCGGGTGATATCATTGGTATTGTGGGGCTTAAAGATTCCGGTACAGGAGATACTCTGTGTTCCCAGGATTATCCGGTATTCCTTGAAAAAATGGAATATGAGGATCCTGTAATTTCCATTGCAATCGAGCCTAAGACCCATGGGGATCAGGAAAAGCTGGACGGTGTTTTAGAAAAATTTACCATGGAAGATCCCACCCTCAAAGTAAGCCGGGATGAAGAAACCGGACAGACTATTCTTTCGGGTATGGGGGAGCTTCACCTTGAAATTATTATATCCAGGATGCTCAAGGAATTTAAAACCAATGTTAATGTTGGTAATCCCCAGGTTGTTTACCGGGAAGTGGTCACAGCTCCTGCAAAGGGTGAGGCTGTTTTTGAACGGGATATTACCGGAAAATCGCATTATGCCAAGGTGGCCATCAGTCTTTTGCCCCTGGAGCGGGGAGCGGGTGTAACCTTTACTTCCATGGTAACAGAAGAACAGATACCGGAACAATATATAGCTGTCATTGAAACCGGTATCCGGGAAAGTCTTGAAGGTGGATTTTTAAAGGGATATCCCCTGGTGGATGTGGGAATTGTTCTGGAAGACGGCGGCGTTGAAGAGGGGCGCAGTTCGGAACTTGGTTTTTCAGTTTGTGCATCCATGGCCTGTAAAAATGCTTTGAACAGTGCTGCCCTGGCTCTTTTAGAACCTATTATGGCAGTGGATGTTTTTGTACCGGATAACTATATGGGAGATGCCATCTCCGATCTGAATGCCCGTGGTGGTAAAGTGGAATCTATTAATCCCAAGGCAGGTATCCAGATTGTAAAGGCGGTGGTTCCACTGTCTAAAATGTTCGGGTATTCCACGGCCCTGCGATCCGCCACCCAGGGCAGGGGCACCTTTGCCATGCAGTTTTCACGTTTTGGTAAGGTATAATTTAATTTGCAGAGTTTCATCCATGTTTTTCTTTAAATATATGTAAATACCGGGTTGGCAATGCGTAAAAAAAAGAGAGAAATAGTTATGGATTTTCAAGCCATATTGGAAGAGATTCACAAAGAGATCCAAGATGTTCTTTTAGATGGTAAAGTTGCCGATTACATCCCTAAACTTGCCGCAGTTCCATTGGACAAATTTGGTATGGCTGTTCAAACATTGGATGGTGATCTGTTTACCATTGGGGACGCAGCAGAAAATTTTTCAATTCAATCCATATCCAAGGCCTATACCCTGATTTTGGCATTACAATTTATTGGTGAGGACCGCCTATGGAAAAGGGTGGGCCGGGAACCTTCCGGAAACCCCTTTAATTCACTGGTTCAACTTGAATATGAACATGGCATTCCGAGAAATCCATTCATCAATGCCGGTGCGCTGGTCATCGTGGATATTATCCTTTCAAATTCTAAAAATCCGGGTCAGACATTATTGGATTTTGTAAGACAGCGGTCCGATAATCCCGGGATCGGTTTTGATAATGAAGTCGCAGCATCGGAAAAAAAGACCGGTTTTAGAAATTCAGCCCTTGCCAATTTTCTGAAAAGCTATGGCAACCTGGAAAATGATGTAGATTCAGTTCTGGAGGCTTATTTTCTCCAGTGCTCCCTAAGTATGAATTGTATCGATCTGGCAAAAAGTTTGATGATGTTGACCAACCATGGACTGTCTCCCTGGTCGGGAGAGCAGATATTGACCAAAAGTCAGGCGAAAAGAATCAATTCACTCATGCTCACCTGTGGCACCTATGATGCCGTTGGTGATTTTGCTTACAGAGTAGGTTTGCCAGGCAAAAGTGGTATCGGTGGGGGGATTGCAGCATTTATTCCCGGCAAATTGTCGGTATGTGTCTGGTCACCAGGACTTAATTCCAACGGCAATTCCCTTGCCGGTACTCTGGCTTTGGAGTTATTTACCACCAAAACAGGGATGTCAATTTTTTAACCCTTGAATATTGATTTTGTCATAAAAACTGTAACCAGTCTTGAGCTCTTGCGAATACACCCCGGGCTGTAATCAGATTATATTGATATATGAGAAAAGAGAGTTGATCTATATTTGTAAGATAAAAAAAATTTCCAATTATAATATCTTCAGTAAAGCAATAGTCAGTTTTAATCTTTTCACATAAGCATGCTGGGAAAGATATTCGAAATCAGTATGCATGCCTTCTCCATAGGGCCCGAATCCCACAAGAATGTTTATAACCCGGGGCAAAGCTGAAAGATAATTCCCGTCACTTCCATATCCGACATGCTGGTGTTTGAAATCCATACCAAGTTTGGCAGCTACTTTTCCGGTTATTTTAATCATTTTCCTGGTAGCGTCAGGTTTCAGGCTCGGCATTTCAACTACCGACTTTAATGAAGCAGTTGTGGGTTCATTGTTTCTTTTTGAAAAAACAGTGACAGTATTGGTAATTTTTTGGATTTTGTCTAGGACATCGATCAAGTCGCCTTTTTTAACATAACGGATATCTATCTTTGCCATGGCATTTTTACAAACCACATTAGGTTTTGTTCCACCTGAAATAACACCTACATTGACAGTCAGTTTTTTTGAATAATCTGTCAAACCACTTATGGCTGTTATTTTATTTGCCAGTTCCAGACATGCGTTAACACCTATATCCGGTTCAAGCCCGGCATGGGAGGCTCTTCCTTTTATTTCCAGGTTTAACCATTTAACACCTGATTCTGAAGAAATAAAAGCTCCGTCATTAAGACCGGGTTCAAAAACCAAAGCATAATCAATATCATTTACCAGAGGGGTATATACTTTTTTGGAATCAAAAGACCCTACTTCTTCATCATCATTGAGAATTATTAAAACTTTTTTTCTGATATCAGGAGAAACAGCCTTGAGCACATCCAGCATTAAAACTATGCCGCCTTTCATATCAATAACTCCCGGACCTGTTATCCTGTTTCCTTTTTCCTGGTAGGCTTTAAATTCTGAGTTTTCAGGGAATACTGTGTCAGTGTGCCCCATGAAAAGGATATGGGGTTTTGAATCTGGAAATTTAAAGGATAATACTTTCCGACCTTTTTGGGTCGTATGAAGAGTTTGAGCAAAACCTATGTCTTTGAATTCCGGGATTAATATGGAACGCATATTATTCTGGCCTGAAATATTGTTAGAGCCGGAATTGGTTTCCACCAGTTTTTGCAACAGTAATCGTGATTTCTGACTGATAATATTTTCGGCAAAAACTGCGTTAAAGTTGAAAAAGAAAAGAAAAACTGATAGCACAATTTTTACCAAAGTGCAGGCATGTATTGTTTTTGATTTTTTCATAAGGTTGATCATTTTTTCTCGTGTAGTATTATGACTTTGTGGACAGCCCGGAAAGTTTTTCAAAACGCTTTTTGGCGTCCTCTTTCAAGATAGGATCTTTTAAGGTCTCTTTGGCCAGGCGCAGCTGGTGAATGGCATTTTTCTTATCCCTTGATTCTGAATAGTAAAGGCCCAGGTAATAGTGGGACAGGGCCTGTTTGTTTTCCCGGGACATGAGATCGGCCAGGTGATAATAGGCCCGGGGAAAAGCCTCGGGTTTTATATCAATTACCTGTTTTAAGTTTTTTTCAGCCGGGGCAAAACTGCCGGATTCAAGTTGTGCAATGGCAAGATAGTATTTTGCCCATAACCCCATGACCGGGTTGTCTGTGATTCCTGCCAAGACGTTTTTGGCATTTTCAAGTTGTCCGTCATCGATATAGACCCGGCCCAGTTCAAGCAGGATCATGGGTTCAAATAATTTTATTGACAGGGCTTTTTTAAAATGGGTTATGGCCAGGCTCCGTTGGTTTTTTCTTGCATACAACAGCCCTAAACCATAGTGAAGGGCGGGGTTTTCAGGATCTTTTTTTAATTTGCGTTCCACCTTTTTGATACTTTCATAAAGGTCTGCGTAAAGTCCTATTATCCTGTATTTAACCATGTTGAAATCAAAGGCGCCGGGCAATGTCTTTTTTTTATGGGGTGGTTTGTAATTAGCCAGGATTCCGGCAAGATTTATAATTCGGTTTCCAGTGCCGGGATGGGTTTTAAAATAATCCGGGACACCTTCCATTCCCTGATAATCCGACTCTCTCATTTTGATAAGCCCGGATAAAAGTCCCTTGGAAGAATAGGGGGTTTTGCTTAAAAACAGGACGGCCTTCTGGTCTGCATCTGTTTCATTTTCCCTGGTAAAGGCAAGCATTGCCGATTGACCTGCGGCCAGGGAGCCTATGGTTAATGCTGAGGCTTCCTCTCCTCCTCCTGTACTTCCGATAAGGATTCCCGCCAGCATACCGGCCATGCTGCCAATATTTACCATCTTGGATCTATCGATGGATTGGGAGACATGCCGGCTTACAGCGTGGGCAATTTCGTGGGCCATGATTCCGGCCAGTTCGTCGGTGCTGTCCAGGGCAAAGAACAATCCCTTATAGATAAAAAGATTGGCGGCGGGGCTTGCAAATGCGTTAAAGGAATCGTCATTGACCAGATAAAAATGAAAAGTAAAGGGCTGGGTAGGTAAATTTGCCAGGATATTCTTGCCCACAGTATTGATCATATGCGTGGCAATGGGATCATGGAGGATGACCTGTTGTTCTTTCATCATTTTCATGAATTGGTTGCCAAGTTTTTGTTCTTCCGGAATGGAAATAGCAAAGACCGGTAAACATGTTGACCCCAGGAAAATAAAGATCAAACAGGCGATTAAAAATTGTCTGATAAATGTCATTATGATATAAACACTCTAATGTGTCCGGGGCAATGGCGCATTAGATCTGAATAAATTCAGTATGTTCCATGGCGATCTCAATGCGGAAGCTATAATTGCCTATTTTAAAGGAAAGACGTCTGTTTTCTGCATAGTCGGCATCAATCACCAGAGTTATGGCGGAATTTAAGGTCAGGGCCTTGGGTTGACCGAATATGGCATTTAAATCAAAAGCATCTCCCACATCCTTGACAACCTGGCCCATGAGCTGATTGGTAATTTCACCGATGCTGTCGGTAATTTCCGGTGAGGTGTTGCTGGTTGTCAGCTCTTTTTTAGGTATGCCCATGGCAAGCATATATTTTTCATAGATTTCATAGGCTGCTGCGGCGGAAAAATTCAGGACCACAAGCCCGATATAGTCACCGTCAAATTGAACAAAACAGGTCAAATCCGGTTTCATAGAAACCTTGGAGATCTTCTGGATGGTCGTTGAATAGGTTACCTCCTGGTTTGTACTTGTTTCAAGTGTCTTCTGGGTAGTCGTAAGGAAGATCTTGGAAATTTCGTCAATGGACAGGGTCTGTTTTGACATGACGGCTCCTTTTTGTTTCAAATGGGGTGCATACTCTATTTATCAATAAAATTGGTGCAAATGTCAAAGGGTTTATTATCTTTCTGTGCGGTTGTATGGAGCTGCCAGCATGGCCGGGGCATTGAGTTTTTTTGGATCTTTCAGGCTGATGAGCAGCAGAATCAGCAGGGTGGCAATATAGGGCATCATGGATAAAAAATTGGGGGAAATTCCCAAGGGCTGCATCAAATACTGGACCACAAAGATTCCTCCGAAAAGAAAAGCGGCCCAGATAGCCCGGCCTGGATTCCATAGGGCAAAGATGGTCAATGCAATGGCAATCCATCCCCGGCCTGCGGTCATGCCTTCAATCCAGGATTTTGAATAGGAGATGGACAGATGTGCTCCGGCAAGGGCGGAAAAGCCACCACCAATGATCACGGAAAAATAACGGATTGAAAATACGTTGACCCCCTGAGCCTCAGCGGCCTTGGGGTTTTCTCCGGTGGCTCGGATCTGGATGCCTAATCGTGTCCTTTCCAATATAAACCAGGAGGCAAGAGCCAGAAAAATGGCCAGATAGAAAAAGGGACTTTGGAAAAAAAAGATTTTACCGATATAGGGGATATTTGATAGATAGGGAATGGCGAAATCATTCATTTTTATGGCAAGGGGTCTGCCCACATAGGGTTTGCCCAGCATACCGGAAAGACCTAGGCCTATCATTGTCAGAGCCAGGCCCGAGACCACCTGGTTGGCCCGGAGGGTTATAGATGCAAAGGCATGGATGATGGATATGGTCATGCCAGCTACCATGGCGGCCAGAACTCCAAGCCAGGGCTGGCCTGTGGTCATGGTGATTATAAAGGCCACTACAGCTCCCACGGACATGACACCTTCCACTCCAAGGTTCAGGATACCGGATCTTTCACAGATGATCTCTCCTGTGGTGGCCAGCAGCAGAGGAGTGCCGGCAATCATTGTTCGTTGGAGTGTTGAAATAATAATTTCTTCCATTGTGTATTCCTATATATTTGATTCTTATTTGTTTGAAAGGCGCAGATTTATTTTATTTTTTAAAAAATAATCACCCATAATTAGACAAACCAATAATGTGCCGTTAACGATTTGAACTGTGGCCGCAGGCAGTCCCAATGAGATCTGGATGGCATCGCCTCCCACAAGAATACCAGCAAAAAATATGCCGGATATGATTGCGTAAAGGGGATTGAGTTTGGCAAGCCAGGCCACAATGATGGCGGTAAACCCATATCCCGAGGATACCGAAGCCGGATATCCCAGATAATGGTGGATACCGGCAATTTCACCTACTCCTGCGAATCCGGCAAGTCCCCCGGAGATGGCCATGAGAATCAGGCTGGTCTTGAAAAAATTAATGCCGGCATATCTGGCGGCTTCCGGGTTTTCTCCGATTATCCGGGCTTCATATCCGAATCGTGTTTTGTAAATCACCACCCAGAGAATGATGGCGCAGACAAGGGCCAGGATCAGGGTGGAATAGTGAATACGAGATCCTGGTATAACTCCTAATATAGCGGCTTGGGGCAGATTGTCGGTGCCGGGAAATCCAAACCGGGTGCTTCCCTTCCATGGACCCACAATGAGCATGGTTAAAAATTCGGCACAGATATAATTGAGCATCAATGTGGAAATGACCTCATTGATTGAATATTTAATTTTAAGGATGGCGGGAATGATTCCCCATAATGCGCCGCCAATGAATCCCGCCAGAAACATCAAAGGAACAATGAGATAGGGGGGGAGACTGTTTCCAAAGGTCAGGCCTGTCCAGGTGGAAAATATTGCACCCATGAGAAGTTGTCCCTCGGCCCCAATATTCCAGAATTTTGCTCTAAAGGCCAGAGTGAGGCCTGTGCCGATGAGAATCAGGGGGATGGCTTTGGTCAGAGTTTCTTTAAGCCCATAGATGGAACCAAAAGAGCCGTAAAATATTTGTGAAATAGCATATAGGGGATTCACCCCGGCAATGAGAAAGATAATGCTGATAACTAAAAGACCTGCAGCCAGTGATAAGACATTGGTCATCATGGATCTTAAGGGGGTGATATTGTATCGGTCACTTGTGGTAATTTTTATCATTTGCCTATTCTTATATAGTGCTTGAACGAAAACTCACCCATCTGCTGCGTTGCTGCAAAAACTTGAAACCTCATGTACTGGAGTACACTCCGGTTTCAAATTTTCTTGCGCCTTGCATATGGGCAAGTTTTCATCCAAGCACGGGTTTTCGGTCAGCCACTATTATAGTCGGGCATAAAACCAAGCCTTTATCAGGTTTTGGTTTCAATTTGCATTTTTTTTGATCCGGCCATCATCAGGCCTATGTCGCGCAATTGTTCATCGTCGGAATCCAGGATTCCCATAAATTCTCCGTCAAAAATAACCGCTATCCGGTCACAAAGTTCAAAAATTTCTTCCAGATCTTCGGAAAATAATAATACCGAACTGCCTTGCCTCCGAAGTTCCAAGAGGTGCTCTCTTAAAAATTGTGTGGCTCCCACATCCAGTCCATAGGTAGGGTGAGAAGCCACCAAAAGTTGGGGTTGTTCACTGATTTCTCTTCCCAGGATCAGTTTTTGTATATTGCCGCCGGACAGGTTTCTAATCTGGTTGTTGATGGAATGGGTGGCTACTTTAAAATCACTGACGAGGTTTTTGGTATGTTTTTTTACCTGGTTATACTTGAGAAAATATCGTTTGGAAAATTTTTTCAGGTGGTGTTGTTTTAAAATGGCATTGTCGTAGAGAAACAGCCCCGGAGCAATACCAAAACGGATACGCTCTTCGGGTACGTGGGAAACGCCATTGTCATAGATGTGACGGGGGGATTTGTTGGTGATATCTTTTCCATTGATCAGTACTGATCCTGAATCTATTTTCCGGATGCCGGTGATGGCTTCGGCTAGTTCTCTTTGACCATTACCGGCAACTCCTGCAATACCGAAAATTTGATTTTGAAACAGTTCAAAGCAAATTCCCTTTACCGCCGGCATTCCCTTGTCTCCTGTGGCATGGATATTTTGAACGGACAGGACTTTCTTTCCTTTTGCAAGTTTTTCTTTGTTAACATTAAAGATCACATCCCTTCCCACCATCATCCGGGCTAGAGATTTTTTGTTGCTGTCAGCGATGTTTGCATCTCCCACAATCTGGCCCTTTTGCAGTATAGTTACCCGGTCGCATATATTCATGATTTCATCCAATTTATGGGAGATAAAGATGATCATATGGCCCTTGGCCTTCATTTGCCGCAGGATGGATATTAATTCTTCTATTTCCTGGGGGGTCAGCACCGAGGTGGGCTCATCTAAAATCAGCAGATCCGCACCGTTTAAAAGTGCTTTGATAATTTCAACCCGTTGTTGTTCTCCGGCGGATAATTGCCAGAGTTTCTGGTTCAGATCCATATTGAAATTAAATTGCCTGGAAAACTCTTCCACTTTTTTTCGCAATTTTATTTTCGGGAAAAAAAAGGGGGTGTCTTTATACCCCAGGGCAATATTTTCAAGGATTGAATGATTCTGGATCAGCATGAAGTGTTGATGGACCATGCCAATGCCATGGGTGATGGATTCAACAGGATTATTGATGCAAATGGAATCACCATTGATTTTTATTTGTCCCGAATCCGGTTGGTACAGTCCAGAGAGGATGTTCATCAGGGTGGTTTTTCCAGCTCCATTTTCCCCTAAGAGTCCTAGGATTTCACCGGACTCCACATGGAGGTTGATATCTTTATTGGCATGGATACCGTGGAATGATTTGCAGATATCTTTCATTTCAAGGCGTTGTATTTTTTTCATATCAAGGCTTTACAAAAAGGCCGGGGGAAAAATTATCCCGGCCTTTAAATTTAAAATTTTATATGGAAGAACCAATTAACTTATCTCGATTCTTTCATGTTTTGTTGCGGGCAAGTCGATGGAAGTCCTTGGTCGGCCCATGGCCGTTATTGGGGAATGCTGCCTTCAACGTTATCTACATAATACATCATGTCTAAAAGATCCTGTTTGGAAGCTTTGGCACCGGCTTTAATCTGAATTTTACCTTTGTTGTCCGTGATGGGCCCTGTAAAGGGTTCAAATACATCTACGCCTTGTCTCATCTGGTCATATCGTTTCATTACAAGATCATAGGCAGAGATTTTCCCCAATTCCCTGGAATCTATCATGGCTTTTTTTAAGGCCGGGATAAATTTGGGATTGATTATGTCGGTGGTACTTCCGCCCAGAAGAGCTGCTTTTTCCTTGGCCAGCCACCATATATCTTTGTTGGTCCATTTTCCATCGTGGATATCTTTTAGAATTTTGACATACATTCCCCCCCAGTCCATGAGCTGGCCTGACACAACAGAGTCTTTCCCATAGGACTGCATGGGTGAGTAATGGGAAAAGGTGTAAATTTGTTTACCTTTTTGGGTTTGTTCCTGGCCCACTTCAACAACGGCGGGAGTATCTTCGGTGAATGCCAGGGCGTCACAACCTTCGGCAATGAGGGACTGGGCCGCTTCCCGGGCTTTGTCCGGTCCATACCAGGCGTTAATCCATCTGACATTGAGTTTTGCTTTTGGGTTGGCAGCCTTTATGCCAAGAGCATAGGCATCAATATGGCGAACCAGTTCCGGGATGGGAAATGCTGCCACATAACCGATTTTATTGGTCTTGGTCAAAGCCCCGGCCATGATACCATTTAAATAATACATCTGGTAAAGATCACCAAAATAGTTTTCCATGTTGGCAGATCGTTTAAATCCGGCACAATGCATGAATAGCTTATCGGGATATTTGGCAGCGGCGCTGAGTGTGTTGTCCATATAGCCAAAGCTTGTGGTAAATACGACATCACATTTTTGTTGCTGGATCAGGCGATCAATGATTCTGGCGCTGTCCGATTCGGTAACCGATTCAACGCTGATTGTTTCAAGCCATGGTAGTTTTTCTTCGGCAAATTTTCGGCCGAGGTTATGGGCATAGGACCAGCCATAATCACCTACAGGGCCAATATAGATAAAACCTGCCTTAAGCTTTTTATCCGATGCTGTTTTTTTAAGGGCATTCTCTTTTTTATTTGATTTGTCTGGTTTTTGGGTTTCTTGTGAACTTTGTTTCACTGACTTGGATTTATCTGTTTGCTCTTCTTGTGAACCACAAGAAACAAACAACAGGCTAAACGAAAAAACAAAAAATAATGCAACAATAAGAATTTTTTTCCCATGGTAAGCTCCATTTAAAAAGTGAAAAATTTTGTGGGGACAATACGATATTTAGCCCTTTTCAGTCAACCATTATGATTGGAAATATACTAAAGATCTGGAAGAAAAATAATATTTGTATTTGCTAATGATATTTTGGCCGTTGAATGTGCTTTTTTTCTATCGACAGGGGTAATAAAATGTGTTTGAATGATCCTTTTTTGGGGTGAATCGGTATCAAAAAAAGTCATGCAAAAAAAGGATGTCATGAGTAGTATATCAGATGTACTAGAAAAGTCGATCATTTTTAATTCCCTGGAAGATACAGATCTTCAAAGGATAGCTCCCATGTTTGAAAAATGGGAGTTGCACACAGGGGATATTCTCACAACGGCAGGAAATACTGCCCAATATTTTTTTATATTGGGGAAGGGCACTTTGCTTTTGGCGATGAAAGATGGCAGATCCGTCGTGCTGGATGCACCGGGGGATTTTGTTGCCATGGAACTTTTAAGCGACAGGGGGATGTATAAGACCACTATAACTGCCTTGGAAGACGGCATGGCATTTGTCATTCCAAGGAAGGTTTTTTTAGATTTTATCCAGGAAGATACACCCGGGGCCGCCGCTATTATGCAGGCATGGCAGGGATTTCTTGATCAGGTAGCAGCTTTTGCAAAACAAATTGAGGTGATCAATGTTCCGACAATTTTTTAGGTTAAGGAGGTAGTGGTTTGTACGGATTAGAAGCGATCAATGCAAACAATGGATGGGCCACTTCGGTTGTGGGCATAACCATCGTATTTTCAGGGCTTGTCGTCCTTTCTCTGGTTATTTCACAACTTTATAAAGCTTTGGATTTATATGAAAATCCCCAGAAAATTAGAGATTGGTTTTCCCGGGCAAAACGATCGGATAAATTCCTGGAAACAGAAGTGCCTCTCTTTGTTCTCACCGAAGAACAAAAGGAAATCATCAAGCAATTTGCCCTTTTGGTCAGGACCCTGGAAGATCATTTTTCATTACCACGGCTCTTTGAACTTGCCCAGATAAGCGGGGTGAAAAATTTTCATTCAAATTTAAATATACTTCTTAAATCAGCCATTATTTTTCCGGATAAAGAAGGTTTTTTTTGCTGGGACCAGGATATGTATATCAAAACCATTTCAAATCGGAATAGCCTGAAAAAAATGGAGGATAATAGGAAATAAAATGGAAGCTTTATTTTTACAATTTTTTCACAATACGGGTTTTTATTTGTGCGATTACCGAAATATCATCATGATCCTGGTCGGTATCATTTTTGTTTATTTGGGAATTGCCAAGGATTATGAACCTTTGCTTTTGGTTCCGATTGGGTTTGGAATGCTCATTGGTAATATCCCCATCTTTACAGGGCTGGGCCTTGGTATCTATGAACCCAATTCTGTTCTCCATTATCTGTATTTCGGGGTGACCCAGGGGATTTATCCGCCTCTTATTTTTCTGGGTATCGGTGCCATGACCGATTTTTCCACCCTCTTGTCAAGGCCTGTACTCATGCTCCTGGGGGCTGCAGCCCAGGCCGGGGTTTTTATCACCTTTCTGGGTGCCCTGGCCCTGGGATTTGCTCCCCATGAAGCGGCCTCCATCGGGATTATCGGCGGGGCCGACGGCCCTACTGCCATCTTTCTTACCGCAAAGCTTGCCCCTCAACTTATCGGGCCCATTGCCGTGGCAGCCTATTCCTATATGGCCCTGGTTCCAGTAATTCAGCCGCCCATTATGAGACTTTTGACCACCCGGAAAGAACGTCTCATTCGTATGGAAGAGCCTAGAGAAGTTAGTAAAAGAGAAAAAATTATTTTCCCCATTGTGGCTTTTTTGCTTTGTTGTTTTCTGGCCCCTGCAGCTTTGCCACTCCTTGGGATGCTCTGTTTTGGGAATCTGCTCAAGGAGGCAGTGGTAACAGAACGTCTTGCTGTTACTGCCAGAACTACCATCATTGATACGGCCACTATTCTTCTCGGGGTGACCGTGGGAGCCAGTACCCAGGGGGATGTGTTTTTAACTTCCAGTTCCGTGGGGATTTTTGTTCTGGGAGCAGGTTCTTTTTGTGTTGCAACGGCCACAGGTGTTCTTTTTGCAAAGTTCATGAACTTGTTTTTAAAGAGTAAAATTAATCCATTGCTTGGTGCCGCCGGTGTGTCTGCAGTTCCCGATTCCGCCCGGGTGGTTCAAGTCGTGGGCCAGCAGGAAGATCCCACCAATTTTCTTCTCATGCATGCCATGGCACCCAATGTGTCCGGGGTGATTGGCTCGGCCATTGCTGCAGGTGTTCTCTGGAGTCTCATGGCTTCCAAGGTTATGTAAGATAAGAAAATTAATATTTGTGAAGTTTAAACGGTCCCGGGGGGTAATACTTTCCGGGACCGTTTTATATTTGATTCAAATTTTCTAAGGGATAGATTAAACCTGGATAAATTCAGGGGCTATCAGAGCCAGCATGGCATAACCTCCCTGGATATTTCGGGTGTTGGTAATTTTGTTTTGGTTTAACAAAATTTGGGATTCATAGGACCTGGCTCCTGTGCCGCAGATCAGGCACAGGGATTGGTTTTCAGGCAGTTCCTTGATTCTGGCCCTAAGTTCCGGCAGGGGAATATTGATCCAGCGTTCTTTATATTTTTTGATAAAGGGTGCTGCTTCTTTGGCATCCCTGACATCCAGAACCCGTGTTTTACCGTCTTCAAATTTCTGGATGAAATCCATTATATCAATGGGTCTGTTTTGCTTGTCCAATATATTGTCCAGACAGTTTGCAGCATTGTTGATGATGTCCATGGCCGATGCAAAGGGGGGGGCATAACCGGTTTCAAGGACACAGACATCATCAACATTAAGTCCTGTCTGTAACAGGGGGGCAATGGCATCCACCCTGGCTTTAACGGCATCACCCTGGTTTCCTGCAGCCTCAATTCCTAGGATTTTCCGGGACTTGCGATCTGCAATAAGGTTGATGCACATGAGCTGGGAGTTGGGATAAAAATGGGCCCGGTCGTGCTGGGCCAGGATGGCATGGACGGGATCAAATCCGTTGGCTTTTGCCTGGGCAGATGTCAGACCGGCGGTGGCCACCCCCATATTAAATACTTTTATGCAAAAAGTTCCCACCGTGCCTTTAAATTGGGTGGCCCTGCCATGGATGTTGTTGGCAATGACTCTTCCCTGCCTGTTGGCCAGGGATCCCAGGGGCATGGTTATATTTTCGCCGCTGATAAGGTTTCTAAGTTCCACACAGTCGCCTCCGGCATAGATATGGGGATCTGTGGTCCGCATGCATCGGTCCACTATCAATGCCCCTGAGTTGCCCACGGCAAGTCCTGCATCTGCTGCAAATTGGGTGTTGGGTCTGATGCCGGCAGACATTACCACCAGATCACAGGTCAAGGTACCCTTGGTTGTTTCCACAGAGGTCACTTTTAAGGTTGGGGTGCCATTGATTTTTATCACTCTTTCCGAGAGCATTACATCAATATCGTTCTTTTTAAGCTGGTTTTCCACAACCTTTGAGATATTTTTACCCAGGGCAGTGGGCAGTACCTGATCTGCCATTTCAACGATGGTGGTTTCCACTCCCCAAAGATCGGTGAGGGCTTCGGCCATTTCAATGCCAATGGCACCCGCTCCGATGACCACAGCTTTTGCTGCCTGGCCTTTGGCCAGGATATCTTTGATTTTTTTGGCAGCATGAAGGTCGGCCACCGTGAATACCTGGGCCAGGTCTGCTCCTGGTATGGGTGGTTTGAAGGGTGTGGCACCCGTGGCTATTACCAGTTTATCATAGGTCAGGGTTTCATTTTTGTTGTCATCAAGATATTTGATGTTTAATGTTTTTTCCCGTCGGTTGATGGCCGTTGCCTCAACCCGGGGAAGAATGCGGATACCTTTACAGGTCTCAAAAAATTCAGGATTTCTTATGGCATGGGAGGTGGTGGAACAAAGTCCTTCAATATCTGCAATATCTCCTCCTACATAATAGGGAATGCCGCAGCCGCCGTAAGAAATCATATTATCCCGGTCAATTACCAGGATGTCAGTGTCGGGATCCAGTCGTCGCAGTCGGCAGGCTACTTTGGGGCCAAGAGCCACCGCGCCGATAATAATGATACGTTTTGCCATGATAAATTTTTTTTGTCCTCCTGGAGTAAGATTTTTTCATACGGCGTATAATGTATGCCATTTTGATGG
The DNA here is from genome assembly GCA_024226935.1 of Desulfobacteraceae bacterium. Classification (GTDB taxonomy): domain Bacteria; phylum Desulfobacterota; class Desulfobacteria; order Desulfobacterales; family Desulfobacteraceae; genus NBML01. Next base: position 22,526 of record JAAELK010000547.1, read on the forward strand.
ATTTTCAATTACCAGGTGGGATTAAAAATTTAAGGGCGGCCTCGTTGCTTTTAAATACCTTGTATTTAAAGGGGAGCAGGGTGGCAATGGATACAAATATATTTGCCATGGCCTGGTGCATATGGCCGGGTATTACCAGGGCAACTTTGTTGGCAAAGTTTTTACTCCTTGGCTTGAATAGATGTAAAATCCTCACAATTTTTCTTAAATCTTTGATGTTCAGTCCGGCGCTTGCATTGGAAAAATCCCACAAAGAATGTTTGCAGTGATAATTTGGATGATGGATCAGTTCTGATATGGCATTAAGCATGCCGGTTTGTTCCACAATACCGGTGACTATTACGTGAATATAGTATTGCTGGGCATCGTCCAATTGACACTTCATAAAATTTTTCCGTATGCTTTTGTTGAGGCGTGCTGTTTCTTTGTAAATATATATATTGTTTTATTGTAATGCTCAAGTATTTATTAAGACATTAAGATAGTAAAAAAACTGAATCCGATGCTCTTGATTATTTTATAGTCGGAAGAAATTGTAAAAAAAAAGTTCCTGGCTGCTAAGCCTGGATATAATCCTTTACTAAAGATTATATCCAGGCTTAGCAGCTATTTTATCACTTATTAATTTGCCTTTAAAAATTGAATATCCGGGGCGTTGCGTTTGGGTGCCCTGGCATATCGTAACTTGGGATATCCCACCATAACGGCGCCGTGTCCGGCATGGCCTTCGGGAAGGCCAAGCATCTTAGATAATGGCGGCCACTGGGCGGCGGCAAAATTAACATATCCGCCCCAGCATGAGCCAAGGCCAAAACCTGGTAGTGCCAGTTCCAGATAGGCAAGTGCCGTATGGCAATCGGCTGGGGCAGATCCGATCTGCTTATCTGCATAGGTGAAAACAAGCATGGGGGCATCCCGGGTGATCCGATCCACACCATGGTCCCACTGGCTGACAAGGGCTTCCATATTGAAGGTGGCGGCCATCTCAGGATGGTTTTCAATGACATAGCGCATCCAGTCGATAACGTGCCCTGCAATGGCTTTGACATCCTCTTTCTGATCAACGACCAGCCACCGCACAGGCTGCCGGTTGCTGCCCGTGGGTGCACAACCGGCAACGGACAGGACATCTTTCAAGAGATCTGCTGGAACTGCTTTGTCTTTGTACCGCCGGATGGATCGTCGCGACCTTAAAAATTGTTCTGTCTGTGCTGCATCAAGAGCCTGTTTCCGGTCAATGGGCATACAGTCGTCAGGGATCATGGTTTCAAGGGAAAATGCTCCCTTGGGACAGATGGCCACGCAATGTCCGCAATTGATACAGAACTCTTGGGCACCATCAATGGGGGCCGGTCCTTCTTTTGTTATCTCAATGATATGGGCCGGGCAGTCCAGGGCGCAGATACCGTCTTTGTCGCATTTGCTTTGGTCGATAGTAAACAATGTCATTGTCACCTCAAGTTAGATTGAATTTGAATTAACTATTTTTAACCTAAGCCCTTTTCAGGTAAAATCAACCGCAGACAAAAAGTCGATCCAGGTAGAAGTGCTGGAGACGATTCCCGGACATAAACGGAAGAACTGGTTTATCGGAGTGAATATGTATCAGCAGGAAACAGACTCCGGCTGGTCTGTTTTTTATTATTGATCACTATGGACACAAGACAGCACATAAACAAAAGTAAACAATAATGAACATTCATGATCACCGTCAGGGGTGAAATTGCAAAAATAGATGCCGCCAGAAGATTTTGAGCACCCCATGGAATAAGGCCCTGGCATATGCAGGAAAATATATCAAGAATTCCGGCAGACCGTCTGGGCTCAACTCCATTGTTGGCTGCAATATTTTTTGCCACATCCCCTGTAAGCAATATGGCAACTGTGTTATTTGCAGTACACAGGTTGGTTAAAAAAACCAGGATACCTATACCAAGCTCTGCAAACAAAGTTTTATTTTTGCCGGAAGAAAACCTCTGGATAAAAAGTTCTACCTTTTGTTCAAGGAAAGCCAAGCCTCCTTGCTCCTTCATCAGAGCCCCCAGGCCACCTATGAAAATAGATAGAATAAAAATTTCTTGCATCCCTGTGAAACCTGCATAAATTGTTCTGGCATAGATAAGTGTTGTAAATCCAGGAACCGTTATAAAGCCTACAATTCCTGCTAATACAAGCCCGGTAAAAAGAACTACAAAGACGTTGAGTCCAGTCAGAGCCATAATGAGAATGGCTGCATAGGGAATCACCTGGAAAAGTTGATAGGGTTTATCTCCATTAACGACGCCGCTGCCACCGTGGAATATCAAAAACATTATAGTAAGAAAAGCCGCAGGTCCTGCAATAAAAAAATTAACCCGGAACTTATCTTTCATATTACATCCCTGGGTTCTTGTGGCTGCAATGGTCGTGTCTGAAATAATGGAAAGATTATCTCCAAACATAGCTCCGCCCACGACAGCTCCCGCCACCAGGGGTAAATCAAGTCCTGCCTTGGAGGCAATACCAAGGGCGATGGGGGCAAGGGCTGCAATGGTTCCCATGGATGTTCCCATGGCCGTCGAGATAAGAGCCCCAACCAGAAAAAGTCCTGGAAGAAGAAAGGCCGAAGGAATCATAGTCATGGCAAAATTTACCGTGGAATCCACTCCTCCACTATCCTTGGTAACACAGCTGAATGCTCCGGCAAGTAAATAAATCATGCACATGGCCATGATTGTGGAATGGCCGGCTCCGGAAAGGAAACTCTCCACTGTCTGGTTCAGTTTTTTTCTGGAAAGAAGAACTGCCAATAAAATAGCTGGAAGAGCTGCAACGGGTGTAGCAATCTGATAAAAAGCAAAATCTGTTCCTGTGGCCTGAAAATATACACCACTTCCCACAAAAATGGATAAAAACAATGCCAAAGGAGCCAAGGCTCGTTTGGAGATGATAATTTCAGAACTCAACGGATTTTCCTTTTGTATTTAGTATCTAATGGTATTTTTACATTATTGCCGGATATTGCATCGGCAATAAAAACAACCGGTTCTTGTATCAATAAAGGATAAGTCCGTCAACCCTGACGTAATTTATAATGGGAATTTCGGGAATATAGGGTTGTAATCCAGGAAGGTCACAATAATTTGTTTAAATTATTGGCAAATTGCTGTCGATCCTTTTGATTCATGGGAGGGGGGCCTTGGGTTTCTATTCCTGTTGCTCTGAAGGAATCCATTAAGTCTCTTACATATAAGCGGGAGGTAATATTTTCCTTTGAATAAAGTTCTCCCCGGGGATTAAGGGCCAGTGCTCCTTTATCGATGACTTCGGCTGCCAGGGGAATATCCCCTGTGATCACCAGATCACTAGACTTGATTTGTTTTAAGATCTCATTATCGGCCACATCAAAACCAGCACCCACCTTGAGAAATTTGATAAAGCGTGACTTTGGTATCCGAAGAGACTGGTTGGCCACAAGTGTTACCAATGTATGGGTTCGCTCGGCAGCCCGATACAAAATCTCTTTAATCACAACAGGGCACGCATCTGCATCCACCCATATATCCATTTCATACTCCTTAAATTTTATATAATTTAAATTCATGACACCTCTTTTCGGATATAATTTGGCAAAGATCAAGGTTTTTAGGACTTTGGGAATGAATAAAATTCTAAATATTAATGTTCTGGACCGGCTTGCCCAACTTGTGACTCAAAATGTTTTATTCTTAATAACCAGATCGTAATTTTCCGCATTATTGATTTATGAGAATTTCTTTACAGATATAAGCATTATTGTTATTGTTGGAAAATCTGGTTGGATAATATTCAATATCACAAGGTATGCAAAACTCTATTGATCATTGGTCAGGCATTTTAAGTGTGTGGTTGCTTTTAAAAAATAGTAACACTGATTGGATATCTCGTATGGAAAGACCGTGCATTTAAACGTTGATTTGTATACATCAAAGGAGCAATAAAGATGAGTATACGTTTAAAATTATCCTTAGTGCTGATCAGTTTATTTGTTATTTCAATTGGAAATACAGTTTTTACTTTTGTTTTGGAAAACTTTGGAGAAGAAAAACTGAGATGGGTAAATCATACGCATCAGGTTATCAATGAAACTGAACAACTGCTAAGTACGATGACCGATGCCGAAACAGGCCAGAGGGGGTATTTGCTTACAGGCGACCTAAGCTATTTAGAGCCTTACTATACCGGTTTGATAGCTGCAGAAAATCACTTCAAAGTGTTATTCAAATTAACATCGGACAATCCGGTTCAACAAAAACGCTTAACCAAAGTCAAAGAGTTCATACAAAAAAAGTTTGAAGAACTGAATCATACTATTGAGGTGATGCAAAAAACCGAAAAAAAAGATAATAGTGAGGCTCTTCGTATAGTAAAACAAAACACCGGCAAACAATATATGGATGCCATAAGAAGGCACTTGATTGCCTTTAAAAATGAAGAACGTGTTTTGTTGGAGGCAAGGAAAGGTGATTATAGAGAAAACAAAGCGTATATTATTACTGTTGTCGGGTTTGAACTTATGTTTTTTATAATTATGGGGGCCTTTACAATATTATTCGTGAGAAGAAATCTATTCGTCCCAATGGAGATGCTGCTTAAAAATACCTCCAAAATGGAAAAGGGGGAGAAACAAAATATTTCAGATCTACTCCCCAATGATGAGATGGGTTATTTACTCTCTCGTTTTTATCAAATGAGCGAGATAGTCTACGATAAAACAAAGTTATTAACTTTTAGCGCTAATCATGATGAACTGACCGGGCTGAAGAACAGAGCAAAAATGCGTGAAGAAATCTATGATTCTATTGTAGGTGTAAACAAAACTGGTGCTAAAATGGCTGTTTTCTTTATCGATTTAAATAAATTCAAGCAACTTAATGACACCCTGGGACACGATGCTGGTGATGCAGTATTAAAAGAGACGGCTAAGCGTCTTGAAGAATCTGTGCGCTCTGATGATCTCGTGTTTCGTCAAGGGGGAGACGAGTTTCTTATTGTATTAAAAAACATTAATGAGGTATCAGACGCCAAAAATATTGTCATTAATATTATAAAACGATTTGAACCGCCCGTTATGTTCCAGGGGAAATCCATAGAAATTTCACTTAGTATAGGTATCGCTATTTCACCGGATGATACAGCAGATAGTGAGGAAATTATAAAATTTTCAGATGTTGCAATGTATGTAGCAAAAAATGATAAAGAGACTGACTATAAATTTTTTAACCGAAGCATGTTGAAACGGATAAGTGATACCTAACGTGATATACATGCCATTTCAGGTCCGTTCCGGATTCCTTTTTTTTGTGCAATCCCTTGAACCGGTTAAGTAAATTGGATCAGCCGATCATAACTTATTTTTCATGTGCAAACCACCAGGCGCTTTCAACCATCTGATCTTTTTTAAAGATGAAATATAAAAAATCATGATCATACCGCCAATAATAGATCAGGATTTCATCCCATGACCTGGACCGGATTTCTTGCAAAATTTTTTCTGAAAAACCGGAACTTTCAAAATCGAGTTGCTTCATATTTTTATTGGGCTTTCCCATTATTTCCAGCACCTCTTTTTTTGTAGCGCCCCGGGCGAGCAACCGCTCTTGCAAAAAGATCATCAGTCGATGTTTTTTGCCCATCCACCTATCCACATCATTATGCCAGTCCTCCCCGGTAAAGTGACCTTTTATTTTGCTAAGTCTTTGAAATTGGGTTCCTGCTTCTTTAAGTGTTGGGTTGGTCCTGTCGGAATTGACACCAGTCGGATCGCAAGTTCCGGGCATAGGAAAGATAAACAGGGAAAAGATAAAGACCTTAAAAATCCAAATTTGATAGTTTTTCATAATTGCCTCAATGATAAACGGTTTGGGAACCTGATGATTAGCAACTTCTCAATAAGTGCAGGGAAGGAACTATATTGAAAATTGGCCTTCCATCTTCATTTTTATCAGATTTGGCAATAGCGGTATTTGGTTCTTGTTTTCAATACGATCTATGAGATATTCCCAAAATGAAATCCCTA
>JAAELK010000548.1 GCA_024226935.1 Desulfobacteraceae bacterium
AGTATTGATTCTCAAGGGTTGTAGCGGTAATTGTTGGTAAAAAGAAACATTCATACTTCTTTTAATATCAAATCATTTTACTCGTGTCCCGAACTATTTTTAAAAATTTGATAAAAACTTTACTAACCCGAATATTTACTGTTTGTGCTATGAAAAGATAATCAAAAAGCATAAATGAAGGAATTGCGATTGATGCCCGGATAGTCAAATCAGCCAGCAGCCCCAAAAGTAATAAGAAGTTGAAAGAAATAAAAGTAAGGCGTTAAACTCCTGAAGGAGCACACATCAGTTGATGCAAAACATGGATTTGTGCTTGCGATAGTATATGCAGATAAAGGGTATGCCGGTGCTCCCAACCGGGAGTTTCTTGTCATGAATCATTTTAAATGACGGCATTATGAGAAAGGATGAAAAAAACGCCAACTTGACAATTAGAGATAGGCAGGAACAAAGGAATATCCAAGGTCAGATATATAGTTGAACAGTATTTCGGTTTAAGCCATCTTCATGATAACGGGCAAAGGGCCAG
>JAAELK010000549.1 GCA_024226935.1 Desulfobacteraceae bacterium
AAAAGGCAGGCCTATGGATATCGTGATTTTGAATTTTTCAAATTGAAGCTTTTTGATCTTCATAGAAAAAAGTACGCGTTAATCGGATGAACCATAATTTATAATCAAAATGGAAAATTTAATTCATTGTGTTGATATGGGGGGATTTCTTCCGCGAAGCGGTTTAGTTCTTGCATTATGGTGACCCCAATTTATAACGGAAAATTATTTTGATTTGTATTGGTATCTTTAAGATTTCACACTGAAGAACCCACCATCAAAAAAAATCACTCCTCCATACCCCACCTTGAGCGTTTTTGGGTCTGTTTTTTACAAATAAGGGGCTGTGGCAAGTGCTGTGCTATGCCCTTTAACTGTAAGGGGTTCCTCGAACATAATTTTGGCCATGGTAAGAGGAACCTGTCGATGATATTTTTTATGCTAAACCTGCTTGCTTTTTATACCCATCAAATCCTGGAATTGACAGATCCCTCTACCAACAATGCCGACAGGATTTTAGTTTGGGAGACCATGTAAAAAAAATCATAGGTCCACCTGATTTTGCACCACCATGACACCCACACACCCGCCCTTATCCAAAGAGATCTTTAATTTGTTACTCAAATAAACTGTAATATCCAGTGGCGGGCTGGTTGCCTTACAAAGTGGCGGATTTTGGATCAGTTTGTACAAATTCTTAAATGAAGTAAAACGTTAAGAACAGCAAACTGTTTGAGGACATACTTGCCCGGAGTTTTTGCTGTTTAGTGAAACAAATTTAGAAGTTGTAAAACAGATCCACGTCCAGAGCGTGTAATGTAACCTGACCAGAACGGTCATAGCTATTTTTGTCCATCATTCCAAAATGATATTGTTCTGGATTAAGTGTGACCGAGAATTGCTGCTATCACTAATTATCATTTGACTTATACATCAAAGATGATATAGCACAACCCAGGTTGTAATTTATTCTCAGGGCGGGGTGCAATTCCCCACCGGCGGTATCCCGGAATTATCCGGGGAGCCCGCGAGCGCTTCATAAAATTTTATGAAGGTCAGCAGATCTGGTAAAAATCCAGAGCCGACGGTTATAGTCCGGATGGAAGAGAAGATTTCCTTACAGCACCTCTATATTTTCACACCGGTGAAGATATAAAGAGATTGCTCCGGCCATTCTTTATTCCCCATGCCCTGATTCATGCACATTAATAATTATTTATGAGGAGAAATATCATGAATCAGAGTCTTTTAGCTCCCTTTGGAAATCCTGTTCAAAGGGTGGAAAATGCGATTAAAGCCCTTCAACAAGGAAATGGTGTCCTGGTCACCGATGATGAAAACCGGGAAAATGAAGGCGACTTGATTTTTGCAGCTCAATTTATTACCCAAAAGCAAATGGCAATCCTGATCCGGGAATGCAGTGGAATTGTCTGTCTTTGTTTAACTGATAGCAAAATTTCATCTTTGGGCCTGCCGATGATGGTCAAACATAATTCAAGTCATTATCAGACGGCTTTTACCATATCCATAGAAGCCGCCCAGGATGTCACCACAGGGGTATCGGCCAAAGACAGGGTTAAAACTATTCAAGCTGCAATTGCCGACAATGCCCAACCTTCCGATCTGCATACCCCTGGACATGTTTTTCCATTAAAAGCAAAACCAGGAGGAGTACTTGAACGCGGGGGACATACCGAGGCAACCATCGATCTGATGCGCTTTGCTGGCCTTAAGCCCTGCGGAGTTCTTTGCGAGCTCACCAACCCCGATGGAACCATGGCAAGGCTTGCCCAAATAATTGAGTTTTCAAAAACCAATAATTTTCCTGTCCTGACCGTTCAAGACCTTATTGATTATCATAAATTCATACAAAAAAAAACGGTCTAACGGCCCTGAAAATTAGATGTCGGGACTAGTTAAATATCCCGGCATCTGTTTATTTGGCTTTCCAAACCGCTTCCAAAGATAAACACCGGCCCAAAGCATGAGACAATCCCTGATTAACAACATCCATACAGAAGAATTGCCAGGATTCTTGGAAATAGAAAAACAACCACAGTCAAAGGTATGACCCCTTAATAAATTAAAGGTGATCAAAATAATAAATCCAGTCAAAAGGCCGTTAATAACAAGCAAAGAGGGCCTTGGCAAAATTCCTGAAACAAGACATATTCCCGCAAAAAGTTCGATATAGGGGAGAAAAATAGCGATAAAATTAATGCTGATTCCCGGAAATACCCCATACCCGTAAAGAATTTTTGCAAATTCACCCGGATTTACAATCTTATGCCAGGAGGCAAAGATAAAAGTCATTCCAAGAACCAGACGAATGATCCAGTTAACCAAGATATACCCCTTAAGCTTTAAATAATTATCCTTCATTTTTTTCTATCCTGAATCCCATATCCTGCCATTCTCTGAAACCGCCTGCATAGACCCTGACCCGGGTGAATTTCAAGGCCAGAAGCTGTGTGGCAAAACTATGACTATCGGTGCATTCAAACCCCGAGCAATAGACCAATATGGACGTATCCTTTTTTACAAGATCCAACAGTTTGGCAAGATCCTGATCAAAATCTGCCAGGGGAAAGGAAAGGGCCCCGGGAAGATGGCCTTTGTCATAGACATCCTTTAGCCTGGCATCTATGAGGACTACTCCTCCGTTTTGAATCATCCGCTTAACCACCAGGGGATTATTAACCTCGATATCGGCATGAACGGTATCCAGTTTGGATTTTGCCGTCACTACTCCCTTGGACCTGTCCCACTGCCCCACCAATGCAATACCTGAAGGCGAAAAGTAATTCACCCCCAATGAAACTATAAGGGAAACACTCAACAAAATGAGGACCCCAATACTTGTTGTTTTTATCATATGATCTGCCTGAATATCCTTTCTACTCCAACTTTGATTTTACCTGTTTAATCAACTCAAATCTTTTATCCAATACCATGAGCATCAACCATTGTTCCAGAAGACGCTCAATCTTTTTTTCAGCATTGGGCAGATCCGAGGAGTCCAAAGCTTTGTCTTCTGGTGTTGCCTGGTTTTGCAAAGCCAACTCCATGCGACGCAAACCGGCATTTATTTCAGAACTATTTTCCAACTCATCTTTTTTCCCACTTTCTTTTGCAAGGGCCTGATAAATTTCAAAAGCATCTTGAAAATACCCCTGTTTTTCATAAATCCCGGCAAGCTCCAGAGTGTTAAACCCATGACTCATGGCATATTTTCCTTTCTTTCTGAATTATTCTTAAAAATAAGTTCTCCTGCCTCTGCCATCTCATGTTCATGTTTGGCCAAATGTTTTATATAATTAATATCATGTTTCAAACTATTAATTTCTTTTTCAATTTTTCGGTTTTCCTTTGCCACCTGAGCCGCATGGACTAAAATACCTGATTCCTGTTTTTTAAGTTTACCATAATCCATGACCCCGTTCTTTGAAAAAAAAATTAAAAATAAGAGTACCAGAATCAACATCATACCAACATAAAAAGTGGTCTTTTCAAATAGAGTCATTGAGAATTATTTTTTTTTAGCACCTGTTTTATCATTTTAAGTTCGGGGTTTATAGTGAGTATACCCGCCCCCCAAAAAAAGGATACACCCAAAAGAATGCAGACAAATATTCCAGCCCCAAGTCCGATCTTACCATATCTTTCCGTCAAGAGAAAACCCGCAGCCCAACGAACAAAGTAAAACATCATAACAGATAAAAAAACCGCTCTGCAAGCACAAAAAACTAATTGTGTCCTGTAAACAATTCCGGGCATATTCATAAACAAAATCCCAAAGCCTGCCATGGAAGATAACGATACTGCCAATGCAAGCCCCTTGGATCCCAAAGGTTCTATCAGAAACCAGCAAAGCACTATATTGATACCAATGGAAAAAAGCCCTGCAAGAAAAGGAAGCCTGACAGAAGACAAAGAATAATGGAAGGTGACAAAAAGCCTGGTCCCGGTACAAGCCCACAAGCCAAGTATCAGATAAAAAAGGCAGTTCCATGTATTTTGAACGGCGGATGCATCAAAGGCCCCCTGTTTAAACAAAAAAGAAACAATGGGAGGGCCAAGAACTATCAACCCCGCCATGGCCGGAATAGTAACAAAAAAAACAAGACGGGCCCCTTGTGTGAAAACCCTTGATACCTCTTCTTGTTTTCCCATGACGGCCTTTTTGGATAAAGAGGGTAAAAAAACCGTTGAAAACGATACTGCAAACAATGCCAGGGGAAATTGTACCAGCCTGTCAGCATAATAAAGAAAGGAAACACTGCCCCGGCTTAAGTAAGAAGCAAAAAAACTGGCAATCATAATATTAATCTGATAGGAAGCTGCCCCCACCATGCAGGGAATCATTATTTTTACCACTCTCACCACACCCGGGTGGAACCATGAAAAACAGGAAAACTTGATCATCCTATGGTGAATTAAAAACGGAATCTGCAAAGCCAATTGAACGAGACCGCCAAAGGCAACTCCCAGAGCAAGGGCTAGTATCGGAGGATTACAATAGGATGAAACAAAAAATGCAAATATAATTACCACCAGATTAAACACAATGGGAGTTGCAGCCGGAATACAAAAATTACCAAGGGAATTGAATACCCCCATACAAAGCGCCAGGAGCAAGATGACCAAAATATAGGGCAGCATTATTTTCAACATAATAATGGTAAGATTATTAGTATATGTACCCGTCACAAATCCCGGAGCCAAAATTTTCACCAGAAAAGGAGCCAGAAAAATCCCGAATATAATCAGAAAAACCCCCACCGCAGAAAAGATCACCAATGCGGATAAAAACATGGCTATTGCCTGATCTTTCCTTCCTCGTTCCATATAACGTGAAAAAATTGGAACAAATGAAATGCTCAAAATACCGTCGGAAAACATCTTTCTCAATAAATCAAAGGGCCTGAAGGCAATAAAAAATACATCACTGGAAGAGGATGCACCAAAAATCATTGCAATCAAGGCATCCCTCAATACCCCAAGAATCCGACTGACAAAAGTTAAAATACTCACAGAGGCAGCATTTTGAAATATTTTTCTCACAATTTTTCCTTGACAAAATCCATATTTAAATATACATTATCGATTTTTAAATATGGCTTAATTTTTATCTTTAATTCACTAATACAAGGAGCTATACCAAGTTGGCTAACCATAAATCTGCAAAGAAACGGGCGAAACAGAGTCAGGTAAGACGGCTGAGAAACAGATCTGCAAAAACCACTCTTAAAAACCTGGAAAAAAATCTGCGTGCCGCTCAGGAATCTGGCGCTGACACCAAAGATGAATTGATGAGACAGACACAGTCTGCTATACACAAAGCCGCAAAAAAAGGCATTCTTCATAAAAAAACTGCTTCCAGGAAAATTTCAAGACTTTGTAAACTTGTGAATTCTTAAAACAAGCGTTTTTTTACCACGTCAGTTCGAATATAGTGAGACAGGACTTACCCCCGGCTTATAAGAGTTTATAAGCTGAGGGTAAGTCCTGTCTTTATTATTTTATCCCTTAAAAATTGCTCGACATCATACTGACAAGTCGCTCGGCACTTCGTTTGGCAATCTTATCAACCGCCGCTCTTTTATTAGCATCATTATTGACTGTATTTTCAACAACCTCATATGGTTCGGTGGATGAAAAGTTCTTCACAGACCAAAGAATACTGCCATCGGGTCCAAGCAATTGCACATCGATCAAGGCCTTCACCTGTCGTTCCACAACCGATTCGGTTGATGATCGGGACAGAGTCGAAAAGGTGATGGAATTGATCGTTCCCACAATCTTCCGGGTTGCCTTGGAAGAATCCAGCACCTCAGTATCAGTTCTTGCCTGGATCTCTTGGATCAACTCGTTTGTAAAACTCACCCCAGCACGGGTTTCTGAACTTTTATTCGCAAAAACCTCCACTGCCAAGCGGGTTACATTTTCATTAATATAACCACCACCTTCGAGGCGATAACCGCAGGAAGGAACCAGGGCAATCAATCCAGCCATCATAAAAAATAAAATTGATTTCATATCACACCACTATGTTAACAAGAGTCTGTTTTTTACGGATCACAATGATCTTCTTCAACGATTTTTCATGTAAATACTTTTTTATTTTTTCATCGTTCAGAGCCATTTCCTTGATCCCGGCCTCATCCACATCCGTTCCAATGGTAAATTTTGCCCGGAGCTTTCCATTTACCTGCACCACGACCAACACCTCGTCGGTTTCAAGGGAATCATCGCGATAAGCGGGCCAGGAATGTTCCAAAATTGTCTTCTTCTTCCCCATTTTCTCAAACAATTCTTCACTGAAATGGGGAATAATAGGACTCAACAGCAATAAAACATTTTCAAGACAAAAAAGAAGAACTGATTTCATCTCTTTATCAGCCTTATCAATATCCACTGTGTACATGGCATTAACAAGCTCCATAACAGCAGAAATAGCTGTATTAAAATGAAAGCTTTTGTCTATATCATCAGTAACCTTTTTAATGGTCTGGTTGGCTTTAATATACAGACCTTTTGCACCCTGGAACTTAAGATCCGAAGCGGCCCCATTAAAGGATTCAATAGATGCAGCATCAATCTTGTCCATACATTCAATGGCAAGACGCCAGACCCTGTTGACAAACCGGTTACTGCCTTCCACCCCATCTTCACTCCATTCAAGGTCCCGCTCGGGTGGTGCCGCAAACAGACAAAAAAGCCGGGTGATATCTGCTCCATATTTTTCGAGCAACTCATTGGGGTCCACCACATTTTTCTTGGATTTAGACATCTTGATTACACGCCCAACCTCAACCTTCTTGCCACAACGTGTACAAGCAAGGCTATCGTCCCCTTGTTTTTTAGCCTCTTCGGGAAACAAAAAGCCGTGTTCAGGGCAGGTCATTGTTTCCTTACAAACCATCCCCTGGGTGAGCAACCGGGTAAAAGGCTCTTTAAAATCGATCAAACCAAGGGTATTAAGAACCCGCATAAAATATCTGGAATACAAGAGATGAAGAACGGCATGCTCCACACCACCGATATATTGATCCACCGGCGCCCAGTATTTAACTGCAGCAGGATCAAACATCCCCTCTTCATACCGGGGAGAACAATATCGCAGATAATACCAGGACGATTCCATAAAGGTATCCATGGTATCGGTATCCCGTTTAGCATCCTTTCCACCACAGGCAGGACAGGTCGTCTTGGAAAAATAATCCAGGGCAGGAAGGGGAGATCCTCCTTTTGCAAGTAAATTTGCTTCTTCGGGAAGCCGTATGGGAAGATCCTCCTCAGGAACCGGAACCACACCGCAGGATGGGCAATGAATGACGGGAATGGGAGTCCCCCAATACCGTTGCCTGGATATTCCCCAATCCCTGAGCCGATAAGAAATGGCTTTTTTCCCCCTGCCATTTTCTTCCAGCCAATCTGTAATCACCTCCACAGCATTTTGATTATCCATGCCGTCAAATTGACCAGAATTTACCATCACTCCATCGCCGGTATAAGCTTCGACCATGGTGGAAAAATCCAATATTGCGTCCCTGGGCTGAACCACCACCCGAATCTCAAGGCCATATTTGCGGGCAAAATCAAAATCTCTCTGATCCCCGGCAGGCACCGACATAATGGCACCGGTTCCATATCCCATCAATACAAAATTGGCTGTATAAATGGGAATTTTTTCTTTCGTGGCAGGATTGATACAATGGGCACCCGTAAACACCCCTTCTTTTTCATATTTTTCAATACCGTCTGCAGACCGCTCCTGGTTGGAAATTTTTTGAACAAAGGCATCAACCACAGCCTCTTGATTCGTCCCCTTAGATAAAGTTTCCACCAGAGGATGTTCCGGTGAAAGACACATGAAAGTAGCCCCGAATACCGTGTCCGGCCTTGTGGTAAATACCGTCAGATCCTCATCTTGGCCGTCAATCTTAAATTTAAGTTCCGACCCTATACTTTTTCCGATCCAGTTCTTTTGCATGGTCGTAACCTTGTCCGGCCATCCTGGCAATTTATCACAATGAACCAGAAGATCTTCAGCATAATCAGTAATCTTGAAAAACCACTGCCATAATTTTTTTTGCTGAACCACCTGGGAGCACCGCCAACATTTATCTTGTTCCACCTGCTCATTGGCAAGGACGGTCTGGCACTTTTCACACCAATTGACAAAGGATTCCTTGCGATAGGCCATGCCGTTTTCCAGCATTTTCAAAAACAACCATTGCTCCCATTTATAATACTCCGGCCTGCAGGTTGCAATTTCACGATCCCAGTCATAGGAAAACCCCATTTTTTTGAGCTGGACCCGCATGGCGCTGATATTTTCATAGGTCCAGGCTGCCGGATGGGTATTATTATCAATGGCTGCATTTTCAGCAGGCATACCAAAGGCATCCCAACCCATGGGGTGGAGAACATTAAATCCCTTCATGCGCTTGTAGCGCACCACTACATCTCCTATGGTATAATTTCTAACATGACCGATATGAATTTTTCCCGAGGGGTAGGGAAACATTTCCAGTAGATAATATTTTTCCTTTGACGGATCTGTTGTAACCTTGAAAACCTCATTTTTACTCCAATATTCCTGCCATTTAGCCTCAACCCTACCAGGATTGTACCGTTCCTCCATTATATATATTCCTCCGAAAGCATCCTCTATTGATATCATTGATTTCCTATGTGAATCTTAATAAATGCCACAACCTATACCAAATAGCAAGTTAGAACTCACCCTGGCACTCCAAAAGATTCATAACCAAACTTTTACTTGACCCAAAATGTTTTTCAGTACAGATTATAAGAATATTCAAATACAGGATACTAAAAAAACGGGGGCTCCATGGATTTTTTTCAATGGAATAAGAGCTTTGAAACCGATATTCCTCTGATAGATGAAAAACACAGGTATCTGGTTGACACCATAAATCAATTTGCCAACCTGCTCCTCCAAAACAAAACCACAATTAAAGAAATCAACACACTAATAGAAGAATTGATTCAATATGCGAAATTACATTTCCAAGACGAAGAAAGTTTGATGTCAGATCTGGATATTGATTTAAGACACACAAATGCCCACAAGACAAAACATAAACAATTTCTCCTAGAAGTAACACTCATGAAATCCGGCATAACCAAGAAGGACAAAACTACCTCCAATTCTTTATTAAAATTTTTAAGCGCCTGGCTTATCCATCATATCCTAGAATTGGATCAAAATCTATCCGGACAAATCAAGGCAATCAAATCCGGAATTTCACCCAAAACCGCCTACGAGGAAGAAGAAAAGAAAAAACATGTCGCAACGGACCCGTTGCTGGTAGCATTAAACCAATTATTTGAACATATCTCCAACCAGAATAGAAAACTTGAAGCGCTCAATCGTAACCTTGAAGCCAAAGTGATCAAACGGACAAACGATCTGCTTGAAGCCAACATGAAACTGGAAAAACTTTCATTAACCGATCCACTGACAAACTTGTCCAACCGCCGTCACGCAATGGAAAGCCTCAAACAAATGTGGAAAAAATCCATTGATTCAAACACGCAATTGTCCTGCATGATGATAGATGCAGATGAATTCAAACAAGTCAATGACACCCACGGACATGATATAGGAGACCAGGTTTTGATAGAATTATCAAAACAATTACAAGACAGGCTACGCAATGATGATATTATTTGCCGCCTGGGAGGAGATGAATTTTTCGTTATCTGCCCCAAAACTCCCCAAAAAGGAGCTCTTCACCTGGCAAATCTCATCCTCACGGCAGTCAACGCTCTTAAAATCCCCACAGGTAACAGCCATTGGAAAGGCAGTATCAGCATTGGAGTTGCAAGCAGATCAACAAAGATCAACACCAGAGAAGACCTTATCAAAGCTGCCGATAAAGGAGTATATGCGGCAAAAGCCGCCGGGAAAAATTGCATAAAAATTTCCAATCAAATTTAGCCCTCCTATCCCAATTTAAATGCTTGCATACTTGATATAAAAAAGATAAAAAAGATAGAAGATTTCCCATAATACGAAAAACAAACGATGGAAGCATAAAATATGAAAATAAAATACAATGCCCCTGTCATTCTCACCTATACCCTTATTGCTATTTTAATAGTTATCTTCTGCCCCAAGGCAACTCTGACTGCCTATTTTACCTCCCCTTCCTCTCTGGCATTTTCCACCCCCCAATTTTATCTACGACTATTATCTTATATCCTGGGCCACGCAAGCTGGGCGCATCTTATGGGAAATATCACCATTATACTTCTTGTGGGCCCCCTGCTGGAAGAAAAATATGGGTCAGGCAAATTACTTGAAATGATTATTGTTACGGCAATAGCCACAGGCCTGCTCAATGCATTTTTTTTCTCAAACTCCCTTATTGGCGGCAGCGCAATTGCATTCATGCTGATTCTTCTAAGCTCTTTTTCAAATATTCGGTCAGGACAAATCCCTCTTACATTCGTTATAGTTGCCCTACTTTTTATCGGCAGTGAAGTAATCTCCATTTTGAAAATTGATCAAATTTCTCAATTCAGCCACCTGGCAGGAGGAGGTGTTGGAGCTGCCTATGGATTTTTACGAGGAGGCAGAAAGTAACCTCCCCAATAAAATACCAGCTAAACCATTAACCAATGTTTTTTAAAAGGAGAAATAACATGACATCCGACAAGAAAACATGCCCCCAGTGCAAAGGATCCAAAATTCTTATGGGTCAATGCGAATGTAATGCCGAATGGCGTGGAACCGATGAAGACGAAAGCCACAGTGATTGCATTTGTGAACCGGACACTGAATGCCCGAAATGCAATGGCAAGGGATACATAGAATAAATAATATAGGATCTGGATCCCAGGCTGATATAACCGGACAACTAAACTCTTAAAATCATCTGATCAAGCGGATAGTAGTGCCGTTTGCAATGGTTTCACATTAATCAATAGAAATGATATCTCCTGAAATTTACTTTTCTTAAATTTTAGTCTATAAATATCATTTAGGCGATAATAATAGCTTAATATATTGTCTAAATGATAAAAATACTAAAAATTGAGAGGCTAGTAAAATGTGCAGACTATTTCCTGGCAAACAGGCAACTTCTCAATAAGTGCAGGGAAGGAACTATATTGAAAATTGGCCTTCCATCTTCATTTTTATCAGATTTGGCAATAGCGGTATTTGGTTCTTGTTTTCAATACGATCTATGAGATATTCCCAAAATGAAATCCCTA
>JAAELK010000550.1 GCA_024226935.1 Desulfobacteraceae bacterium
TAAATTGTCTGAGCGGGTCATAAATTCCATGCTTGACCTAATAATGGGCGAAGCTCTTGTATATTTCGGCCTTCATAACCGACAAACGCCCCTATTAGAAGGGGAGTTAAGGTGAATTTACTCCTCCGAAAGTTGAGTTAATTAGTGGCTGATCGAAAAACTGTGCTTGGATGAAAACTTGTCCATATGCAAGGCGCAAGAAAGTTTGAAACCGGAGTGTACTCCAGTACATGAGGCCCGATTTTATAATTTGGCAAACTTTTGCAGCAACGCGGCAGATGGGTGAGTTTTCGTTTAAGCACTAATTAAAGGGGCTGGAAAAACCAGATCGTAAACCCAGTTAAAAATGAGAGCATAAACCGGTACAATCATTGAAAAGGACAGGTCCATGACCAGGGCTTGGAAAAAGGGAAGTTTCATCCAGCACATTATCATTGGAAGGGTTATAACCATAAGGCAAACTTCAAATAATATTGAGTGAAAACATCTGAAATAAAAAGACCGGGGGTAAAGGGGGCGTTTCATGGAAAGCAGGGCTCTATCAAAAGCGTAGTTATATAATCCGTTACAGATCATAGCCGTTATGCTCAATCCTAAACTTAAAAGGCCTATATGACCTAAGCTCATGTTGAATATCAATGCAATGAGAGGGGTGCATATCCCCATTAAAAATAGTTCAAATAGGAGGGTGTGAACCACCCTTCCTTTAAAGGTTCTCATATCTATTCCTTAAAAATAATATTTTTATCCCAAACTTTTTGCTGCTGGTCAGGATATGTAAAACAACACTTCAAAAAGCCCGCACTTAAATTTCAGTCTTTCTTTTACCCCTATTAATGGTTATAAGACAAGTTGGATTCTATCTAAATAAGTGATAGGTGGTTTTATGAATTTATCTTTAAATAATCTTACAACGTTTATCAAAATTGCTGATAACGGTTCCTTTTCAGCGGCAGCCAGGCATATGGGTAAGGCACAGTCTGCTGTCAGTACTGCTATTTCCAATCTTGAAATCGATCTGGGAGTTAAGCTTTTCAGCAGGGATGGCAAATTTCCGGTGCTGACCCGGGAAGGTCAGGTTCTTTTACGGGAGGCCAGGCAGATTGTAAACAGTTGTCAAATTTTCAGGGAACGGGCATCGGCTTTTGAAGGTGGTATAGATTCCATTTTGCGGATTGCCGTGGATGAAATCTTCTCCCAGGAAATATTGTTGGATTTACTGGAAAGATTCGGAGCAAAGTATCCTGCTACTGAACTGGAGGTCCTTTATGGTGTTTTGGGAGATATCCAGATGATGGTTGAGCAGGGCCGTGTGGATATTGGTATCTTGATTCCAGGGGAATCACCAAGCCAGATAATTCCAAATCGATTGGTGTCCCATATAGGATTTATCCCTGTAGCCTCTTTTGATCATCCCCTGGCAGCAAAAAAGCGCCTTACCCGCCATGACCTTGAATCCCATCGACAATTGGTCATCACCAGCCGGGGGGGGGAACGAGAGGATGAATCCATCATTTTTGGAAAACAGATCTGGATGATTGAAAGTACTTTTGCGATTATGGATCTGGTTTACAGGGGGGCCGGTTGGTCGTTTCTTCCGACCCAGGCTGTTGCCAGGGATCTTAAGAAGGGGCGGCTTGTAAAATTATCATTATTTATGGATAATGTGGAACCGTTGGTCCCGGTATATTTGATATGGACTGAGCAGCGCCGTCTTGGCATGGCCGGACAGTGGATGCTTGAGGAGTTGTCCAAGATAGATGATTATCATGGGACATTAAGGGATAGGGAGTAACTATTTTTTTCAAATAGCTGTTATTCGGACGGGGCCGGTTCTTGTTTCACATGGAACACTAGCTCCTTGTTGGAATTCAAAGCAGTTTAATTATTTTTTAAAACCTCCATTTTAAAATTCTCCTTTGAGTTGCAAATCTCAAGGATTGAAAAGTTTTCCAGGCTTGAGTCGATTGTTATGGAAGAATAAATCCCATAAAATTTGGTGCCTGGAAAGGCCTTGCCTGTAATTTCAATTTTAGAAATATTTTCCTGGTAACGGGTCCATTCAAAAAACAAAAATAATTTTTCTTCCAGGATCATGGTGGCGGCATTGGTTTTTGGTGTTAAAGAAATTATCTTGTTTTCAATTTTGATTTTTTTTTGATCGTGGGATTTTTTAGTTTTGTTTATTTTTTTAAGGGAAACAATCGATTTTGTCATTCTTGTTTCAAAGTTAGAAATCAGTGTAACGATATTTTTTAGTTTTGCTTTCTTAAATTGATCCCGGTTATTTTTAAATTCTATTGCAAGTACCCGCTTTGTCTTTTTTGCACGGTCATGGAAAGTTTTCAGTTCAATCATTTTTTGAAATATTTTTTGGGAAAGTTTTTCCTGGGTCGCTTTTTTTGTCTTTAGAATTTTAAGTTTTGTTGAGATACGATCAATTTCCTGATAAATGGACTTTTCAAGTTCAAGGATATGATGTTCTCCTCCGGAAGTGATGCTACATGGTTTTGTTTTCTCGCTTCCGGCCCCGGCAATTTTAACTCCTTTTTTTGCAAAAATACTGGAAGAAATTATCCGGCATCCCGGGGAGTCGATTTTACCGCTGCATATGATTTTGGAATCAAAAATTTCATTTTCTATATAAATATTGCCAAAGGTCTCTATTTGACAATTATGCAGGTAGCGGGCATGGATATCTCCCTGGGATCGGATGACAGCATCGGTGATACCCACATCTGTTCTTATATCTCCGATGGATTCTATTCTGGCCCCTCTGATTTCCCTGGCCCTAATGCTGCCTGCTGTTATTGGATAGGCGCCGGTCAGTACTCCGGAAATTGATAAATTTGCATAGGCTTCAAGGGGGCCGTATCGCAGGTCTGCATCTTCGAGGACATTGATTATGGGATGGATAAATAATTTACCTTCGATGGACAATGAAGGAATTCCCGTTTTGGCGGCTAAAATTTTGGTGCCGTCGTGGGAGGGTCTGGTGCCGCTGCCACATCGGATGGCAACTTTTTTGCTACATTCTTGTTTGATTTCGTTGCCAAAAACATCTGTTGCAATCAAAATATTATGGTTAAGGTTTTGTTTTGCAAGGGGGTCTCCTTTTTTTTTCTCTCCTTGTGTCGTAAGGTCGGTTTCCAGGTAAAATTCAAGATTTTTCGCCTTCATCAATTTTGATGAGAAATCAGATCTGGCCGCGGGAAATTCAAGGTTCTCCAGATTTAATTGACTCTGGAGCAGGGCATCGGGGTAAATTCCGTTGGTAATTCCATGGGCCTTTAGAACAGTTTTTAATTGGGATACAGTGATTTGGGACAAAAATTTTTTATTGATCTTAACCCTTGCCGTAAGTTTGTCGGGGCTGATGGTCACCATGACGGCATGATCTTCTTCCTGGGGTGTGTCGGATCTGTTTTGTTCCTTTAAAATAATCTTTTTTTGTTCCTCGGTTATAAATTCCATGGAGACCATGATGTCGCCTAGAATTCTCAAGGTGTCTTTTTTTTCAAATTCCTTTTCCTGAATTTTTTGAGCAATAATTATTGCCCGTTCCGATGCCAATTCTTTCTCTCTGACTCTTGCGGTAAATTCTCGATCCAATACCTTAATTTGTAAAAATTTTTTTTCATAATCTGATAATTCTAAACTATCCGGCAAAGTTGAAGCGCCTATACTTCTGGCAGTGTCCTGTAATTGCTGTTTATCTTCTGGTGTACCGGAATAAAGTTTGCCTGCACTTTGCTCCAGCAGGGTTTGTTCTTTTAATATTGTGTTTTTTTGTTTTGTTGTGATTACCCTTGATTCAACCAGAATATCGCCTATCAGTTTTTTGATTTTGGCTCGTTTGAACTCTGTTTTTTGTGTTCTGATGGCTTTTTGAACATCAGTTGGAGTCGCAAAACCTTTTGCTATGGCGATTTCCCCGAACTCTTCGCCTCTTTTTTTGACTATATGGTATTCTTGTATTAATTTTAACAGGCCAATTTGATAACGGGTAGCAAATTTCTGGTCTAGAAGAAGGTTGCCATGATCAATTGGATGTTTCTCTTTTTTCTTGAGGGCATGCAATGCTATAAGGTGACGATATTGGGTGTTATCAATGGTTCCATATCGCAGTGCAAGCCCGGCAAGTGTTGGGATGCTGTTGGTATCGGCCACTGTCTATTGTTCCCACTATATTTTAATTAATGGTTTTATGATCCAGAATAATGAATTTACAGCATAAAGTAAATAATAAGATAATAAGGATCAAAAATAGCGTGTTTCCCCCGGCATGGAACAGGTGTTGAGGCTAACATAAGGTCCCAAGGTCAATATGGGATTCAAAATGGGTTTTCAGTAGATTGTAGTCTTTTTCTTTTCGCTCATCCATACTTTCTTTTTCCATCTTAAGCTCAGTTAATCCGATCAAGGCGAGCCACTTTGATGAAATAGCTGGTGTGTCAAAAAAACCATGGATATAGGTTCCTGTTACCTGTTTGTCTTCAGATATGTGTCCATCTGTCACATTGGACTGGGTTGTATTTCTTGAGGAAATTTTAAGAAAGGGATTGCCTGAAAAACCTTGGGTGAATCCCATATGAATTTCATACCCCTTGCCAACAATACCTTCCCATTCAAATTCGCTTAACGTGGTTGTTTTCGGGGCTTTTAATATAGTGTTGATGGGAAGCAGGCCTAATCCACGGCTACGCCCCGGGGTGCCTTCGATGCCCTGGGGATCTTCCACCCAGGATCCTAACATCTGATATCCTCCGCAAATGCCCATAATATGTCCTTTTTCCCGGCGGTATTCCTTTAACGCAGGTTCAAATCCATTTTTCAGCCATTCAAGATCTGCCCGGGTATTTTTGGATCCCGGAAGGATGACTGCCTTAAAACGGGATAAATTTTGGGGTGTATCAATAAATATGGTTTGAAGACCTTTTATCTGGGACAGGGCATGAAAATCCGTGAAATTTGCGATATGGGGTAGACGTATTATAGCGATGGTCGGTTTTTTGGGGTCCAATGTGTTTATATTATCAGGATTTTCTATTTCAACGGAATCTTCGGCATCAATTTTAAAATGGGAATACCAGGGCAATACCCCAAAAACTTTTTTTCCTGTTCTTTGTTCTATCCATTTCACCCCGTCCTTGAAAAGGGCTATATCTCCCCGGAACCGATTAATGATAAATCCTTTTACCATTTTTTTGTATGAGTCCGGCAGGCAGTCAAGGGTTCCTACAACTTGAGCAAAAACACCTCCCCTGTGAATATCGGCTGTCAGTATCACATCGGCATTTGCATACTCGGCCATGGGAAAATTAACAATATCATTTGCCATGAGATTAACCTCTGCACAGGACCCTGCTCCTTCCAGTATGATTTGGTCATATTTTGTGGACAACCGGTCAAAGGCTTCCTGGGCTTTTTTGAAATAAAATCCCTTGTTTTGATGATAATCCATGGCTGTTTGATCACCATGAACCAGGCCGTTTAATATGATTTGTGACTTTTTATCTCCGGTGGGTTTGAGCAGGATCGGGTTCATGTCTACATGGGGGGGGATTTTTGCAGCTTCCGCCTGGACGATCTGTGCCCTTCCCATTTCGAGGCCTTCCGGGGTTATCCCTGAATTATTGGACATGTTCTGTGACTTATAGGGGGCCACCAGAACTCCCTTGTCCCTGAGGCTGCGGCAAAGACCTGCTGCCACTACACTTTTGCCTACATCGGAACCTGTACCAAGAACAGCAATGTTTTTTATCATTTTTCGATCCCCACCCGGGCTATAACCCCTTGTTTATAATAATGCTTTATTTCTTTCATTTCCGTCACCAGATCCGCTTTGTCCATTACAGACTCAAGGGCTCCTCTGCCGGTGATGACCAATTCAATGTTGTCGGGTTTCATATCAATCAAGGCCAGCAGATCTTCTTCTGAAAAAAGATTACACATAACGGCTACATTTGCCTCTTCGGCAATTACCAGGTCATGTTCATTTTTTTTAAAGATATCACATAGTTTTTGATAGCCTGCAATGCCTGCAGCCTTATCTTCCTCGGATGGATTTCCCCTGACAAATTTGCCCATCCCGTATTGCTCCACTGTGATGTTTTTAAACTTGGACAGGGCCTTTATCTCTGAATAATCTCCTTTTTTCAAAAATTGGATAATATAGACTCTGAGGCCTGCACCGGCAGCCCTGATGGCAAGTCCCAGGCTTGCTGTTGTTTTTCCTTTGCCATTGCCTGTATAAACCTGTACATACCCTTTCATCTTTTTGTTCTCCTGTCTTTGGTTAGTGATACATTTAGGGTTAAAGTGTATATTTTTTGGCATATCCTCTGGGGGTGAATAAAAAATCCATATATCGCAGGGATGTACTGGAACCTATGAACAATACCGTCTGCATATCCACCTGCGCCTCATCCAACCGGTCCAGTCTGGTAAAGCAAACTTGTTGGTTTTCTCTCATGGCTCCTGTGACAATGCCAACGGGAGTGGATCCATCCCGGTGTTCAAGGATGAGTTCCTGGGCTCTTTTTAACTGCCAGTCCCTTTTTTTGCTTTTTGGATTGTATAATACAATGACAAAATCGGCCATGGCCGCGCAGCTAAGGCGTTTTTCGATTTTTCCCCACTCTGTGAGCAGATCACTCAGGGAAACAGCTGCAAAATCATGGGTCAGGGGAGCGCCCACCAGGGCTGCTCCGGCAGCAAGGGCAGGAATTCCCGGTACAATTTCCAGTTCAAGATATTGTTCGGTGCTTGAAATATCCTGGTCCGGAATAGTTCTGAACAGTTTAATATTTTTTTGTTCGCAAATCTCAAAAACCAGGCCGGCCATGGCATAAATTCCCGGGTCTCCGCCTGAAACAAGAGCACAGGAGTTTCCTGTCAAAGCCATGTCAATGGCTCGTTCCACCCGTTCTACTTCTTTCATCATTCCGGTTGAAATGATTTTTTTATCTTCGATTAGATCTTTGATTAATTCCACATAGGTGGTGTATCCGGCAATGTAGTCGGCCTGTTCTATGACTTGTACCGCTCTGTTGGACATGTGGGTTATATTTCCAGGGCCTGTTCCCACTATATATAATTTCATTCTTTTATAGCCACGGCCAGGGTTACATCCCTGTTCTTTTTTTTCGGCACAATCAATCGGCCCCTTCCGGCTGCCAGAATCGCTGCTGCTTCGCATACGCTTTTTACTCCTAAGTGTTTTTCAACCATCTTTGATGGGGTTTCTATTGTATCAACTGAGTTTAGCTGGTTCTTGTCATAAAATTTCAACGGCAGGTTCAGCCTGTCTGCTAAATTTAATAATCCTGGTTCATCGTTTTTTACTTCGGTGCTGGCCAGTGTAAAGACAGCATTTAAGCTAAGACCTTCGCCACGGAGAACTAATTTGAGAAAGTCATGGATCATTTCCATGGAAGTATTTCGGTTACATCCTATGCCTACACTTAAAATCCGGGGGCGCAGTATAAGGGTTTCACGTGGAACTTTTATGGTTTTCCAGGTACAGATCACCCCGGTCCCTTGTTTTGGGATATTTTGGCCGTGGATGAAATCTTTTGGTATGGATCTGCTTACACGGTCTGCCGGGTCATGGACATCCACTGTGTTCCCTTTGAGAAAGACCATGTTGACATATTTGATGGCCCCGGGATTTTCAATATAGAGATTGTTTGCCTGGGCGATCAGGTCCATGGAGGGTAATCCATTAATGTCCGTTGCGGTGGTGATTACGGCTTTGGCATTGATGAGACCTGCAATTTTTTCGGTCAGACCATTGGCTCCTCCTAAATGGCCCGACAATAGACTGATGGCATGAATGCCTTTGTCATCCACCACAATGACCCCTGGATCTGTGGTTTTTGATTGAATCAGGGGGGCAAGCATCCGGACGGCAATGCCCGTTGAAAAAATAAAGATATGGGCACAAAACCGGGTGAATTGTCTGGACAGTTCTTCTGATAAGCTTTTAAAGCTTGACTGACCATAGCTTTGGTCGGACAACTCCGGGATTAAATCCGGTAAGGCAGGGTCGGGCTTAGAACCAGGCTTTAAACCTGGGTTTGAGCCCGGCTCTGCGCCTGGTTTAAAACTTGGTCTATCAATGGGTTGGCCATCCTTTACCAATTGCTCGGACCAGAAGAGCTCAGCCCCGGGAACCTTTGTGCAGATATCTTGTCCAAGGGTCAGTCCATTGGGGGTGATGGCCCATACAGCAATGGTCTGGGAGGAGTTTTTATTGTTCTGAGGCTTGTCTGTATCCATGGGAAAAACCTGCGTCATATAATTTAGATTGAATAATGTCCTGGTTTTTTCTGGAAGCTTCAACGGCCTTGCCGACTATTATCAGGGCGTGACGTGTAATATTATTATCCTGGCAGGTCTTGAATAAATCCTGGATCTTGGTATAAAAAATTTGTTCTTCCGGGTGACTTACTTTGTAGGCAATTGCGCACAGGGCTTTTTCGCCGTAGTGGGTTTCTAAAATTTTTTGAACTTTTTTTACATGTCCGATACTAAGATAGATTGCCATGGAGGACTTTATGGCTGCAAGTTTTTCCAGGTCTTCACTTTCAGGTACAGGGGTTCTGCCTGAAATCCTTGTCAAGATTAAAGTCTGGGTGACTTCCGGCAGTGTGTATTCCATTCCCATTTTGGAAGCAGCGGCAAAGGCAGCCGTTACTCCCGGCAGAACTTGATAGGGAATGTCAAGTTTTTGAAGTTCCCGGATCTGTTCAAAAATAGCACCATATAAAGAGGGATCACCCGTGTGGAGGCGGACCACTTTTTTGCCAAGGCCGTGGTAAGTTTTGATCTTATCTATGATTTGATCCAAAGTCATTCCGGCACTGGAAATGGTTTCGGTGTTGTTGCCCTTCCAGCAGAGAACCGCTTCCGGGACAAGGGAACCTGCATAGATTACAAGGTCAGCCGATTCCAGTGCTTTCATGGATTTGATGGTCATAAGTTCCGGATCACCTGGTCCGGCCCCGGCAAAAATTATTTTATTTTCAGTGTTACTCATTGTGGCCAGCCTTATTTTGAGGTTTTCTGCCTGAAATTATCCAGACAGGGTTTAATGATTCCAGTCTGTCCCCATAGGGCATGGATTTTGATCGGGATACCTGGATGTGAACCATTTGTGGAGAAAACCCGTGTTGTTTTAAAACCCCCATGGCAGTCCCCATGTTCTGGATCAATACCGTATTGATGACAATGATCCCCTGCTCTTTGAGACGAAGGCAACAGGTATTGATGATTTGTTCAAGGTGACTGCCGCCACCGCCAATAAAAATTCTATCCGGATCATTTAATTGGTCAGATCCTTCAGGAAAATTTGAGTTAAAAATTTTGATATTGGCTTGGTTAAACATCTGTATGTTTTGAATGATATCAAGAATTCTTTCCTGGTTTTTTTCAACGGCAAAGACTTGCCCCCAGGGTATTTGAAAGGATGCTTCCAGGGCCACAGATCCTGAACCTGATCCAATATCCCACAGGATATGGTCTTTTCTAATTAATTCCAATTTTGATAGACTTATGCTTCTGATTTCCGATTTGGTGATCAACCCTTTAGAATGGTGATAGATATTATCGTTCATACCTATATGTGTTTCATGTGAAACATCTTCTCCGGGACGTCCTGATTTTAAAAGAACAACAATATTGGGGTGGTCAAATTGAAGTTTCTGGACTTTTGAATAATCATCAAACCAGGATATTGTTTCCTTTTTGGGATCTCCCAGGTTTTCCAGCACACAAAATTTGAATCCGGATAGTCCATGGCTGATCAACTTTGACGCAATAAAGCCGGGAGTCTTTTTGTGATCTGTTAAAAATGCAACTTTTGTTTCCACGGACAGGCTTAAAAAAGAGAAGTTGGGGGCAGTGTTTCCATGGAGACTTACGATCTTTGCATCATGCCAGGGTTCGCCAAAGGCGGCAAAGGCAGCTGCCATCGAGGAAATATTGGGGTGAATTTTAAGATATTTTTTGTCTATATGCCTGGCAAGGGTACTGCCAATCCCGTAAAACAAGGGATCTCCCGATGCCAGGACCACCACTTTTTTGTCGACCATGGCTTTTTTAATTTTGTCGATCACCTGTTCAATCGGGCCGGTGATCACAAGGCTGGTCCCCCCGTGGTAGGCAAACATCTCAAGATGGCGCCTGCCTCCCACCAGTAAATCTGCGGCCTGGATAAGTTTGAGCTGTGTTGAGGTCAGATCTTTTCTGCCCTGACCGATTCCTATGATATTGATTAGATTCATGTTATACCGCCAAATAATATAAGGTTCCAACGAAAATAATACTTAACACCCTGAAAAACTGTCCTGATACCAGCAATTGCAATCCTATTTTTGGGGAGAAGATGCCCATGTACCTGGGCAGTTGATGCCTGAGAGCACGGATGGGAAATGCCAGGACATTGCCACACAAAAGAGCAATCACTGTTTGTTTAACACTGAGAATTCCTGCATGCAGCAGGGCACCTGCTGCGGCGAACCCTGTGGTGAATTCAGCTGCAAAACTTAAAACAATAACGGACAAAGATTCCACGGGCATAAGTTTTATGGTTATATATGTCGATAGTGTCTTGTTCAAATAGTTAAAAAAGCCATGGGCATTTAAAATGTATACCAGGGTATAAATGGGCAGCACCCAGGTAAAAATATTGGCTATGCGAATTGGAAGGTGTTTTTTGACGCTTTCTAAAATAGCTTTGGCATTGGCTTTCTTTTCGGCCTTCAGTCCTTCTTTAAGACAAATTTCTTTGGCCTGTCCGTTGTGGTCAAAGCCGCTCTGATTTGTGTCCTTGGGTTTTTTGAGAAAAAAATATCCAAATCCAAGAAAACCTAGGGTTCTGACCAAAGTGGCCAAAAAGGTTATTAAAAAATAGAGCCCACCGGCAATTCCTGTCAAAGGAAGTACAATGAACATGGTGGTGGGAAGATGAAGAAAAAAAGCCGGAAACTGATTGATGTAATTTGCCAGAAAGAGTTGCTGCTTTGTGATTTTTTGTGTTTCATAAAATTCTAAAAGCATGGCATTGGCAGCAGCCCCCGATATAAAGGCCATGGTAAAGGCAGCGCTGCAATGGTCCCCCATCTTGGAAAATCGGAATAAGGGGCGTGCCAGAATCGCCATCTGCCTTGTCCAGCCCATGGCTTCAATGATTTGGCCGGCCATAAGCCCCAGGGTGATAAATCCCATCAGCCTTCCTATGGGCATTCCAAGCTTTTTGATGCTTGATGTAAACGTCAGGGTATCAAAATAGATAGTGGTTGCGCCCAGAATGAACAGAGTGAACAAAATGGACAGGGCCAGTCTCTTATAATTTATTTGCTGCTTTTTCATTTTGATGCCAGAATCAATGTCCAATAATCGGGTTCTCTTGTTTCGAGATCATCCAGGTTGTTTATGATTTTTTCATCCCTGCGCCCACATTTGGAAACAGCTACACCCTTTGTATGGAGGTCTGCATCTTTCAGGGCCATATTAATATCTTTAATGTTTTTATAGGCTTTTACAATGGCCACATTTTCTACCTCTTGGACCTGTCGGATCCTCTCCCCCCCATAGGCACCAGAGGTCACCAGCAGGGATTCTTCTCCTTCCACCAGTATTCTGTTCAATCTGGCCGAGGCAGCATGGAAAGAGGTAATGCCCGGAATGGTTTCGATCCTGGCTTCGGGCATGATACATTTCATTTTCCTTAAAATATATCCAAAGGTCGAATAGGTGGTGGGATCTCCCAGGGTGAGAAAGACTACGTTCATACCCTGGTTCATGGCAGCTGCGATCTGTTTTGCATTTGCAATCCATGCAGCTTCCACTTCTTTGGTGTCTTTGGTCATGGGAAAGCCTAATTGCTCAATTTTTGCCCCCGGGGCAATATAGGGAGAGGCTATTTCCACCGCCAGACTATATGTGTTTTTGCTGGAAGCCGCTGTGAAAATAATATCAGCTTCTTTGATTACCCTGACGGCTTTAACCGTAATCAGTTCAGGATCTCCTGGTCCAACGCCCACTCCAAATAATTTACCTGTTTTCTTCATTATTAATCCTTTTTTATATTAATTTGACTGAAAATATCCGGATAGAGAAGCCTCCCGATGGTAACTATACCCTCGTACAACCGGGGGACCGGCCTGGAAACAATATCTTCGTCAATTAAAAAAACCTGGTTGTTTTTGATTGCCTTGATTATTTTAAATCCGGGTTCATCGATGATCTGTTCTTTTTTTACTGGATTCATTATTCCTTTCTGGGCAAGGAAAACATCAATTTTTGAAGCCTTGGCCAGAATTTGTTCTTTGCCGTAAATGGCAATATTGGTATTTCGGGATGCCTTGGCATCGGAAGCTACATTGATTCCTCCTGCTGTTTCCAGGGCAAAAATGGGCATGGAGCCGGGAGTAAAAGTTTTCATCCGGGTATGAATTGCCTGGAAATAAACTTTTTTCCTGGGGGATATACCCCGGGTCAGT
The DNA here is from genome assembly GCA_024226935.1 of Desulfobacteraceae bacterium. Taxonomy (GTDB): domain Bacteria; phylum Desulfobacterota; class Desulfobacteria; order Desulfobacterales; family Desulfobacteraceae; genus NBML01. The sequence continues at coordinate 12,510 of JAAELK010000550.1, forward strand.
TCACGGATCCGGGCAACTTTTTTTTGAAAATCTGCGACCATTTTCCGGGCCTGGTCGTATCTACCAGTTAATTTGCCCAGGGTTAACCAATATTCATACATCTGAGGTATGGTGGCAGGTTGAAGGGAAACCACTGTAATGCCGTATTTTTCAAGCTGTTTAACAAAATTGGGGTATCCATTATCGATCATGGGGCGAATCAATACCAGATCCGGCCTGGCTGCGATAAATTTTTCAGGGTCGTCATGGTAGGAAAAAGTATTTTTGCCCCGGGCCTGATCGACAAAGCCGTCATTAACACCGACACCGATGATCTGATCTTTAAGACCAAGGGCAAAAAGATTTTGTGTATGGGCACCATAAAGGGAAATGATCCGTTTAAAAGGGCGTTGTATCTCAATTTTTCTTCCGTGGTTATCGATAATAGTGTCCGCCGCCAGGCATTGGGAGAAAAAACCCATGACCAACCAGCAACAAATCACTGCCCCCCATTTATATGGTTTTGACTTATATAGTTTTAAAGTAGACTTGTTTCGCCTGAACATACCCATTGAATTCAACCTTTGATTCCACATTAAATACGAGTTTAATATTTTCCCGGGTCATGACATCCTGGGTTTTTCCCCTGGCCTCTATTTTGCCGTTTTTCAGGAACAGGAGTTCATCTGCCCATGCAGCAGCAAGATTTAAGTCATGGAGAACACAGATAACCATTGCCCCGGTTTTTTGTACCAGTTCTTTAATTATACTTAAAAAATGGAGGGTATGCTTAATATCCATATTGGAAAATGCTTCATCCAAAAGCAGTATCTGGGTGTCCTGGCACAGAGCCCTTGCAAAAATACATCTTTGTTTTTCACCTCCGGACAAGTTTGTAACTTTGCGCTGTTTTAGGTGGGATATTCCCGTGATATTCATGATCTTGTCAACCAGGTTTATATCGGTCTGGGATGGATGGGAAAATCGATCAATATAGGGGTGTCTTCCCATCATCACCACTTCCTCAACCGAAAAAGGAAAATTGATATAATAATTTTGGGACACTAAAGCTAACTTCTGGGCAATCTTTTTTTGGGATAATGCACAAATATTGGTTTTGCCCAGGAGAACCTGTCCCTTGTCCGGGGCCAGAAAACCTGAAATCAGATCCAGAAAAGTTGTTTTCCCACTTCCATTGGGGCCTAGAACCCCATAAAATGTCCCCGGAAAAAAACTACAGGACAGGTCCCTGATGATGGGATTGTTTCCATGGGAAAAGCAAAGGTTTTGAGTCGTGATTTCCACAGATCAGCTAAGTTTGCTCCTTTTAAATATCCAGCAAAATACAGGTCCGCCGGTAAGGGCGGTCAGAATGCCTATGGGAATTTCATGGGGCAGTATTGCCCTTGTAATGGTGTCAGCAAATAGCAACAAAAAGGCCCCGACCAGCATGGAAACGGGTAGCAATTTTCGGTTGTCAGGTCCTGTAACAAGCCGAACCATGTGGGGCACCAAAAGACCTACAAACCCGATGATGCCGGATACGGATACACAGATAGCCGCCAGCATGGATCCGGTTATCAAAAGGAGAAAGGTGACCTTTTTTATGTTTACTCCAAGGCTTGATGCAGCTCGGTCTCCCAGGGAGATGAGATTCAGATCCCTGGCAAAGTAAAGGGCGATGAAAAATCCTATAATAAGGAAGACAAAAATGACCCAAAAATTCATCCAGGTCTTGGATGCAAAGCTGCCCATGAGCCAGAAAATAATAACCGATACCTGTTCATTGGCAATAAATTTTAAAAAACTGATACCGGCAGAAAGGATAGCCGCCACAATTATGCCGGACAGGATCAGGTTATTGGAAGAAAGTCCGCTTACAGATCCTTTGGATGAAGAAGAATAGGATAAAAAAATGACAAAAAACAGGGTGGTGCAGGCACCGGTGAATGCAAATGCGGGGATTGAGACAAAGGCGGCGCCAAGGTTCAGTAAAATGGCGATGCTTGCCCCAAAGGCAGCTCCGGCCGAAACCCCCAGGGTGTAAGGATCTGCAAGGGGATTTAGCAATATTCCCTGGAACAGGACGCCGGATATGGAAAGAGCTGCTCCCACGGCGGTACAGGTAAGAATCCTGGGAAGCCGGACATCAAAGATAACGGCAGCAAAGGTCTGTTGAGCCGGGGTGGTAATATCCAGTGTTCCTGAAAGTTTGCCCACAAGGATAGCAGCAATTTCTTTCATGGGAATGGAGATATACCCCATGGAAAGGGAGATCATGATCATTGCCAAAAGAATAAGGGAAAACAGCGCCAGCATATATTTAAACCGGCCATCTGATATCATCGTTTCCAATATCAATTCCCTTGGTTGCTTGACTGAAATATCTTCCTCCTTAGGAGCTGTTAACTTCTTAAGTCCTGTTTGTTTCACGTGAAACCATTTAGCAAATAAAAAAACCCATACCAGATTTTTTTTCTGATATGGGAACCGAATTTATCCACATTTTATCGATCTACTCAAGTCCTCGCGAGTAAGATGATCAAGTCTTCAGGCAGGTTTTCTGGCTTCCGGATCGACTTACTTGTCACTCCTTCCCATTGAAAGAAAATTATTCAACAGTGGTTGCAGTGATGTTCATCCCCGGTCACAGCGGCGGGCCCGTTCCTGAATTTCACAGGATTCCCTTTTAACTGCAATAGCAGCACCTGAAATATCGGGTCAAAATAACTCTTTCCTCAAAGGGTGTCAAGGAAAAAGGAAGCTGTGCCTGGGGGTGAAAAGATTAATATAATTGAGGTCTTAGTTTCGATTATTGCAACTTCTCAATAAGTGCAGGGAAGGAACTATATTGAAAATTGGCCTTCCATCTTCATTTTTATCAGATTTGGCAATAGCGGTATTTGGTTCTTGTTTTCAATACGATCTATGAGATATTCCCAAAATGAAATCCCTA
>JAAELK010000551.1 GCA_024226935.1 Desulfobacteraceae bacterium
TCCTTTAATCTGTTATGGGGATAACCGATTAAATTAATACCATGGGTAGATCCTTCAGGCATAGCCTTCTGACGATGACCACGCCCACAGGACGTGGTTTTTAATTTTTAATAAAATTACTATAGATTTTACTCCGAATATCCTTGCAATCGAGTATTCCATGACATAATACTATTTTTAGTATTTTGAACTTCCTTTTAACTCCTTTGGCAAGAGGTGAATCCTTTGAATTACGACTGCATAATTTACGAAAAAAAAGAAAAAATCGGGCTGATTAAATTAAATCGACCCGAAGTACTCAATGCAATGAATCAACAACTCTGGATTGAAATCCAGGATGCCCTCGGGCTGATCAAACGTGATGATACAATTAAAGCACTCATCATCACAGGGGTTGGCAGGGCATTTTCAACCGGAGCGGATCTCAAGGATTCCAAGGAGAGGAGCATTGAAGACTACAGGAGTTATCTTGAATCTTTACAAGAAGCTTCCAGAAAGATCATACGATTTGAAAAACCCACCATTGCAGCCATTAACGGCTATGCCCTCGGGTCCGGGTACGAGCTTGCCCTGGCCTGTGATATCAGGATTGCGGCCAACGAAGCCCTCATAGGATCTCCCGAAGCAAGGGTAACCTCATCTGTCACAGGCGGTGCCTTCCGGCTGGTGCAGGATTTGGTGGGTCCTGGCAAAGCAAGACAACTTCTTTTTACCGCCGAAAACATCACCGGAAAAGAAGCCGAAAGAATTGGCCTGGTCAATCAAGCAGTTCCCCTGGATCAATTAATGGATGAAGCCATGAACATGGCAAAAAAAATAGTTAAAAATTCCTCATTTTCCTTGAAACTCATAAAAAAAGGTTTCCTCATGGCCCAGGGAGAGTGCAGCCTCGAAGCGTTGATGGATTATGAGATTGAAGCCTGTCTGGCCTGTGTATCAACAAAGGAAAGAGAACTTTCTTTAGATGATTTTGAGCAAAGAAAAAAATAAAGGATACTATCATGTTGGATAAAGTACTCAATGCAAAATCCGTTGCCATCATAGGTGCATCCAAAAACAAAACAAAGCGAGGATACCAGGCCATTAAAACCCTTCTTTCCGATGGTTTTGAAGGAGAAATTTATCCGGTAAACCCCAAAGAAGATAAGATACTGGGACTTACCTGCTATAAGGATGTTTTGGATATCAAGGGACCTGTGGATCTTGCCCTGATTACCACCCCGGCAAGGACCATACCCGAAATCCTGGAAAGATGCGGACAAAAAAAAGTTGCTGGGGCTGTCATCATCGCAGGAGGTTTCAGGGAACTGGGGGAAAAAGGAAAAGCCCTGGAACAAGCCGTTATCGAAACAGCAAAAAAAAACGGCATCCGATTTATCGGCCCCAACACTTCGGGTATGATAAATCTTAAGACAAATATGAATCTTGTGGGAATTAAGAATGCTCCTCTGGGAAATATTGCTCTGTTATGTCAAAGCGGGAACATGGCCCTGACACTAATCACCGAAGCCACCATACGTAAACATGAAGGATTTAGCTACTATGTGGGTGTCGGTAATGAATCCGATATCAAGTTCCATGAATATCTTGAATTTTTCAGGAATGACCCCGACACAAAAGTCATTCTAATGTATGTTGAAGGCATGAGTGAAGGGCGCAAATTCTTGCAAGAAGCCTACAAAACAAGCATTAAAAAACCCATTGTCCTCTTAAAAAGCGGCCGGTCGGCCACGGGTAAAAAATCGGCAGGTTCCCATACAGGGTCCCTTGCAGGAAAGAGTGAAGTGGCAAAGGCCGCCTACGAAAGGGGCGGTATTATTGTAATAGAAAATTCCGATGAACTATTTCCCGTAGCAGAAACACTTTCAAGCCAGCCACCCGTTAAAAACAATGCCATCGCTATTCTTGCCGATGGCGGGGGACATGCCACAATTGCCGCAGATCTTTTATCAGATTACAAAATTAACATACCCCAACTATCGGACAAAACCCAGGAAAAATTAAGGGCAATCCTGCCGGAAGCGGCAGCGGTCAGCAATCCGATTGATGTGGCAGGGGGAACAGATTCAGATCCCAGCCTGTTTGCCGATTGCGTCAAGATCATAATACAAGACCCCAATATCGGCGGAATACTCGTGGTGGGACTTTTTGGAGGATACGGCATTCGCTTTGAAAAAAGTCTGGCCATTGGAGAGGAGGCCGCGGCCCATCGATTCGGAGCCATGATCAAAAAGAGGAAAAAACCTATTATTGTACATTCCCTCTATAGCTCACACGAATCCCGGGCCCTGGACCTATTGCGCCACTACGACATACCAGTTAACGATTCCCTGGATATTTCCTGTAAATGTGTCGCCTCTTTGTGTCGATATGGCAATTATTTAAAATTATACCATGCAAAAACCAATTTTATTTTTAACTGGAGAAACAAGGCAAAAGAAGAAGGCAATTTAATTATTGCAAATGCCAGAAAAAAAGGCCGCCGCGTATTATTGGAACACGAAGCCAAAAAACTGATTAAGCTCCATGGGGCAAATACCAGTGTGGGGCACGTAGCCAAAACTGAGGATGAGGCTTGGGCCATTGCCAAAGAAATAAACACAAATATTGTACTAAAAATCATATCTCCTGATATCCTGCACAAAAGCGATGCCAAGGGAGTTAAACTCAATCTTCGTTCGGAAAAAGAGATCAGAAAAGGATTCAGAGAAATCATCAAAAACGCTCTGTCCTATAAGCCCCAGGCAGATATCCGGGGAGTATTGGTTGCACCCATGGCTCAAAAGGGGCTTGAAATTATTATCGGCACCAAAACAGACGAATTGTTCGGGCCGGTCATCATGTATGGATTGGGGGGAATCATGGTTGAAATCATGAAAGATGTAACCTTCTGGGTACTGCCTGTTTCTCCTAACTCCTGCAAGAAAATGATAGAAGAAACCCGCTCTTCCGTGCTTTTAAATGGTGTCCGGGGGCAGAGTGGATATGATAAAAAATCATTAAGAAAACTAATATCCATCTGTTCTGAGCTCATTGAATCCTATCCCGAAATTGAAGAGATGGATCTCAATCCGGTGCTTCTTTATGAACAGGGAATGGATGTAGTTGATGCCAGAATCATACTAAAAGAATAAAGATAAGTCTTTTGCAAAATCCCCCGGGACTGCAACCCGGGGGATTTTATTTTCCCTGGAAATTTTAATGTTTAAAACTTCTTTGTCCGGTGTAAACCATGGTGGCATCACTCTCATTACAGGCAAGAATGGACTGGTAATCATTCATTGAGCCCCCCGGCTGAACCACGGCTTTCACCCCTTGTTTGAGTCCCACATCAATACCGTCCCTGAAAGGGAAAAATGCATCGGAGATCATGGCAGAGCCCACAAGCCCTCCCTTGACCTCGGCCACATCTTTTTGAATTTCCGCCCGTTTATCCCCATCAACCAGATCTGCAAAACCCATATTATAACGTTCAAAACAATACCGGTCACAAAGTTTACGATGGGCTTTATCCACAGCAATTTGCGCCACACCGACCCTGTCCTGCTCCCCGGTGCCGATCCCCACTGTGGCATTGTCTTTTACATAAATAACCGAATTGGAGGTGATACCCGACTCCACCAACCATCCAAAAAGCATGTCCTCATATTCCTGGTCTGTGGGTTCCCGATTAATCTTATAGTTTTCCTTCTTATATTCGGTGGATGCTGTAATCAGATCCTCTTTTTTCAATGCTTGGGGCACAAAGGACCACTGGGCTACAAGACCTCCATCCATAAGGCTCTTAAAATCAACCACCCGTTCACCAATATAAGATTGCAGTTTATCAATGGCGTTGATTCGGATCACCCGAAGATTTTTTCTAACCCCCAGAATATCAAGGACTCCATCTTCAAATTCCGGCGCCACCACAACTTCGGCATACTGGGCGGCTATGGCCTCGGCCGTGGCCTTGTCGCAGGTTTTGTTCAGTGCAATACACCCTCCAAAGGCGGCAATCCGATCCGCCATATAGGCTTTGGCATAGGCCTCTTCCAAACTGCCTGCCCGGGCAGCACCGCAGGGGTTGTTATGCTTGACGATTACAGCACAGGGAGTATCTGTAAAATATCTCAAGATATTCAGAGCGTTATCTGCATCGGTAAGATTGGTCTTGCCAGGATGTTTGCCCGACTGGAGCAGTTCAATATCCGAAACCAGGTGTTTGCCCGGCATAATAGTTTTGGCATCCCCAAGGGTAAGATTTCCGTTCACAAGCTTGTACAAAGCTGCTTGCTGACCTGGATTTTCTCCGTAACGAAGGCCCTTGTTCACCCCGTCTATAACCCAGGATACCTTTTCGTAAAAAAGGGTCTGGCGGTTATCTCCATCCACAAAAGCAACTTCCATCCGGGGAGTAAAATGATCATCCATGACGGTCTTATACATTTGTTTCAAATCTTTGGACATGACTTATTCTCCTGATGTATAGCAAGCATGTACTTGGCTTGGGGTTTGTTGTGCAAGAAAATCGGCAATATTTGCATCGTAGACCGCTGTATGTTCAAAGGCCTTTTTAGATAATTCAAACCGATCCTCCAGGGAAAGGGACCCGTTTTGCTCTTTCAACCTATCCAGGATATCGGGATAAGAAACAGGGTCCACCACCGAGGCCACCCTGATAAAGTTTTTAGCAGATGCCCTTATCATGGTGGGACCGCCAATATCAATATTTCCCCTGGCATCTTCCATGGTCACATCCTTTTGTGCAATGGTTTCACTAAAAGGATAAAGATTAACAACCACCATATCGATGGCAAGGGCATCGGTTCTTTTTAAATCGGCCTGGTGGGCATCATTATAAGTTTCCGTCAAAAGTCCCAGATAAATCTTAAAATCAAGGGTTTTTACGAGACCGCCCTGGGTTTCCGGCTGGCCCGTGTATTCTGACACCTGTTTCAGGCAATGTTCGGCTTTTCCACCCAGAATTTGCTTAATTTTCCCATGGGTTCCGCCAGTTGATAAAATCTGGATTTCCGGGTTCAACTCCACCAGCCCAAGGATAAATTCTTCCAGACCGGATTTATCCGACACACTAACCAGCAGGGTATTAATCTTTACCCTGTCATCAACCTTATCCACCACATTTTTCCCCATGGTCCATCCTTTATTATCTAAAAAGTATAATATTTAATCATAATTTATATTGTGACCGATATTTAATATATTTAAGGTATTTAAGTCAAGACCAGGATCTGTTTAAGAAAGGACAGACAACATAAAAATCTCCAATTAATACGAAAATTAATCTGCTAATCAAGAAGGGCATGCCATGTTAAAAACACATGTTTATATCTTTTATCATAGGGAAATGTCCGTTTAAATGAAATCGGTTTTGCAACTTCCTTATTATAAAAATTGATTTGTTCTGACGCAATTACAACATAATTCTCATCACAAAAAAGTAAATCTATCTGCAACTCAAGTATATTAGGGCCGGAGCCTATCTGATTTCTTTTAAAGATCAAATATCCAGCAAAAGTAATTGAATTGTTCTCTTCATGTATAAAGTGCTTGTATTTAAAAACTGAGTTTTTGGAATCTTTATAATGTTGCTTTTCTTTTTGAGTTAATGAATTACAATACGAAGGATTTAATTTTTCACCCACCAGATGATGGGCACAAGATGCCATAAGAACAGACATCATTAATAATAAAATTAGTTTTTTCATAATTTCCTCCGGTTTTTTTGTTTATTAGTATAGATAGCCAGTTAAGTTCAAGAACTGCCAATAAAGAAAGTACAAGGGGTCCGCTGCAATAATTTGCTTAGCAATTTTTAGTCTCTTGTTAAGTTCCAAGACCCATTATCATTGGGATAATCAAGATGCCCTATAAGAATTTTAAAATTTCCTGTCGCCCTGGAGAAGGATTTAAACTCTCCATCACCATAGATAATTGCAGGAATCTCCTTTTCATTATAAAGAACAAGGGTTCCTGTGGCCTCAAAGTATATTTTATTATCCTCGATTGTATATTCACCCTCTACATCAATAACGGAAGATCCTTTTTTTGTGATCCATCTTCCAATCATTGTACCATCTGAAAACAAAATCCAATTTTCAATAATTCCATCGGTATGGTAATTGGAGGCAAAAGTGCCTGTCCAGGATGAAAAGTTTTTGTTAATATCCGCAATTTTATGAGATTGGGGAGCACAAGCCACGATGAAAGTTAAACAGATTACAATTTTGCACAGTGTTCTTAGGGCCATATCAAATATCCTTTACAAAAGTAAATTGTTCAATATTTAATTTTTTTTCGTTTTTCCATATGATTTAACGGTTTTTCTGGATTTACAAAGCCAAATTTTTTATATAAACTCTGGGCATCATCAGTAAGAAGGTGCCAACGTTTTAAATCCTTTAATTTATCATGTGCCACAATTGATTGAACCAATTGTTTTCCTAATCCAGCTCCCCTTTGACTCTCATCTACAAATACATCAGCCAGGTAACCAAAACTTATAAAGTCGGTTACTACCCGGGCAAACCCAACTTGTTTTTCAGCTTTATAAATTCCAAAACAAAAAGAATTTTCAATCGATTTTTCCACCGTTTTTTTTGGTATGTCTTTGGCCCAGTAAGAGTTGGCCAGAAAGTTATGGATGTAATCGATGTCTAATTGATTTTTATCTGTAGATATTTCGATCGGTGAATTCATATTTTTTTGTCTTTTTTTTAAAACCGCATTAGTATTTTACACCCGAATTCTTTACTCACTCAACAACCGACTATGCAGTCCTATCGATCATATTGATGAATTTCGGGAACCACAAAAAAAGTAATTCATTACTTTCGTCAGGGATTCTTTTACATAAAAGAAAAATTTATTCAAGAAATAATTCTTATCAATTCGATTCTCAATATAATAAAGCATTGTGAAATCTTAAAGATACCGATACAAATCAAAATAAATTATATTAAGCTTGAAGCTATGATCATGCAAAAAAACGAATAGGAGGTTTAAACCAGGACATTCCGACGGTGTAGATTTTATGTATATATATAAAACATAGCAGCATTAATATCCCCCGTTTGATGACAATTTGATTATCAAAAAAAATATTTAATGCTTGACTTCTAATCGACAGTCTTCTATCATTTACAAATTGTGCTATATTGTGTTAGTGCATATGTTTCCCTCCCAAAGGTGTATATTACCGACAATAAAAGCGGCGTTACCCCCCAAAGTTAGAAACTTGTATTTTTTATTTTTTTTAGGAGATTGCCAACATGGCGAACGGTATCGTAAAATGGTTTAACGATTCAAAAGGTTTTGGATTTATCGAACAACAAGACGGTGGAAAAGATGTGTTTGTACATCATTCAGCCATTAATTCAACCGGTTTTAAATCCCTCAATGAAGGGGATAGTGTTACATTCGACATTGAAGACGGCCAAAAAGGCCCCGCTGCAGCAAATGTAATCGTAGTTTAGTAAACCGTTTTATTTGCTTTACAAAAAAGTCACCTTGATGACTTGAGAAATAAAAGGCCCTGAACAGAATGTCGTTCGGGGTCTTTGTGTTTCTGCGAAAGGCACTCATCATTTTCGCAGAAATTAATGTGGATAAAAAACACTAAAAGCCAAACAGAGAATTTTATATCTATGAAAATGTGTCAAAAATGCGCTGAATGTTGTAAAAATTATCCTTTAATAAGAGTATCTAAAAATGAAATCCATTCATTAGAACTATTTACAGGATTGCATTTTGGTATACCCATAAACTCAAAAGGTATAGCATATGAAGGATATCTTTTACAGTTTAAAGAAAATGGAGATTGTTTTTTCTGGTTCATCCGATTAACGCGTACTTTTTTCTATGAAGATCAAAAAGCTTCAATTTGAAAAATTCAAAATCACGATATCCATAGGCCTGCCTTTTCATAGTTTTAATTTTGTTATTGGTTCCTTCCAAAGGCCCTGTTGAAA
>JAAELK010000552.1 GCA_024226935.1 Desulfobacteraceae bacterium
AGTATTGATTCTCAAGGGTTGTAGCGGTAATTGTTGGTAAAAAGAAACATTCATACTTCTTTTAATATCAAATCATTTTACTCGTGTCCCGAACTATTTTTAAAAATTTGATAAAAACTTTACTAACCCGAATATTTACTGAACAGCAGGGGATTAAACCCTTGGGGCATGGTATTGGAATCCATTCCGGAGCCGTGCTTGCCGGCAATATCGGCAGTCAGGAGAGAATGTCCTATGCTTTAGTTGGTGATACTGTAAATACGGCTTCCCGCATAGAAGGACTGACAAAAATATACAAAACTGACATTATTTTAAGCCAGACCACCTATAATCTTTTAACCGGGTCCTATATTACAAAACAGCTTGAGCCGGTTAAGGTAAAGGGTAAGGATGAAGATTTGATCGTTTATAAGCTCCTGTCCTGATGTCCCCTCCCCTGATTTTATTGGATTTGTCTTGGGATTTTGCCGTGGAGATCCCGGATATATTGGCTCAATACCGCGCATATCTTGAGGGCAATTCTTGGAAATTCCATGGCGGTTTCTTTGAATTCCTGCTTGTGGAGGATAAGAAACTGGGAGGGCTCAATGGTCCGGATGGTAGCAGATCTGGGGGCATTATCTATCAATGCCATTTCTCCAAAAGCCCCGCCGGACTCAATATGGTCCAGCATTATTTCCTTGTCGTTTTCTTGTTCCATGATTACTTCCACCCGGCCTTTGATGATGAGAAATACGGTTTCTCCTATATTATTCTGTTTAATGACCGTTCTTCCTTCCGGATAATCCAGTTCTTTTGTCACTGCGGCAATGGCGGCAAGTTCGGCAGCGCTTAATCCGGAAAAAATTTCAATTTCCTTTAAAAGAAGTATTTTTTTTCCCAGGGGTATTTCGGTGGAATGAATTCTTTGGGGATTTTTTGAAGATTCCTCAGGCTTATTGAGAATCATTTGAACTTCCTTTAAAATATGTTTATTGATTGAATTTTCCAACTCCTTTAACATCTTGTTTGCTTCATAGATGACGGGGTTTTCATGGACCAAACTAAGCCCCATGATGACGTCTACCCAGTCTTCAGATTCTAAAAGGTTTGAAAGAGTTTTTTTCCCCTCTGGATCAAGTTGGACTATTTTTATCACTTTTTTTCCATCGGCCAGGGCTATTTGCGGAGTCGGGCTTTCAAGCAGGGGAAGCATTGCATTAAAGGTTTTACGATCCAGAATATCGCTTAGTAATTCAATGGCATTGGCCCTTTGCCGGGTATCCTGGGAAAAAATTCCCCGCCAGGCGGTTTTCATTCTGCCTGTCTGGTCACGGATGGCAAGGACTCGAATGATATTTTCCAGCACTAAATCTTTTTTTTGGGATAGATGTTCAATGGCAAGATCCCGCATGTCACCCCGGGGAAGATGACTTAAATTTTCTTCCATGGCAAGATAGGTATAGCTTTTTTTCAGGTTTTCCTTGGTAAACATCAAAATTTCAAATTCTTTTATGTCCAGGGTTTCCAGGAGTTTAAACAATCCCCTGCGAATTCTTCCGCTGGGCATTCCCAGGGATTCAATCAAAACTCTATTATTTTGATAATTGGCTGTTCGTATCTTTTCCATGGCAAATTCGTGGATGGAGTCGTTGTTGTCTCCCAGGAGAAGAATGGCTTTTTTCAGGAAGAAATCATCATTGATTTCCAGAGCATCCAGGGCTGCTATTCTGATATCCTGGTGGCCATAGGAAAGATAGGCGAAAATAATTGTATTCAATTGTTTGGCCTTTAATCGGGACAGGGCTCTGATAATATCGGGAATGATGGGATCAATATTTTTTTCCGATAATATGGTAAGCAGAGTAGTAATATATTGTCTGTCATTGCTTAACCCTGCGCCGATGATTCCCGATTGCCGGTGATCCATCTGTTTGGCTTTAAGCCAGGTTTCAATCAAGGAACGGTATCGTTGAGGGTTTCTTGAATAGAGGCAGGCTGCTGCAAATCCTCTGACAACCGGGTGATTATTTTCAATAAATGGTGTTAAATCCACTCCCCTTATGGCAGTTAAATCATTTTGGCGGACAAGCTTTAATATGGCAATGGTGACTTCCGGTTTTTCAGGATCTAAAAAGTGTATCAATTTTTTGGCTGCATCGGTACGGGATGGGGGAGAAATCATTTTGATCAGGCTCAGTTGAGTTTGCTGGTCCTGCTTTTCAAGATTATTGAGGATATGGGTATCCAATTGTCTTGCAGAAAAATTTTTTAATAATTTAGCATACCAGATCGCATCTTTTCCTTTGGCAGATAAAAAAGAGGTTTCCAGATCCGATAAAATTTTATCCTGGTTGAATATGCTTTTCAGCTCATCCTGGTCAAGGCTTTTTATGTCCAAAAGATTCTTTGAAATAAGACCCTTGAGGATGGTGGAATATTTAAATTTCAAGATGATGGGTCCTGCCATCCAGGCCAGAACAAAGGGCAGGGCTACAAGGGTCAAATACCTGGGCGGGAAAAAAGAAGTTGAGATCAAAATCAGGGTGGAACCTGTGAATAGAGCCAGTCTTGCCACTGTTCCCCTTAAAAAAGGACGGATCATGTTCCGATAGGACTCGGGGAAGAGTCCGATTAAAATGGAGTTTGACGGTACATTGATGGTGGTTCTGATGATAGTGGTGGACATTCTTGCATATATGGCCGAGAATATATCAAAACGGAAGAAAAATGCAAGAAATGCGATCATATAGTTAATGGGGTGGAACATGAGGGCCACCGGCAGTCCCCATCGCCCGTAGATCCTGCCCACAAAGAGCAGAATAATGAGGCTGACTGTATTCAGTATTCCCCTGAAATAACCAAGAAATTGAATCATGGCAGCTTCCGAGGCAAATTGGTTGTTGATGGCATAATTAAACTGATAATTTATGATGGGAATGACCACATTGGGCATAAAGGTCAGGATCAAGACTATTTTAATGAGCATGGAATCTTTTATCAGAGGGAGTACATTTTTAAATTCCTGGATCATGGATGATCTTTTCTCTTTGGGTAAATCTTGTTTTCCGGTAAAGATCGGGGTGGAATAATTCCGGCCCATGGCCTGGACAATGCAAGCTCCCATCAGTGTGGTGGCAAGATATAGATAGAGCATGTTATCCAGGTTAAAGGTTTTGGCAAAGTAAGGGGTGGTAAAACCGCCGATAATAAGACCTATCACCCCACCGGCAGTCAGGAGGGGAAATAGGCGTTTGGATTGGCGCATATTGAAAAGATCATTGCATAAATTCCAGAACAATAGGGCCTGGAGCAGTTCAAATTGGCTTTTGAGCATGAAAAGCAATGGATACAAAAGATCTGATCCAAAGGGGATAAGCAGCCGGATAATAGTTACGCTGATGCCTGAAATAATAAATATCCAGGATAGCAATCTGGCACCGGATATCTTACCTATGAAGGTTGTTAAAAATCCCGTGATAAAAAAAGTAATTACGGCATTGAGCATATTGACAATGGGCAGGTATTCAACTCCATATCGTTTTAAAAAAGTAGTCTCTGCATAGTTATTCAATATCATTCCTGAACTGCGAATAATAAACAGTAGTGCTGTTGTCCACAGCAGGAGGCTGACTTCTTCTTTATATATTTTTAACAGGCTTAAGATTTTTGTACGCATTAATCTGTCTCACGGACGAGTCTGAATCCGGTTGTATGAAACTTTGCTCCCGGGTGGGCATAGGTCCGGTTGGCGCTTCGAAGGTATTGTCCGCCTCGAAACCAGCTGCCCCCCCGCCTGACCCTGGATTCAGAATCCAGAGGGTTATAGGTTTCATCATAGGGATGGGATGGATGGGGGGTATATTTGTCGGCACACCATTCCCAGAGATTGCCGGACATATCATAAAGACCCCAGGGATTGGGGGCAAATGATTTGACCGGTGCCGGCCTGTCGACGGTAATGTTCAAGGACGTGAAAAAAATGGTGCATTCGCCATTTTTCCTCGCACAATTGCCATACATGGCCCTGGAACAGTCAATGGTATCTCCCCAATAGTATGCGGTTGTTGTTCCCGCCCTGCAAGCATATTCCCATTCCATTTCCGTGGGGAGGCGGTAGACCCCCATTTTCTTTTGATTCAGTTTGTGGATAAATTTTAGACAATCATAATAGGAGACCAGGGTGACTGGCATATTCTCGGGTCCTTTCCGTCTAAAGAACCATTTTTTCCCCATGATTGCCCACCATTGTTTCAGGGTTACTTCCGTGGTTTGCATATAATAGGGGGTTTTAATTTTTACCAACCTCTGATGTTCATCGGAATCGCGAAATGGTTCTGTTTTCGGGCTGCCCATCATAAAAGCTCCCGGTTCAACAAGAATAAAGGATATCCCAATGGGGTTGGTGATTTTTTTTTCCAGGGCTACGCCCGGCTGGGGGAAAAACATAAAAATGCTGAAAAATGCCAAAATTATCCATAAAATTTTACCTTGATACTTTAAATTAAAAAAAGATGAAAGATGCATGATGATTTAAAATCCTTAAGATTGATCCTAGGTAAAGATTTATTGAAGCAAAAACATATAAAACATCCAATTACAATTTATCTTTCTTGTCAAGGAGAAAAGGGCAGACAAGCTCTCTTCCTAGGCAGATGCTTCTTCTATCCATTTTTTAATAATTTTTTGATCCTTTGCATCTATGGCGGTAATACTAAACCTTGTATACTCCTTGTCTTCTTCCATTCCAGTTGATGTAGCTTTAGCATAGATATCATCAAAACAATGGGCATCAATGCAGAAGTCAAATTTTAGTTTAATGTCTGTAAACAGGGCAATGGGTATACTGGTTATAGCATAAATATTGCCCTCATCTATTGTGATTGTTTCTCCCAGAAAAGGGAGGGGGTTTACTTTTTTGTCCTGGATGGTCCAGCATTGAAAGCCAAGCTTTATGGCAAGTCGGGTATGGGGTTGGCTGGTAGCCGTCAGACAAATTTTATAATCGGCTGTTTTTATTGCTGTAACTGAATAAAAAACCAATGGTTTTTTCATGCCTTTCATCATAATGTGCTGGGCCGGCATGACTACTATTTGGGATTTGCTCTTGATCTGATTATAGGTGGATTCTCCCATGAGGATCTGGCCACCGATGCTATTGGATTCTATCCTTGATGCTCTATTTACCGCATCTCCTACTATTCCGTATTTCATTCTGACTTCCGAACCTATATTGCCTACAATGACATTACCGGTATTAATGCCGATACCCATTTCAAGGCAAGGGTATCCGGATTTAAGAATCTCTTTGTTTAATACCTCCAGGCAGTTTTGCATTTCAATGGCACAGGCAATTGCCCTTTCCGGATCATTTCCATGGCTTTTGGGGGCGCCAAATACCGCAAGGATAGCATCTCCTATGATTTCATCAATTATCCCGTCGTATTTAAGAATTATTTTAGACATTTTTTCAAGGTAACTATTGAGCAATTGTACCATATCTTCCGGATCCCGGGTCTCCGAAAGGCCGGTAAATCCCCTCAGGTCTGATATCAGTACCGTTACTTGTTTTCGGGTTCCTCCGAGTTTGTGGCCACCGGGGGATGAAAGGATCTCTTCCACCACTTTTTTGGAAAGATAACGTCCAAATGTTTCTTTTATAAAGTTGACTAGATGCAGTCGTTCTTCGGAAACTCTTATGATCTGTTGGAGCATGGCAGCCCTTGAGGTAATAATAGTTTTGATTTCATCCGGGGAATCAGGGGGCAGTTCTATCTTTTCGATTTTTGAGTAATCTTTCTGGATCTGTTTGTTGGCAGCGGCAAGGGATTCAAGGGGGATAATAATTTTGTCTGTGAGAAATTTTTTCAGGGAGATCATCATAAAAATAATTATAATTCCCACAAGAATGATAATTCGGATGGCATACCAGAACAACTCATGGAAATCTGCATTTTCGGTGAACCACTTGTAAAAAAGGGAATAAATAAGCAAAACCGCTTCAATAAAAAGAATACGCCAGAAGACCCCCTTTAAAAGGATTTTTCTGACCCCATTTTTTTTATTTTTTCTTAACACCGGTTTAAATTTTATCCTCATCTTTTACCAGATTAGATAAATACCAGGCTCAAGCCATATAGATTTGTTATTCTTATTTTGTTTTCATTTTAATGATATCATGGTTGTCCATTGATTTAAGATTTACTCCCACCCTGAGAGCTTTTAGTCCTCGAACATCCGGCAGGTCATCTAAGTCCATGATTTCAAGATCATTTTCAAGTTTGCCGATGCTCATGAGAAAATCTATATGCTGCCTGATTTCTTTGCCTTCTAAAGGATTGGAATAAACTACTGCTATCCTGCCGGGCTGGGTGAGTCTTTTGCCTGACCCCTTTATCAAGGCCTTGTCCAGCCTGGATTTTATGATTTCATGACGCACATCATAGGCACCATCCACATCAAATCGTTTTTCATCAAACCGGAATCGAATGGATAGCGGAGTGTGATTGATTAAAACCAGGTGGCAGGTGTCTAGGGGAACTTTTAGTTCCGGTTTTATTTTTTGAGTATGCTGGGCAAGGCCACAGGCAAGCATTAGTTGCCAAAGAGTCATGTCCTGGATATGAAAACCTGCAAGTCTCTTCTTTTCAGCCATGGAAGCCCCGATATACATCATGTAATCCACACCGTCGGTCTGACGTTTTTCAAAATAATGGGGAAAATCTTTTTGTATCAGGCTGTCTTCTTGTTCTAAATATCTGGAAAGGGTTTGGTTAAGTTGTGATACGCTCTCTTCATAATCTTTTCTTTTGTTGTAAATCATGCCGGTGGAAGGATCCAGACAAGTGGTGTAATGGTTTATTTGTCGAGCGATATCCGGTCCAAGTCCCATAAGATCTTCAAAGGTGGGGGCGATCTCTTTATTTAGGAGGGAAAATACAGAATTTTCATCGTTGGAGGTAACTCCGGCAGCAATCTCTTGGATTTTGGCGTAAATTCTGTATTTATATTCTTGTAAAATAGGCCAGGGTCTCAGCTTTGAAGCTGTTTCCATGACATCAAGGGCAAGCTTTAGCTGGTCTGTCAAGTCCTGTTGGATTCCCTTGTTCCGGGCCAGGGAGGAACCCCGGATATCGGATTGTCCGAAAAAGGGCACCACATTCTTGAAAATGATGGGTTCCATTTCAGAGGCGGTACTACCGTGGTGGAGACGTTCCATGTGACTGATGGCCGCCTTTTCAAAGCGCCATTCCACAGATGGGTGAACTGCGGTACATTTTTCCTTGATAATGGATTGAACCTGTTTGTTTAATTCATCCATTCCCCTTTTCAAGGCTACTGAAAAAATGGGGGTAACCTGTTCCAACAGCATGGCATCAAGGGGGCCAAGATCATTGGGAGACTTGGTAAATATTTCTAAAATGCCAATGATTTTTCCCTGGTAGGACAAGGGAGAAAGCAGCATTGAGCGGATGCCTGTAGCCACTGCCTGTTCTTCGGCCGGGATCAGGTTGGGTTTTTGGGAAAGATCTGCTACCCGTAAAATTGCGTTGTTTTCAACTGCCTGCATCCAGATCGATCCTTGTATCTCTTCCAGGTTGATATGATGGGAGTTGGAAAAAAGACAGCTGACATTGGAGCAGCAGTCATTTTTGATGATCATAACCTGATCTCCTTGTAAGGCACCGAGTCCTACAGCCATTTCGGGCCGTTGAAATAATGTCTGGAGTCTGGATTCCAGGTGTCTGATCCCTTCGGCAGAAAAGATGGCTCGCTGGTCTATTAAATCTCGTTCAAGGGCGGAAATCACTTCGGATTGAGTTACATCCATGGCGCGTACAATGGTGAACCCTGTAAATTCGAATTGGCTTAGATTAATATACTTGGCCAGGACATGGATATCTGTAAGATTATTTGTGATATCATTCCTGTCCTTTTCAGATAATTTTTTCGGGGTATCCAGGGGAGTTATTTTGACAAACTGGAAGTCCGCTGTTACTCCGAAATAACTGGCCATTCCGGTTTTTTCATCGGGTATAATTTTAATGTCTACGCTTTCAAGTCTCTGGTAGCTGAACCCGTATATTCGCTCCAAAATAAGAAAATAGATTCTCAACAGATTTTTTGAGCTTTCGGTTTCAATTTTTTTTCTTATGGTGGCTCTCAGAGATTTGTTATTATCGAGGAAAAGCCGCTGGAATTCAGGGGTTACAAAAAAAGGCTCAAAGGTGTAGGGAGTTAGAGCTCCCATAATTTCTTTATTAAAGGAGGCTGCTGGAAATACAGGAGTCATTAATGGCCTGATGATGTCATGGTATTTATTTAAGAGGCTGATATCCTTTATGGAACCCTGGATTTCGGGAATATGGCTTATCTTTTGTGTTATCTCTTTGAACATGGATTTCATATGGGAGCATTGGGGTACAAGATTTTTTTCCCAGAAAGCAAGCAATGGATCAAGGCTGATAAATGATTTGACCGCTGTGTTGAGCGGTTGGGCTGTGACATTATTTTTCATGGTACTTCTCCTTGGATGTATTAAAATACAATAACCATATTGAAAAATAATGTCAACGCAGCCCAGGGTCCGCTTCAGTCAGGGTAATTTTATTTTAAAAATGGTAAAGTTAATGTCATCTGCTGATCAGGACTAAAATGCAACATTATATCATAATCGGTTTTGGAAACCCTTGAAAATAAAAGATCGCTGGTATCAATTCCAATTGCTATTTTGTGTCCTGCCTTGATTTTATGGGCGATTGCCGCCAATTCAAAAGAAATATTCATAAATTGATCAGGATTGTGTCCATGGGAACTAAATGGGCCATGGGTTAATAAAGTACCAATCCCTAATTTGTCTACCTCATAGAGATAGGCCACTAACCCAAATTCAGATTTGGTTGGTTGTACCCATAGGTTTAATTCCGGTATTCCGATAATTTTTTGATCTGAATTGAGGGTTTCAGATTCCCAGATTATTGATTTATTTCGGTTGGCTAATACAAGAGAAGTTAAGACCGGTAATTTGAAATGAGCATCAAGAAATTCCGATAGGACGGGAATTCCCGTTGTTAGCGGTGTGATGACAGCAGATCGAATGGAATTGGTTTCTTCTTTGTTTTGTGGGTTGTCTTTGAGTTTGCCCTGGGTACGCAATAGATTATTGAGCCAGTCATCCTTGCGGTGGGATAAATAGTAAACTTTAGATTCTATTTCTTCACTTGGATAGGTAATAAAATTATGTCTTATACCGCCATCGGTACCAATTTCAACACCGTCTCCTTCTCCTTGCATCTGAAAACTTACTGCGGGTTTGTTCATGATTTCGTTGTCGATTCCCTTCAACCAATAGTCAAACCAGTCATTGAGATTATTCCAGATGTAACTATCCAGCCCTGCTAATCCACCAATCTCAGCTGTGGCATGTACTCCTTGATTTAAATCCATTTTTTTTGGTCCCGTCAGCCTGGCATAAAAATCCATTACAGGATTGGGTACAAAAATTTCATCACCAAGATTTTGACTGATATAAATGGGAGTTTGACGCAAATTGTAATTTTCCAGATAATTGATTGCGGAACGTTGCCCAGCCCAGATTAAAGATTCTTCTATGTTTTCATAATTTATTAAATTATCCAGCATCTCTTTGAGAATAGGATCTGTTCGCCCGGTCAAAGTTCCCGATGACAACAACGCATTGATTCCCATTATGGAGGGTGTTTCATTTCTCCACAGCGAATTTTGTATATCGGTCCATCCACTCATTGCCACGGCGGTTTTGATCCTTGTGTCATGGGCCATCCCCAATAGAGACATTCCTCCACCATAGGAAATACCGGCTGAACCAATATTATTTGCGTCAGCTGGCAGGTTCTCTATAATATAATCCACTACACTGCGATAGTCTTCCATATCTTTGGGGCCTGCAACATTAACAACACCTTGGGAGAGTCCCCATCCCCTGGCGCTGTAGCTGAAAACAAGATAGCCTTGTCTGGCAAGTTGGTAGGCTTGGACAAGGTATTCATGTTTTTCAACCGCCCAGCTGTTAATAAAAAGGATTGTGGGAAATTTTTGGTCTATATCTTCAGAGATCGGTTTAAAATAATTTGCAGCGATTTTGGTTCCGTCCTTGGAAGTAACCCATACAATTTCCTTATATTGTACCCCATATTCTTCCGAGTTTTGATCCCATGATGCCAGGTTGTTTGTTTGGGTGAGCTTATGATCCGAGAAAAGTCGAACCCCAATCATATCATTTGTAACTCCATTGACTGAATGGGTCGCAATGAGTTGATTACCTTTGATTCTCCCGTTGATATCTACGCTATAGCCGTTGATAGAATTTCCAGAATAAGAAAAACTGCCGTCCAATCCTATTTCACCTGTTCCTTCATATCTTTCACCGTTCTTGGTACTTATCTCTATAATTCCATTAGAGATTTGAATATAGAGGCTAAAATTTTCCGACCGATCGGAATTACGAAATACACTAATAAATTTTCCATCAATATTTTCCATACCAGTTTCAGAAGCGATTTGGTTCAGATCCGTTGAACTGTTTTCTTGCTGTCCGGCATTAACATTATTCAATGTTAAAATCACCAAAATGGAACCTAATAAAAATTTAATAAAAGTTTTCATTTTTCTCCCCTGGAAATAATAAAGCATTAAATGTTAAAGAACAAAAAATGGTTAATAAAAAACCTTACTTATATCGCAATAGTGATTTTATAAGGGTAAAACAACTTTGCGATGGATCTTGAGTGAACTTTTTATGGATTGCTTGCCCTGTAGAATAGAAGTAATCTACAGGTTTTCGTGAAACGGATTTAGTTGAATAATTTTAAAAAATCAACTAAATTTTAATCAAGTCGTAATGTGAATATTGAATTCATATCATCCCCTTTTTTTTTGAGAGTTTATACATAGGTCAATACTTGAAGATTTATAGTGGGTATTGCCTAAACGTAGTACCATCAACAAATTGGAGAAAAATTGTTTTGTTTGATTCTAAGGTTTTCTTGCTGTTTAATTCAGTATTATAGGGGTCAGGTCAGCAGGTTTTTAAAAAGTACGATACGCCATTGGTGCAGCTATGTCAATATAGTTTGTTCCAGGGCAGCACGCTTGGGTGATTTTGTATTGGTCGGATGTGAAAAACTTATATATTGGGAGGGGGAAAATTGATAGTTATATCCGGTTCTCCCCCCACCCATTTTTTAAAAAAATGCCTGAATTATTTTGATTGTAGTAAAGGATTTGGAGATTCTACTGTCTCCGTTGAAGCATTCGTATAAATATTGTCAACAACAGGATTCATGTACGTTCTGAATAAATCAGCCGCAACGTAGGTGCCCATGCCCTTATATGCCGATAATGCGTCTCTGTAATATTGAATTACTTCCGGTTTCATTATGGCAATCACACTCGTATAAAAACCATTCTCTTGAATTTCTGTTCTCAAATAATATGGATTGTTTCTATAGGCAATATCCAGTAAAATTTTAGTTTTTTCATAGGCGTTCATATCATCTGAAAAACCAAGATCATTTTCTTGGTCAATGTCTGATTCTGTAATTGTGTTACGATTTTCATCAACAACCTTAATTCCAAGATATCCAATTTGTGTCGGTATGATTTTAGTGAGAGCATAATGAAGAGCTTTACTGCCATCTTTTTGTGTATCAACAACAATATTGATTAACCAGGGACAAGCTTCATCCTGGGTTTCGATCGGCTCTTCAATTGTAACTCCCGGAGTCAGACCCAGGGTATGGGATAATCCAAAATCGATATCAATCCATGGTGGGACAAGAGCACTGGCGGTAGATACTATAACGGCACAAAACATAATTGCAAACAGTGAAATTATCGAACTTTTTTTAAACATGGTGTCTCCTCAAATTGATTGTTTTAAAACACATAAATTTTTTTATGTGCGGTAATCAATTACTAGGTTGATCTCTTTCTGTCAATAGGATTTTTTAGTAATTTATTTTTGTTTTACATATCTCGTTTTGTCCGTCTACAATGGATACATTGTAGAATATATCCATATTGATTTTCCTTAAAATCTTATCTAACTTAAGATTTGTGATTTGAATTGGATAGTGGGTAGTGGATTCATAGGATTAAACTTTCTCTTTTAAAAATATTGATTTTATGTTTTAAGGGTTGTCATGAAAATTGAAGATTCTCTATCGGGTAAAAGTTTTTGGAATAAAATATCATTTGGTGTTTATCGATAGTGTTGGAGTTTTAGCATCTGAAAATAAAAAAAAAACTAATTTTAAAAGTGGGCTTTGTGATAAATCAAGCCTTGATAAGGAGATTTCATGTTTAAAAAAATATTTTGTTGTTCGCTTATTTTTGTAAGTTTTTTCTTTTTTGCCTGTACAAAGAGTAATGCACAGAGTTTAAGTCCAGTACCCATTATCGTAGATACAGATATGGGGCAAGATGATGTAGTTGCCCTGCTGTATCTTTTAAATAACTCCGATGTAGATATTAAGGCCATTACCATTGTGGCTACCGGAGAGACCAGTGTTACTCAAGGCATGGATCATGCGGGAGTTTTGTGTGTTGTAACGGGACATCCTGAAATACCGATCTATGGTCCTAAAGATCGTTCCACTTTTGTGCCCTATCCTGTTTCCCACGATTTTCCAAAAGAGTGGACCGATTTTAATGATAACGGTTATGACACCCCGATTTTTTCTTCTGATCTGTATAAAAAAGCAAACATTCAAAGAACGATTCTTGCCAGTCAGGCCCTTATTAATACTTTGGATAACAGCAAAACTTCTTTGAGTATTGTGGCCTTAGGGCCTCTAACCAACCTGGCTCGTGCTTTTGTAAAAGATCCTGGTATCTCTCAAAAAATAAAACAGCTCTTTGTTATGGGGGGAGCTATTAAGGTTCCTGGAAATTTAGAAAATAAGGCTGATCCTCACTATAAGAATAACAAACGGGCTGAGTGGAACTTCTTTGCTGACCCCGGGGCTAACGAAATGGTTTTAAGTGTTCTTTCAAAAGCAAGTAAATCTGAAAAGACCCTACCTTTTTTAGTGCCTTTAGATACGACAAATCAATTGCCCTTGAGTGTAGCATATGTTGAAAAATTGGATCAATTGGCAAAGCAATATCCTAAAAACCGATCCCTTCAAATTTTTAAATCCATCATGCATTCAGATCCAATCCCCCGGGGTATTGCTCAAGGATGGTATTATTTGTGGGATCCCACTACTTGTGTTGTCGCAGTGCCCGCTTTAACCAATACCCTCGATGCTTTTCAAGTACAAGTAAACAAGGCTTTTATTAATATCGATTATTCTAATGATCCAAAACTTTCCGGAGCTATTTCCGTAAGTAATCCTTCTGAAAATACCAGGGCATATCCTGTACAATATGCTTCCAAAGTAAATGCACAAAAAATAGAAAAGGATCTTTTGGACACCATAGCTAATATAAAATCATAGGTTTGATTTTTAAGCCATGGGAAATGTTATGTTTCCTGTGGCTTTTTTTTATAGTTGTCCTTTTTTAAGGTTTTTATAACCCTCCAGTTTAATGTTTTTTACCTGGCACTTGGCTTTGATTATATCGGCGGCAGCCAGATTCAATTGTTTTTGTTCATCGTTTACCATTACATTGAATCCGCAATTAAAGGGTCCTAGGCGAATGGTGTTTTGGATTCCTTCATAGGTTTCATAAATTTTGGTATAGGGATGGGCGAACAGCCAGCGAAGCTGGATGGTTGTGACAGTATTTTGTGATAGGTTGTCCATGAAATTTTCAAGATCGTATAAATCTTGTTCAATAAGATTATTCCAGCCCAGGATCATATTAGCGTTGACCTTGAAACCGCTCTCCATGCAAATCTTGAGGGTTTCAATCACCTCGGTCATACGGGTTCCTTTGTTTAAATATTTCCACATACGATTTGAGGGAAACTCAATGCCAAATCCCAGGGTGGTGGCGGGAATATTTCCATCAAGCTGGTTTATCACCTGTTTTAATGCTTTTGTTTCGGCCTTTGCCGCCCGCATGAAATATCGGTATTCAATTTTATTGTTTTGGGGAAGATTGGGTATGATTTTTTGGATATGCTCAGGAGTGATGGAACCGGTATTGAGCCGGACTATTTTATGACCGGCAAAGGTCATGTCTTTGAATTCGAGGTTGAGTTGTTTTCTTATCCTGAAGTGTTCCATGCTATGCTGGGCAATGGAGCAAAAGGGGCATTTTTTCCAATAACATAAATTTTCCAGGGTATAGGAAAAGTAAACCTTGCTGTCTTCTGGGATGGTCTCAGGAATTGTAAGTTTCCAGGTTCCGGAAAACTCCGGCAGATCAAAAAGGTTTTCAATGCTCCGGCCGGTGATGGTCAGATTGGGGGGTAATTGGTCTTCTACCTTGAAATGGACAGATTGCCAGCCTTCCTTGTCGGAATATCTTTCCGCCGCCACAGGCCCTCCTACAATGAAGTTGATATCAGGATATTGTCCTGCCCAGAGATAGGCCTGGAAGAGGTGATTGATATAACTTGCACTGATATAGACTTTGCCTTTTTGTATGGGCAAAAGCCTCGTCCCGTAAGTATTTTTGTCATACCATTTGTCATAGTCTTGTTCATGTTCCATCCAAAGAAAATCACCTTTGTTTTTACACAGGTCAAAGGTATCTGAAAAACCGTTGCAAAGGTCAAACCAGCCACTCTTAGTCTTGCCGTAAAATTGTATAAATAAGGTATCTTTCATGTTTTTTCCCATTATATGATTTAGGAAATTTTTCATGCTTGGATTTTTAAAGGTACATTAATTGATATCTTTTGTCTTGGGGTTTATTAAAGATTGATTAAGGGTTTGACAATCTTTGTGGGTTGTCATAGAAAGAACAGATCTTCATGGTCGTATTTTATCAGTGATTTTAGCTTGGGTTGGGGGCTTGGAATAACTTTTTTTTTAGTCGGGAGTTGCGGGCATATATATGATGGAAATCGGTTTTTTGATGGATGATTTAAGGCAGATTGATCCGGTTTGGGAGACCACCGCCTTTATCATGTATGAATGTAATCAACGGGGTCATGCCGTATATTTTTTGGAGCCCCATGACATTTATATCCGTAAGAATAAAGTGGTCGCAAGAATGCGTCAGATAACAGTTGAACAAAATCTTTCCATTACTCAATATTGGGATCAACTGATCCAGTGCCTGGACAAAGAAGAATTGATTTTTGAAACCGTGACAGATCTGGATGTTCTTTTTTTACGTAAAAATCCCCCTCTTATTTATGATACGATGGAGTTTTTAGGCCCTGTTAGTGATAAAGTTTTCATGGTCAACAATACCATTGGTCAGATTAGTGGAAATTCCAAGGCCTATATCTTAAATTTTCCGGAGATTATTCCCCAGACCCATGTGTCAAGGGATCCAAGAAGGTTGAGAAAAATCATAGATGATTTTGGTGGTGACATGGTGATAAAACCTTTGCATGGACACGGGGGACATGGGGTAATCAAGGTCAGTAATCGAGAGCCTGAAAATCTTGACTCCTTGATAAACTATTATGTTCATTCGGCAAAGCCTTACCCGGAAAGGACTCCTATAATGGTTCAGGAGTATATAAAATCTGTGAAGGATAACGGGGATATAAGAATTTTGTTGCTCAATGGGGAAATTTTGGGTGCCATGGGTAGAAAATCGATTTCCAGTGATTTTAGAACCAATGTCCATGCTGGCGCCCGGGCCTTTAAACATGTGCTGACCGCCGCACAAATTAATATTTGTGAAAGAATTAAACCCAAATTAATTCAGGATGGTCTGTATTTTGTGGGTATTGATGTGATAGGAGATAAACTGGTTGAGGTTAATTGTATCAGCCCCGGGGGAATTCCAAGGATTAATCTGTTCAATAACGATAAACTTGAGTCCACCTTAGTAGATTTTATCGAGGAGAAAATAATTGAATCAAAACAGAGGAACAATGGGGACGTCCTTGAAGCTTCGGGTAAGATTTTGTTTTAATCTTTTGTTGCTGGTAATCATGCTGATTGCCGTTGCGGCGTTCCTTTCCTCCTGTCAAAAACCGAGAAACCCGGGTCTTTTAAATATCGGGCTTCCCGAAGAACCCCGTTCCTTGAATCTCTGGTTGGGAACCGATGCCAATTCCAGAAAAATTTTGTCCCAGATATATCAGCCTCTTTATCGGCGTCATCCCGAAACCCTTGAGATTATTCCCTGGCTTGCCAGGGAAAATCCGGTTTTTGATAAAAAAAATCTGACCTATACGGTGAAACTAAGGGATGTCAAATGGTCCGATGGATCTGATTTTACCAGTGAAGATGTTTTGTTTACCAAGCAAATGGTTTTTGATTTTAAAATTCCCAGATATTATAGCAAATGGAATATCATAAAAAAGATCGAGGCACCGGATGCCCACACAGTTGTCTTCCACTTGAAAAAACCGTCTGCAATTTTCATGTCCCGGGTTATGACGGTGCCCATGGTCTCTAAAAAAGAATGGGGGACAATAGCCAAAGAGGCTTTGACAAAGGCAAAACCCCTGCGCTCCCTCCAGGATTATGAAATTGAAAAGCCTCTTGGTACAGGTCCTTTTGTCTTGTCTGAATATAAAAAAGGGTCCTATATCCACATGAAAAAAAATCCTTATTTTTTCGGCAGGGGCCAAAAAATTGGTAATCATCTGCTGGGACCCTATGTGGACAGCCTTTTGTTTCGGATTTACGGCACCTCCGATGTTGCCATTCTTGCTCTGGAAAAAGGGGATATCGATTATTATTGGGGAGATATCCAGCCAGGTTACCTTAAGGATCTTAAGGAACTGGATAGTATTGACCTGTATTTTAATAAAAAAAGTGCTCTTTATTTTCTGGGATTTAATTTAAGAAAACCACCCTTTAATGATAAGCTTCTTCGCCAGGCCGTTGCCATGGTTGTTAATAAAGAGTTTATCCTGACGCGGATTCTGCAAAATTTTGGTACCCCCATGCAGTCGGTTATTCCTTCGGGAAATCATTTCTGGTTTAATCCCAATGTCAGAAAATATGAGGATGGCAAGACCCGTGATGAACGGATCAAATCAGCCTATGGGCTCCTCAAGGCCGCAGGATATTCCTGGGACACCCCGCCTGTGTCTGAAGATGGTAAAATCGTCACCCCCTCGGATATTCGCCTGCCCTCGGGGGAGACAATGGATGATATTGTAATTTTGACCCCACCCGCCGACTATGATCCTAAACGGGCCTTTACAGGTACCATGGTCCAGGAATGGTGCCGCCAGATCGGTCTGCCTGCTTTTTCCCGTCCCATGGCTTTTAACTCTTTGCTGGACACGGTCAAGGGGAAACATGAATTTGATGCTTTTATTCTGGGCTATGGAAAGCTGAATCTGGATCCTGATTATCTTCGGTCCTTTTTTGATTCCAAAAACGATAAGCCCCGGGGTTGGAATATGAGTGGATACCATAATCTCAAATTCGATAAGCTTGCCCGGATGCAAACCACCCTTATTGATGAAAAAAAACGTAAAGTTGTTATCTGGAAAATGCAGGAGATGATTCTGGAAGATCTTCCCTATCTTCCTTTATACAATCCCTATGTTATTGAAGCTATTTTTAATGAGCGGTTTGACGGGTGGGTATCCAAGGTTGATGGCATCGGCAATATTTGGTCCATGTGTGTTGTAAAACCGGTAGATTCATTGGAAGAATAAATGAGAAACCAGATCTATATCCTGGGTAAATTAATGGAAATCGTCATTATTTTTTTTGTGATTATGACGGTATTGTTTTTTTTGTTTCGGCTCTCTCCGGGGGATCCTGTCTCCAAGGTGGTGGATCCCATGCTGACTCCTGAAGATACTCAGTATCTTATCGAGCAGATGGGATTGGATAAGCCTATCTGGGAACAATATATGGTTTATCTGAAAAATTGTTCCACTGGCAATTTGGGGGTTTCCTTTCACTATGGAGAGCCTGTTTTTAAAATTATCAAGGAACGACTGGGGTGGACCATTTTATTGTTTACCTCTTCCACTGTTCTGGCTGCCCTGGTAGGGGTTTTTCTGGGGAAGATCTCAGCCTGGAACAAGGGAAGCCGGCTGGATAATATCCTATCCATATCAGCTCTTGTTTGTTATACCCTGTTTATCCCCTGGTTTGCTTTATTATTGCTCTGGATATTCGGGTTTAAGATAGGAATTTTTCCCCTTGGCGGTATTTTATCTCCTGAACTCTGGGTGACAAACAGTTCCTGGTTTGCACGGGGCCTGGATATTCTTCACCATATGATACTGCCATTGATAACCCTTTTTATCATCAATCTTGGCTCTTATCTTTTGCTCATGCGTTCCTCCATGCTGGGGGTGCTAAGAGAAGATTATATCATTACTGCCCGGGCCAAAGGACTTAGCGAAAAGGTGATCAGAAATAAACATGCTGCAAAAAATGCCGCTTTGCCCGTGGTGACCAGTGTGGGGCTGAGTCTTGCTTTTTCCATTAATGGAGGGGCATTGACCGAACAGATTTTTACCTGGCCCGGTATTGGACGGGAGTTGATTTTTGCTGTAAGTAATAATGATTATCCCCTGGCCCAGGCTTGCTTTCTTTTGATAGCCCTGGTGGTTCTGTTGGCCAATTTTATCGTGGATATGCTCTATGCCTATCTGGATCCGAGGATTACCCATTGATGTCCGGGGGAGAACAAAAGGTGTATTTATGCTGAAAAATCATTATGTTCAACGCTTTTTACAAAGTTGGAAAATTTTTATTGAAAATCCCCTGGGAAAAACCGGTGTAATCATTTTGTTTGTGTTCATGGTCATGGCCCTGGCAAGTTTTGTCGTTCCCCATATAAATCCCATGTACGATCCCATGATCGGTATAGATCCCAATATAAGCATTTCCACCGGCCCAAGTCTCACCCATTGGCTGGGAACGGACAATGTGGGCCGTGATCTTTTTGCCCAGCTTTTAGAAGGGGCCAAGGTTGCCTTTATCGTGGGATTGTCCAGCGCTTTTTTCAGTATAGTATTGGGGATGGTTATCGGTATGATATCCGGATATGCCGGGGGAACACTGGATACCTTTCTAATGCGAACAGCTGATATCATTATGGTGCTGCCCTCTCTGGTTATTTTGCTTATCTTGTCATCCTTGTTCGGTCAATTTAATATATGGATTATTGTATTTATTATCGCCATCATGCGCTGGCCTGCTGTTTCCAGGGTGATCAGATCACAGACTCTATCATTGAAACATCGTCCCTTTATTGAAGCATCCAAGGTGGCAGGGGCCTCCCATCTGCGGATTATTTTCAGACATATCATGCCCAATGTGCTGCCCCTGGCCTTTTTATACATGACTTTCCGGGTCACCTCGGCCATCCTTGTGGAGGCAGCACTATCTTTTCTGGGTTTTGGTGATCCCAGTCAGGTCAGTTGGGGAATGATGCTTCAATGGGTCTGGAAATCGGGGAATATGTTCCATGCACCCTATTGGTTGCTTCCCCCCGGGATCAGTATTTCTTTGCTTACATTGGCTTTTTATCTGTTGGGCCGTGCCATGGATGAGGTTTTGGACCCCCGGCTTAGAAAGGAGGGCAGGGCCTAGGATCATGGCATTAATTTCCATAAAAAATCTGAGCATAGGCTACCAGACAAAGGGCGGGCTGCTCAAAGCCGTGGATAATATTTCTTTTGAGATTGAACAGGGCAGACCCTTAGGTCTTGTGGGAGAATCCGGGTGCGGTAAGACCACCATCGGGATGACCCTGATGGGGCTTTTGCCGGATAATGCCCGCATCTTAAGCGGAAGTATCGATTTTCAAAATCATGATTTGACTCAATTGGGTGAGGATCAATGGCGAAAAATCCGGGGCAAGGATATTGCCATGATTTTCCAGGCAGCCATGAATGCTTTGAATCCTGTAATGCGGGTGGATGAACAGGTGATAGAAGCTATTGTTACCCACAAGCCTGGTATTTCCCCCGGTGACCTGGATAAACGGGTTAAAGAATTATTTGATCTGGTTGAAATCCCCCGGATCAGAATGAAAGATTATCCCCACGAATATAGCGGAGGCATGAAACAGCGGGTGATAATTGCCATGGCTCTGGCCTGCAATCCCCAGCTTATCATTGCAGATGAACCCACCACGGCTCTCGACGTCATTGTCCAGGATCAGATACTCCAGGAGATCAGATCCCTCCAGATGATAATGGATACGGGTTTGATTTTTATTTCCCATGATATTGCCGTGGTGGCTTCTGTGTGCAGGGATATCTGTGTGATGTATGGAGGACAGATTGTGGAGATGGGAACCCGGGAAGAGGTCTTCGGTACCCCTTGTCATCCCTATACAAAGACCTTGTTGGGATCCTATTTGAGTCTTAACAATGAATGGAAGGTCATTATTCCTACCATGCGAAAAGCCCCGGATTTAACCCTTAAAAGCGGTTGTTGCAGGTTTGCCGTTAATTGTAAAATTTGTTCCAATGCCGGTACTTCCGGGATTCCCAGTTGGATCAACATATCAAAAACCCATAGGGCCCTTTGTTGTAGTGAAGGCATTATCAGGAAAAAAAAATGAATATGGTTAAAAATTCTTCTTTGATTCAAATGAAGGGGGTCACAAAAGAGTATATTCCCCGGAAATGGTTTTTTTCCAAAGATCAGTCCAGGGTGGTGGCCTTAAATGAAGTTGATCTTTCCATTAAAAAGGGTGAAATATTCGGGTTGGTTGGACAAAGCGGCAGTGGTAAGACCACCCTGGGCAGATTATTGGTACGCTTGGAAGAGCCGACATCCGGGAGTATTAGCTTAAAGGGCAGTTTAATTAACACCTTGAAGGGCCCTTCTTTGAAAGATTTCAGGTCAAAGGTTCAGATGATTTTTCAAGATCCATACCAGTCATTGAACCCCCATTTGTCCATTGCCCAGACGATTGGCGAGCCCCTGGTGGTGCAAGGTATTGGCAATACCCGTCAAAGAAGGTCTAAGGTGCTGCACACCCTTGAAATTGTGGGATTATCTCCGGGGCAAGATTTTTATGATCGGTATCCCCACCAGCTTTCAGGCGGGCAGCGACAAAGGGTTGCCATTGCCAGGGCCATTGTGCTGGAGCCGGAATTTATCGTGGCGGATGAGCCCACCTCCATGCTGGATGCCACCATTGCAATTCAATTATTTACATTATTGCTCCAAATCCGGGAAACCTTCAACATGACAATTTTATTTATTACCCACAATCTGGCAGCTGCCAATTATTTGTGTGATCGCATTGGCGTGATCCATGAAGGATGTATCGTTGAGGTGAATACCGCTAAAAAAATTATTGGGGATCCTGTGCATCCCTATACTAAAAAACTTATCCGGGTCCAGCCCTGTTTTGATTTTAACCGGGGATGAAGCGATCAGCTCCTATATCATATCGTGATGGATGGGTGGTGATAAATTGCGTTATATTTTCTTTGTGGTGGTCCATGATAAGGCAGGTTGCATAAAATCGAAAGATTTCCCAAACATCGGCCCCCGCTGCACAAAATAGTGAAATGGCCTTTTTACGGGTCGCCATGGGACCATGTTTTTTTTCCAGGTTAAGGGACTCTTCTTTAAGCAGGAATGCAATAATCCTGACTTTTACCGGCTGTCGTTCCACAAAGGAGCTGATGGCTGCCAGAAAAAAGGATAGGGCGCATAGCCTGGATTCTGCGACCACACTTTTTTTACAAAAGTCCAGGTGGTCCTTAAGTTTTTTTTGATATATCTGTTTTTGGGATGAAAATTTTTTTTCCAGGCGGGCAATCACCGATGGGGTATTTTTTTTTCTCTGGCGCCTGGGGATGTCATCAAATATGGAAAAATATTCCTTCAGACTTCTCATTCCGGGAGGGGTTAACTCATCGGAACCATTATCGAGTAATATGGATTCCACCTGAACATCTAAAAGTGTCGATAGATGTATTGGTCTATTATCCTTGCCCACCCCTTCAAGGGGTTTGAAATAATCCACCAACAAGGCCCGGCGCCCAAGTTTTTTTATTGGAAAAAAAGTGGTTTTTTTTGTGATGGGCAGTTTTTTATGACCAAAGGGGTGAAGGGCGCTTGTGAAGGTGGGAATGATGATACAGGCCCCATCTGGGGTTATCTCCGTTCCATATCCGTCGGTTATGGAGGGCTTGATCGAAATAAAATTTTCATCCAATCCGGCGGGAATCAACAGATCCTTTGAGGCATGTTGTTTGGCAATGGGTCTTTTTATCTGGGCTTCCAGCCCTTTAATCCTGGAACGGTTCCGGTCGGTGAGGCTGATGGAAAGGTTAATGTTCATTTTTAACAAGGATAGTAAGAGTTTTTCTTTTTGTTTTGGGACCTTGGTCAATAAGCTGAACTCTGGAATAAAATTCAGATCTGATAAAATATTTTTAATATCTTTGGAGGAGTCCTCCCAGTCCAGGGGGTCAGAAGCTCCATATAAAGAAAGATCTGTATTTTTCGAAGCGATAAGCTTGTCCAGAATAGTTTTTACGGCATTGTGGGAAAAATGGGCCCGGATTTTCGGCAATGCCCATTCATTGCAACGCCTGCAATAATTGGAACACCCGGAGGTCATCTGAAAGGTGATGGCATTGGTAAACACAAGGTCTTCTTGCCAGGGTAAAAGATTCATTTTGGTTTTCCAGGTGTTGTACTCCACAATCCTGGGGTTTACCGATTGGTCCCTGGTAATTTTTTGGATCAAAGATTCCAGTTTTTGATATAAGTTTTGTATTTTTTGGGAGCTTTGGGAAAGCAGGAAGGGTTTGAATTGCTTGAATGCCACCTGGATCTGGCGAAGATATTTCTCATCTGTTTCGCAGATTCGAGACGCTTTTTTTTCGGCCTCTTGACAAATTAATCCATAAATTGATTCCGCCCCTGGACCGTCATTATCATAAATGGCTCCAAGAAATGCATTCTTTTTTTCCTCAAAAAAGGGATCTGGACTATTAAAAAAAATGGGCTGTATGGGTATGGATGAGCGTTCTATCTTATTTTGCGGCATGATTTTTAAAATATCCACTTGGTGGTGGTTGTAAAAAAAACAGGGGAGTTTTTGAAAAAAACTCCCCTGAATCATGGGTGGTGTCCATGGGATATGTCAGCCCATGATAATTGAACAAAAGGCTAGCCGCGGATCTCTTCTTTAACCGTTGTGGCAAGTTTGTATAAAATGGTTAAAACCAGAAAACCTGTGGCATAGACCCCCAGGGTGACCATGATTTCATTGCCCGTGGGGGCATATTCTGTCACATGGTGGAGAGGGGAGGGGACAAACCCTCCTGAAATCATGCCAAGTCCCTTGTCAATCCATGCGCCAATAAAAATCATGGCACAACTTACCGGTAACAGGGTGTAATTGTTTCTTAATTTTGGGATTATTAAAAATATGGCTCCCAGGGTCATGAGGATAAATCCGGACCACATCCATGGTACCAGGGCATGGTATCCGTGGTAGCCAAAGAGCAGATACTGGAGATGGGCTGTGTGACTCGGAATACCCGAATAAAATACCACAAAACATTCACATAAGAAAAAGAACAGATTGGCAATAACAGCCCAGCATACAATTTTGGCAAGAGTCTGCATGGCTTCCCAGCCTGGATCAAATTTGGTAAATTTTTTGATGAAATAACACAGGATTATTAAAAATGCAGGTCCTGCCGCAAAGGCGGATGCAAGAAATCTTGGAGCTAAAATTGCCGTCAGCCAATATCCACGTCCCGGCAGGCCACAATACAGGTAGGCCGTTACCGTATGGATGCCGATGGCAAATGGAATGGATAGGTAAGTTAAGGGTTTTGTCCACATGGGGGGTTTTACCTGGTTTCTTTCGGCTTCCAGCACCTTCCATCCAATGACAATGTTCAAAAACAGATATCCGTTGAGAACCAGCATATCATAGAACAAAATTGACTTGGGAGAAGGGTATAATAATACGTTCAACACCCGGGTGGGCTGGCCTAAATCCACAATAATGAAAAGCAGACACATGACAAGGGCTGCCACGGCTAAAAATTCGCCCAGGATGGTAATCCTGTGGAACTTTTCATAGTCATGGATATAGTAGGGAATCACCACCATGACCCCTCCTGCGGCAACACCCACAAGAAAAGTAAAGTTGGCAATGTAAAACCCCCAGGACACATCCCGGCTCATTCCCGTTGTCATCAGACCATTTGTGAATTGGTTGATGTAAGCAATTGTTCCGGCTCCTATTACAGCGAGGAGAAGAACTATCCATAACCAATAATTTTTACTTCCTTTAAAAGCTATCTCAAGCATACTCGCCTCTCTTAAACGACATAGTAAACAGAGGGCTGGGTACCCAGGGACTGTTTACGTCGGATTGAATAGTTTTCATTAAGAAGAACACGAACCTCAGATTCAGGATCTTCAAGATCTCCGACAATAATGGCACCTTGACCGGCTTCTACGCAATAGGGCTGTTCTCCCCTGGCAAGGCGTTCGGCACAAAGGTCACATTTTTCAACCACCCCCTTGGTTCTGGTGGGGTACTCCGGGTTGATTTTCGGGATAAAGGGTCTTGGGTCTCTGAAATTAAAACTTCTTGATCCAAAGGGACAGGCTGCCATGCAAAACCTGCATCCGATACAGCGATGGTAATCCATCATCACGATACCGTCTTCGCGTTTAAAAGTTGCCTGGGTCGGGCATGCCTGGGTACAGGGGGCATTTTTACAATGGTTACAGGTAACCAGAAAATCAAGATTTTTAAATTTTTCAGCTAAAAACTCGTCTTCCTTGTCCGTGAAAGCATAGTTAAAATGTTCTTCCCAAATCCATTTAATTTCCTGTTTTTTATTGACGGGACGGGTGTCGGGATATTTTTCTTTGTCCACTTCATGGTTAAAATCTGGAATGTTGTGGGCATTATTGCAGGCTTTTACAATATCCTGGGCTATCTGTTCATCAAGTTTATTGGTATCGATTACCATGCCCCAGCGCCGTGCCAAAAGAGCCTCGGGGTCTTTAGTCATCACAGCCTCGCCGGTCCCATGGGAATTAGATGCAGCAAAGTTTATTGCCGGAGCAGCACCTAACCCAATGGCAGCAATACCCGCTACTTTAAGAAAGCTTCTTCTGCTCTTGATCATTATTGAATCTCCTTGGGGTTTGTGTGGCATTCCCAGCAATAGGGAGTTACCGATGCGTAAGTGTGACAGCTGTCACAAAATTTTGCTTTGTCTTCATGGCAGCCCAGACAGGAATTTTCTCCCGTGGAAAGACTCATATTAAATGAGTGGCCATTGGCCGCCGTGTACTTTCTATCTGAACTTCTTACAACGGAATCTCTCCATGTATCCAAAAGAGACATATGGTTGGCTCTCATATCATATTTGTCCAGTACGCATTTTTTTGTGGTCGCAGCTTTGCCCAATAGTTCAGGTTTTGGTGCTGCCATGGGAGTTGTCACCATATTAAACCAGAAGGGGGAGAGAACAATTATGACAAATATTGCAAGACCCGCGATAATATAATTTTTCTTCATATTATTCCTCCTCCATGCCCGGTAATGGTTCCATTCTCAGGTCTTGAGTTCTTTTTATTTCTCCTGGAAGAATCAATGCATTTCCCACCAGCTCATGGATTCCATATACTTCAACTTCCGGCACCCAGTATTCACAGAGGGTAGAAAGGGCAGCTCTATCAATGGCACAGACTGTTCCCAGAGTATTGACACCGAATTTTTCATGGACATATTTGACGGCATTGGCCCGGGGCAGGGCTCCCGCCATTCTCAATTCCATGTTTTCACCGGCATTAAGTCCCGATCCTGATCCGCAGCAAAAGGTTTGTTCCCGGATGGTGTTGGAGGGCATCTCATAAAAATTATCGCATACATTGTTTATCACATACCGGGGTTCATCCAGCAGGCCCATACCCCGGGAGGTGTTACAGGAATCATGGTAGGTGATGACCCGATTTGAGTTTCGGCTCTTGTCCAGTTCCAGCTTATTGTGTTTGATCAAATCGGCGGTAAATTCGGTGATATGAACCATTTTGGTGGATCTGGCATTTTCAAACACAGTTCCTGTTATGGGGTTGACAGGGACTTCCAGAAAATCGGCAGGGCCGTTCATTGTATCCATATATTGGTGGATTACCCGCCACATATGGCCACATTCACCGCCCAGAATCCATTTGACACCAAGGCGTTTGGCCTCTGCATACATCTTTGCGTTGAGGCGTTTCATGGTTTCGTGGGAGGTGAAAAAACCAAAGTTACCGCCCTCGGAAGCATAGGTACTCCAGGTTACATCCAGGCCATATTTGTCTTTTAAGTATTTAAACAGCATTAAATAGCCCTGGCAGGTATAGGTGCCGGGATCGGCAAAAACATCCCCGGAAGGCGTAATAAAAAGAATATCTGCCCCTTTTTTCTGATACTCAGGGGTACAGTCCACCCCGGTGATCTCTTCAATATCTTCCACGAAAAAATCCAGCATATCCTTAAAGGCATGGGGTTGGATGCCCAGATGGTTACCGGTTTTAAAACAGTTGGAAACCGGGGTGGCGATCCAGTCGATGTTAAGACCCACCAGATTAAAAAGTTCCCTTGCCATGATGGTGATTTCAGCTGTATCGATTCCATAGGGACAAAAGACTGAGCATCTACGGCATTCGGTACATTGGAAAAAATAGTACCAGAGTTCCTTGAGTACTTCCATGGTTAAAGGGCGTCCTCCGCCAAGGCGGCTGCCCCCCGGGATTTTGCTCAAAATCTTTCCGGCCGTCGTAAAATCATTTCTATATACGCTTCTTAAAAGCTCAGCTCTTAAGACCGGCATGTTTTTTGGGTCCCCTGTTCCCAGAAAAAAATGACACTTGTCAGCACATGCGCCGCAGCGGACACAAACATCCATGAATATTTTGAAGGTTCGAAATTTTTCCAGTCTTTCCTTGATACCCTGGTGAAGAATTTCCTGCCAGTTTTCCGGCAGCTTCCAGTCTTCTTCCAGGGGATTCCAGGGTCTGGCATTGGGAAGTCCTAGGGTCTTAACGCTGTCTGCCTTTGCCGCATAACAATACATCCCGGGTTTGATCTGGACCGATGGGGTTGTATCCATCCAGTTGCCGCTTTTCGGGGTGAAATTGATTTTATCTAATGCTTCATCCGGTGTAAGTTCTTTAGACATCTATTACTCCTTCTTGTCCACCGGCAGGCCGGCTTCAATCATTTTATCTCTGAAGTGATCCTCATACTCTTCATAGGTATGGGTTTTCACATCATAGTTCCAGGGGTTCACATGTCTTTTGGCCCGGGTATTGTTGGCCATATTTCTTGTGGGGCTTAACATGACGCCGCCCATGTGCATGAGTTTACTCAAAGGAAAGTAGATGAAAAGAACACTTACCATGAATATATGGGCATAAAAAAGACCGCCCACTCCCTGGGGGATGACGGGGGAAAAGGTGACAAGACCCATGGTAAAGGTTTTGATACCAATGACGTCCACCTTGGTGAAATACCGCATGAAAATACCACTTGTTGCAATTGCGATGATCAAAAACAGCGGAAAATAATCGGCTGCCTGGGAAATATAGCTGACCTTGGTATCAAAAATTCTTCTGGCAAGCAAAAACAAAGTTGCCGCCAATAGCACTATGCCGGATATAAAAATGCCGGGCAGACCTAATTGAATAATACCGTCAAAGTATTCAAGCCATGTGAGACAAGCAGGAACCGGGGCCGTAAAAAATCTTAAATGTCTGAGTATGACTACCAGAAGAGAATAATGGAAGGCAAGTGCTCCAAGCCATAGGAAAATTTCCCATGAATAGGCAAGTTTGTTGGATTCATTGCGGTTGAATGCGGCCTTTGTGTTTCTAAACAAAGATCTGAAAAGAAAAATTTCAAGGAGCATACGCAGAAAAACTTTGCCTGGGGTATCAGGATTGTCAATGCAGTTTTGTTTGATCCATGGTAAGGATTTTTGTTGGCCGCAGGTTGTTGGAATCCTGAACGGAACAGCAGAGGATGCCCACCCAAAGACTTTGTAAACAAAGCCGCCAAGAAAGGCAATAACCGCCAGGTAGGGAAATACTATCCCAAAGAACACCTGAAGTCCTGCTCCCTGAACCCCCGTATAGGCTATCAGAAAAAGCAGAAAAACAGTTGTAAGGGGGATCAAGTACTTTTGATTCATATTGTAACCACCTCGTTATTATTGTATGACAAAACAAATTTTGCCATACAGGTTAAGATTTTTTAGAGCCAAGAAGGTCATTTTCTTTGAGCTCTGCTACTAAACCTGCCCTTTCAAAGGCCCTGTGAACACGTCTTTTGCTCTCAGTTGCCTTTAAAAGGAATATTTCTTCTTTACATTTCATAAACTTATTGAACGAAGCTAGTGCAATTTGGTCCACCATGGGGTCAAATTGCCTCTGGTGTGAATCATCTAAAATACCCTGGCCTATTTTTTTTAGGGCAAACACAAAACTGACAGCCTCGGATGCATTGAACGCCTGGACCGCCCTGATTCTGATAATGGGATCCAGTGCCTTTTCAAGAGATTCTTCCGAATACTTATCTGTGATCAAATCGAGGATATTTTCAAGGCTTTCCCGGGTTATTGCCCCCACGGGATTATCGAATCGGTTGGCATCTTTTCCCAGAATTCTGGCACTGTCTTTAGGGTAGGTTTCAATGGTGGCCTGGAACCATTTTTTTAAAAAAAGGCTCTTATTTTCTTTGAGCGTCTGTTTTATGTTCATTCTTCTCAACTATATTTAGATACAACTATTAATTTTTTAGTGAATTGCTTTTACCATTGTTAGGAGGATATAAACTTCCTTAAATTTTATGTCAAGGGTAAAGGCGCCGTGAATAGTAATCGGAAAATGAATGCAAATTATGGAACTGCTTGATTTTTGCTGTATTTTATTCTTCTTAGTTTAGTATTGTTTTGGTATCTATTTAATTGCTATATTATGTTATTTCTTATACTAATTGCTAAACAAATCGATTTTAAGGGGATCTTAACCCATGGATAGATATTATAAGGAACGATTTGAAGTTCAGCAGAGTCTGATCAAAATCATTGCTCCCCTGCTGGAGGTTAATGAGATCATAGAAAAGGTAAGAGAAGAGCTTCGGGTTCTGATTCCAAATGCCATGGAAGTTTGTATTCTTCTGCTGGATCTGGATGCCCCCAAATATACCAGTCCTTTACAATGCGCTCTCTATGAAAAGCCCGTGAGTTGCCAGGTCTGTAAACGGGATAGGCCCGCGGTTAAAAAAGCCATTGAAAATAAAAAAGCCGTGGTGGTTGCCAGAAGCCAGCCTGTGAAAAGACTTGATGATACCCTTGTGGCCGTGGGGCCGGAATATGCCCTGCCCGTGTTTGTGGAAGGGCGGGTCCTGGCTGTTGTAAGTGTGGTAATAAAGCCCTTGACCCGGTATACCAGGAGAGATTTTTTTCTGATAAGAGATTTTGCCGATATTCTGGGGACCATTATCTTGAATGCCAAACGTCAATGGGAGATGACCCAGGAAAAAATTCGTATCAGCCGGATGCTTACCAACTTGTCTCCCTTTGTTCCTGAATCGGTTCGGCAAATGGTTAAGAAAAATCCTGACCTTTTAACCCGGGAAAAAGAACAAAAGGATATCAGCGTTCTTTTCCTTGATCTGGAGGGTTATACAAGGCTTTCTATCAGTCGTCCCGAGGTTGAAGTTAATAGGATTATTGAAAAAATCTTTTCTAATTTTGTGGATCCTATTCACCGTTCCCACGGGGATATTAACGAAACAGCCGGCGATGGCCTCATGATTATTTTCAAAAATCATGATGGAAAAACCAATGCAATCAATTCGGTAAAGGCGGCCCTGGAGATCGCCCAGCGCAATCGGGCCATGAACCTGTCTTTGCCAGGGGATATGGAACCCATTGATGTGAATATCGGTATTAATTCCGGCTTTGCCCTTGTGGGGATGACTCGGTTTACAGGTTCTTTGGATACCCGCATGACCTATACAGCCAGCGGATCAGTCACAAATATTGCTTCACGGCTTTCCGATTACGCCAGGGGGGGAGATATTCTCATCGGTGAAAATACCCAGAAAATGATCCGGGGATTGTGGCCGGTCTACGATCTGGGGCCTGTGATTTTAAAAGGCCTGAAAGAGCCCCTGCAAATTTTTTCTCTTCTTAAAGCCCGGAATTTGATTTGATTTTGTTGTACTGAAAAATCGAGTCAGATTGGTTAATCGTGTAAAAAAAAATGACAGTCTTGATACCGATACTACTCAGAATGAGCAAGTAAAAATGATACTTCCACCAGGGGAGGTAATGAATCTGGTGGTACCTGTGGTGGTTCCTCTGGTGGTAATGCAGGCCATAGTGATGATAGAGGAGGCGGGTTTGATAGCGATAAATAATTGCTTTTAATTAAATATTTGATTTTGCGGAGTGTTCCTAAAAATTCTGCAGTTAAAAAAGATTTTCCATAACAGCGATAATAGTATAACTCTATTAATTTTATGTTAATTGCTAAATCAAATTTAAGGAAGAAAAGTGAATAAAAATTTGCCTAAATTTTGCTATGCTCAGCCATGGAAATTGTTTGCAGTATATTTGATTATTGTTTTGTGCGTAGGAACTTTGTATTGGTCAAAATCCAATGTGTCATTACTGAATCACAAATTAAATTATATTAGTTATTTTTATATTCTATTATGGTTATCTTCTGTGGGGCATGAATTGAATAACGTTCTGTCAAGTAAGCAGAATAAACTAAAATGGTCTAAGATTATTTTGTGTGTAGCTTTTGTATCATTAGGGGTAATATTCTTTTTTCCTTATATCTCTAATATTAGGATTATTGTGATTACATTTTATGTAACTTATGCTTTTTCGGTTTATTTTGTAGCAAAGTCCTTAGTTCTAGCTGAATCTAAAACAAAGGGCGGAGGAGATAGTGTGATAGGAGTGTTTATTAATATCTGTTTGTTTCCTATCGGAGTATGGCTAGTTCAACCAAGGATTCTTAAAGTTCTTAGGTATGGGAACGGGTAATCCTGTTCAAAGATTGTATGCCTGAGTTGGTTGAGGATGTTGATAAAGATAGTTCAGATTCAGATGTTTAGTAAAGAATTCTGGCCCAAAGAAAAGGTGATTTTAAATGAAAAACAAAACGGCATTATTGCTATGTTTTATTGGATATTTAATTGTTATATTTCTGATTTTAACTGAGCCACTACAATATGATCCTCTGATTGCATGTATCGTTGCATTTGCTTTTTTTTCTATTTTGTTTTTATTTTTTACCAGTGCGTATAGTCCAATTGTTTATTATTTGAATAGGTTACTGTTAGAATTCAAAAACTTATTGCCAGAAAAATTAATACGTTATTGCAGAATGGCTTATAATTTTATGGATGCAATTTTCCCATATCTATTAATGTTGATAATCGGCTGGCTAAGTCATTCGATTTGGAATAATTATGAAAGCAATAGAAAATTTATTATT
Source organism: Desulfobacteraceae bacterium (assembly GCA_024226935.1). Classification (GTDB taxonomy): domain Bacteria; phylum Desulfobacterota; class Desulfobacteria; order Desulfobacterales; family Desulfobacteraceae; genus NBML01. The sequence goes on from JAAELK010000552.1 coordinate 31,539, forward strand.
TGGTTAATTTATTTTGTATTTTTAGCAGTCAATACTATACTAAAAAAAAATGTTCCCAAGAAAAGGATATAACCAATATCAAAAGGTTATGGTGGCAGATTTATCGGAACTCCGGCAGGGAGATTGGATAAGGATTGAACCGGATTTAAACATTGCGGTTTGCATGGAGGCAAAAGGAGCAGTATTTACCTTAAGATCGGGACAGACCGTCCCGGGAGAATGAGGTGATGTCCTGTCCTATTTTCTGATTGTGACCGCCCAAATTCTGCTAGCAAGGAAATAGACGAACATGTTATGCCTGATGTTCGAGCATTGAATGATTCCTCTATAGGTCGTTTTTTTAAACATACATATAATGAGGGGTATTTCCAATTGTTTTCAATTAATAGATTAATAGTAACCTTAGCCTTTACAGGGTTTTTGCTATTATTTCACTTTGATGCTCAAGCCGTTAAGTCTAATGAAAATGAGATTGTTCACTCCAAGAAAATTCTAAAAAAAATAGAACAAGCATATAAAAATGTTGAAACTTACCACGACAGGGGTACTCTGATCACAGCAACTGAGGCTTATGCCTTTGAGTCTATTTACAAAGCCCAAAAATTTTTCCAAATCACCTGGATAGGATCCGATTCCATTAAGGGTCGGCTTAAAAAATTTAGAATCACGAAAAGCCGCAAAGATATTATAGCTTATAGTACTTGGTTCAAAGATAAACAGCCCCAAGAATTTAACTCCTTAAAAGATGCCATTTTAAAGTTATATCCAAGCTCTTTTGGATTACTTTTAAATATACCAGGCCAGTTATTTGAAAATTTAGGATTCACGCCATTAACCAATTTAACAGGTTATGAATTTATAGGCGAAGAGGTGCTAAATGACGAACTTTGTATTGTTTTCAAAATTCGAAAAAAGGTAAACAATAGAAATATTGAGTATCGCGTATGGACCTCAAAAAACTCCTATTTTATTAGAAAAGTTGAGCGTGTTGATTCAAAATTCACCTTCCTCTATGATTATAAATATCTTAAAATTAACGAACCTTTGAATGTTAAAGAGAGTGAGCTTTGAAGGTATTATGGATCAAAATCTGAATTATTTTAATTTTTTACAGAGAACCGGGTTGCCCATTACTTTCGAAAAAATTGGAAAGTTTAGGTTTAAAAAGTATTTATAAAATTGAATAGAAAATTATCTGGATTTATAGCCATCAATATCAAAAAGTTATGGCACCAGATTTGTCTGGACTCCGGCAGGAAGATTGGATAAGGATTGAACCGGATTTAAACACTGCGGTTTGTATGAATCCAATAGGGGAAATATATTATGAATCTTTCGAACAAGGAACTGGGAGAGGTATTAAACAGTATTGATAGGGATCAATATCCAGAAAAATATAATATGGTTCTTCAAGCATATGAGGAAACAAAATCCCAAGCTCTTAATGGACCCAGCTTGCCTGAGAAGATGGATTCAATTGAAAAAGGTTCTCCTTCTCCTATAAAAGCGATAATAGTAGGAAGCCTAATCGATATATTGGGAGGAATTATAATAAAATTTTTTTTGCCTGTGATATGTTCTTCAATTTATACAATTATTCTATATAAGCAAGGCCTTGATTTTGAAAAGATTGAAGCCAAGATTACAGGACTGACTACTGCACCATTTACTTATTTTATAACATTTGCTGCCATAATGATTGTGCCATTTATAGCGGGTTTGATTTGCGCTAAAATAGCAAAAGGCAATGCTGTTATGTGTGCATTGGTTGTTGGAGTATCCACATCAATTATTGGTATTTTAATCGGTATTAACACAAATATTGATGATGCACTGAGTAGGAGTCTTTTTTACAATATCACATCATTTGTTTTTATAATTTCCGGCAGCTTAACATACATGAAAATGAAATTTGGGTTTAAATCTGAAAATTAGATTTAATAATTTAATTTTAATAGCGGAGCAGCAAATGAGATAGGCAGCGTGGACGGAGAGACCATGGTGGTGGGAGGTGTTTGGGTGGTGGGCTGCCTTGATGATAGAGAGGCGGGCTTGATAGCGACAAATAATTCGTATCGAATTCTATCTTCAGATATCATCGGAAATAGATATTTATGTCAGGACTTTTGATAATTTTTTTATAACCAATCTATAGAAAAAAGGACAACGTAATGTTTGTTGAAAAAAACACATTTAAAATTATGAATACATTTCAATCCTGGATTATTACTTTATCAATACTATTCTTCTCTTTATCCAGCACAGCCATAGCTTTGGTGTGTATCTACGCACTTCCAAACAGGTCAATAAAGCCTTTTGAAGGAGCTTTGTTTTTTATCGGTGGGGCAATTGTTTTAGTTGGGCTGTTAATATTCCGGTGGAAAAAGGAGAAGCTGGTATTTACGAATACTCAAGTTTTAATAAAAGAGACTGTCTCAGATAAAATAATAAAGTGGGTAACCGTCTTTTTTTGTTTCGGGTACGCGTTTTGGGGATTTGCCCTTGCTCTTATCTGTATTTATGCTCTCCCGGACAAAATAATGCAACCAAAAATTGGGGCTATTTATTTTTGTGCAAGTGCTGTTGTTGTAGCGAGTTTTATTTTTGTAGTCTGGAAAAACTGGGTGGTAAAAAAGCACACATAATCTCTTGATTTGAATTTGTCAATGAGATCAAAACAAAAAAGGGAATTCAAAGCCAAGGCTTAAAATTCCCGTAATCGTTTTGTATGGCGGAGAAAGAGAGATTCGAACTCTCGATGGACTATAAAACCCATACTCGCTTAGCAGGCGAAGAAATTATGATTATCAAATTCTAAATCTTTCAAGAACCCCTTTATTATTAGATAGTTGGAAATCATAGAAAATCAGAAAACCACTAAAAAGCTACTATGTAAGCCAAAAAAAGCAGGCAAAATGGCTTACATGTTTTTGCCTTTAAACAATGGCACAATTTGGGATTGAATAGATGAACTATTCATGGATTTTTCAATGTCGTCTGTGATAGGAGCTGAAATACTTTCAATATTTAAGATTGATTTTATATAAATATCAGTTGTTGTTGCCCGTTTATGTCTTAAAAATACTTGAGTTTTTGCAAGTCCTTCTCTTAAAAAGATTTGCACAGCCATGTAATGTCGAATAGAATGCATGGTGAATTCTTTGAATTTGATATCTTTCACGCCTTGTTTTTTTAATTTTTTTATAACTCTCTTACATAGTCTGGGCATTAAATTATCCAAAGAGTCTTTCGGCATTTGCTCTCCTACAGAACTCGGGAAAATCCAAGGATAATTTTTCTTATTATTTTTAATCCGTCTGATGAAAATTTTTTTAAGTTCTTTGCCAACCTCCATAATATGGCTGACTTTTTTACTACCTTGGCGTTTTGTTGTCCATAATGTCAGCTTGTTTACAGTCTCGTTAAAATCTGTATATTGCATGTTTCGAATTTCTCCGGCTCGGGCACCGGTATGGATTAACGTCCGGATGAGATCAAGTTCATCCTGGGTGGAAACTTTCTTGATTGCTTCAATATCTTCTCCAGGAGGAACATATTTTTCAAATTCAATTTCATCAAAATCATTTACAGCATCAGCTGGATTGATTTGAATGACTTGATCATGCTTATAATAATTAAAAAAGGTGCGAAGCTCCCTTTTATATCTATTGCAGCATTTACCAGGATCCACCGGAATTTTTTTATACTCTTTTTTGGGGGTAGCTCCCGGATCCTGTTCCAAGCGGCTTTGTTCTTTTTGCCATTCCATTTGGTCATTCGCAAGGGTATCGTATTTATTATTGAGGAAGTGTCGAATATGAAAAGGCCTGATCTCTTTTAATAAAAGATCAGGCCCTACAAACCAAATAAATTGAGTCAAAATATTGGCTTTGCTACTGATAGTATTTTTACTCATCTTACGGCGTCGGGTATCTTTAAGATACTCCAAACCCGCTTTTGAAATTTTCGATAGGATCAGAGCTTGTTCCGGATTGAGAAGTCTTAAGCGTCTTTCTTGCTCCCATTGCTGTGCGGCTGCTTCGTTGGGAAAACCACTTTTTTGTCTTCTCTTGAATCCTTTTATTTTTGAATCTCCGATCCACTTGTTCTTGCCCTTGCTCCTTGGGTCTCGGCGTGCCATCTTCGCTCCATTCATAATCTCTGTTTTTTAAAAAAAGCAACACATCATCCACATCAAACCTGGCTGATCTGGCGTCGGAACCAGTAGCTACGAAAAAATGTGGATAGATGCGCCAATTTTTTTTCACTGTATCCTCAGAAATTAAAAATAACTTGGCTAAACCGTGGATGTCAACAATATTTGGCAAAGGGGTAGTCAAATTTGGTTCTGTTCAATTAATCTTTCTTTTCCGATATTGGAATAAATCACTGCTTGTTTAAGACGCATCCACCTGGGCATGATACTGATCCTCACAGAAATTTTTGCAGCTAATATTTCAATATCGGGATCGGTCATGTTTTTAATTATTTATCCCTCTAAATTTTCCATAGGGATTGCCCAGGGGGAATTTAATTTATGCGGTTTCAAATTGTTTAATTATTTTATCAGCCCTGGAAGGTTGAACTGGTGCAGGAGGTTTTTCTTTTGGAATAAATTTTTTTAGCATTGGATGCTTTGATAATAAAGTAGAAACTGTTCGAAATTTATTAACACTGGACATATAGGCATTCACCGTTTCATTGATTTCACACTTGATATGCTGATGTATTTTAAAAGCTGTGATGCATAACTCTTTTAGCTTTTTATTTTCTTTGATAATTTCGAAGAAGTATTTATTTTTGTTAGCGTATCGACAATATGGTGTTACAATAGGTGTTTCAAACAGGATACAAAGGGCGTTGTCTTTTTGACTATAGAGCGGATATATAAGATGATCCCCTTTAGAAATAATAAATTTAATTTTGTTGTCTGTTGTTGTTAATTCATATTTTTCTAAAATTTTCATTTCATCATGGGGAAATTTTATTCTTACATTTTTTTTAAGACTGTTTTTGACTTGCCGAATGATAACCTTGAGTTCTTTCCCCGGAAGAGATTTTTCCATTTTTGTTTTTACAAAAGTCCTAAGATTTTTTTCTATTTCATTTTTTAATTCAATATTCAAATATCTGGTTTTCATTTTTCCTCCTGTGAAAATATTTAAATTTGTTTATGTGTACTTTTTATTTTTTAAAAATCCAACATTTAGAAGATATCTTTTTTGTTTTGTGCCAGACCGTTCGGTTTTTTTGCACAAACTTATATTTTTTACATGAGGGCAAAACTTTTTTTAATAGTGTAAGGTCTGGAAATTCTTGGCCGTGATCTTTGCAGGCTTCCCGGTAATGATTTAGATTGACGGCAATAAAGCGGTCATCTGTAGAAAAATTTATTCCATTTTCAATATTTTCTTTGGCGTTAATGTAATCAAAAGTTTCCCAGAATTTTTCCACCAGGGGGTGGTCAATTTTTATTCGCTCTTCACGATCCAGTGCTCGGCTTCCAAGATATGAAATAAAATCTTGAAGCATAGTTTCTGTAAAATTGGGAAAAATAACTTTTAAGGCGTGGGCAAAAGCTGCCAGTTGAGCATGGCACTTAATAATTCTTTGGTGGGTGACTCCCCCTTGTTCAAATATTTTTTCCATGGGGTCGAAAGCTTTGAAATAGATATCAAGGATTTGTTTTTCATTTTTAAGTGCTATTTCTAAAAATCCGCTTACATCTTCAACAGTTTGCCGTTCAAACCATCTGGCAATATCTCTGGTGTCTGTAGTATGATGTTTCTTATCAGCATGACAGTGAATGATCCTGGATAATATAGATTCTTCGCCGTCAACTTGTGCATTTTGGCTGAACACCATGGTACCCTTAAAACGTTGGGAATTTGTGTTATTATTTCGGGTAGCAACGCCCAGGGTTCCGGTAGTTCTACCATTGTATAGTTCTTTTAGGGTTTCAAAATCAAACATACCACTTTGTTTGTCATTTCCACCGCTACTATCTGACTCAATCAGAACAACAGGCAAGTTAGAGATCTGACTAAATTCTCTTCGTTTTCCGGCAGCACTGGCATTCATTACGTTGAACCCCTCGTGATCATTTCGGCCTAATAATTTCCAACAAAATTCCAGTACCGTGGACTTACCAGCACTGGCTTCTCCTGTGAATTCTAAAAAAGGAAAACTCTTGTGTTCCTTTCTGATTTGTTGGGCAAAAAGACTGCCTAACCAGAATGCTAATACTGCAAGTCCTTGGAAATTGAATGCTTTAATAAAATTTGGTAGCCACCCTGGGTCAAATTTACCGTCTGTGTGAAGTTTAAATGAACCCATGTCTGGTTTGATCCCACTGACACCAGGTTGATTTAGTTGAAAATAGTCTTCATCATTTTTTTCGATCTTTTTTCCATTTTGGAAAGCATGATCATGGAAGATCCAGGCTTTGGCATTATCATCATATCCGATAAAAGGAATTGACCGAACTATAGGGGCTCTGGGTGTAAACCATTTTCGTGTTAAACTATTAAAGTCTTTATTTCTTCCTGTGAACATTCCTGCGGAAGTATTATTCAATAAAGCTCTATGAAAGGTATCACTGCTACTTAGAGATGTACCTTCAATGGCGATAACTTCGCTTGGTGATCCATTTCTATATTGTACTTTAAATACATAACGTCGATCCCCTACTAATTCATCTTTTTCAATATAAAGAAACTGGGGAGTTAAATTGCAAATTGAATCTGCCGTAAAATGCATATTAAATTTTTCAAAACCCTCTGGAGAATTTAGTTCAATTTCATCCTCCTGGAGTTCTGCAGAAAGTTTGGAATCTATCTCAGCTGAATATAAACCATTTTTAAATTCAATTACATGGGTTCGGCGTGTGGGATATCGACAAACTATAATCCAAACTTTTTCTGCAATACTGTTGGCGGTGAATAAAACCCCTTGGTAAAAACATTCCTCAAAAAAATCATCATTTAATAAGCCAGCTTGCCAAAGATCATCCCAGTCTTTATTTTCATCAGAAAGAAGACAAATTTCCACCTGTTCATCCATGGATAATAATTTTATTCGGTGCTTGCGCATTGCCTTGCGTCCGGCCTTGTCTCCATCCATTGCTAACACCCAGATTATATTTTTACCTTTATGCTCTTCTATTAAATGTGATGGGAAATTGGAACTTGAAAGCGCAGCTGCTACTTTACGCCCGGTGTGCTCCAGGGCGATAGCATGGAAAATCCCTTCTGTGATAAAACATCTATCCCCCTGTTTTAATTCCTGGCCTGGTGGTGTCCAGGCATCCCCGCGAAATAAAGACCCGTCTTTTTTTCTTCGTCCCCCCATATGGGCTTTTTGTCCATCGATCTTGGTTTTCCCGATCAACCGCTCCCAGTAACGGGTTCGTTCCAGATCCAGATAAAATCGAATGGTAGGAACATAGTCAGTACTATTTTTGAGTCTATGGCCCTCTTGGTCGTACCATTTCCGACATCGAGCAGACTTAAAGCCTCTATCCTCTCTTATATAAGCGTCCGCCGTGGCTTTGGGGTTTTCACGGGTAGGGGGAAATCGTTTCATATAATTTTCAAATAAGTGGGGCAAAAGCTCTTTAGCCGTCCAGCTTGATCCACAGTTGTTTTCACGGCCACAAGCAATCCGCCAGGGTTGGGATTTTCTCACATAAAGCTCTTTTTTTCCGCAAGCGGGACAGATTCCCTCCCGTAGGTATCCGCCCTTATCTTTAATTTGAAACCGAGAATCTTCCAGCAAGCCCCGGACTATTTCTTCTGCCCGGCTGGAATCCTGGTATTGAGAATAAGCTACATTATTAAGCATGGAAACTCCTTGATTTGAAATTTGATCCGGTATTTTGCGGCTCTCACCCCGACAAAATACCGGCCGGATTTAATTTAACTATTTTGTGATCTACTTTTTTTGATCGCTTGATAAAGCCCGGCAAAGGCTTCCAGGGCTTCCAGGGTTTCTTTTTGACATCGTTCAAGCTCGTCCGGCTTCATTTCATTGTCTAAAATTGATTTTGCTAACTCTGCTACAGCTTCCCCAGATTCCTTTGCAATTGTTGCACAGCAATCCATCCAGCTTATATTATCCATTTTTTGATCCGGATCGGGAATGGGCAGGCTTATCCTGTTAAATAAAAGGTTAACAGCATCAAGGCTTGTAAAATCCTGGGTTTCTTCCAAGGTGACCAACCAGTCCATCAAACCCAGTTTATTTGTGCGGCGACCGATACTTTTTGGATCAACATCTGCATAAAGAGTAGATGGTGTAATTTCCAGCCGGTCCGCCAACATCTTAACTCCATATTTTTTTACAGTAATTTGCACATCCGATAAAGCCTTGATTTGATCTTTGCTATACATGATTTTTTCTCCTGATCTACTGTTAAATATTTGAAATAAATGAAGTAATCTCAACACTGTAGGAATAGCCTCTCACTTAAGAAAATTGAAAACTGACTTGATAAAAAATAGAAATTAGCTTAACTATGGTACTACAACGTGTAACTCCGACAAAGTTAAGCTCTACTGACCTTGTCGGTTTTGGATTTGGTTGCCCAGATTTTATCAACTGGGAGTTTGATTAATTTTGAAATATAAGATTGAACCCTTTGGCTTTTACCTGTGCTATGAATGATTTGATGGATGAAAGGTTTGGATACTTTGAAGTGTAGAGCTAATTTGACTTGTGTCCATCCTGCTGTTTTGAGAGCTGCTTTAATTTGATCGGGTGTCATGGGTGTTTGCATTTGTGACTCCTTTTAAGAAAGATAAACAGAGTTAACTTAACTTGAGAGATAGACAAATTTGTCATGCAAGTCAAGAGAAAAGCGACATATTTTTCATGAAAAAAATTGATACAATAGAAAAAAGACTTAAAGTCATCAGAAAGAAAGCTGGTTTTTCTCAAAAACAATTAGCTGATGTGCTTGGTATTACTGCAAGAACCCTGCAAAGATATGAAAAAGATTCTTCAACTTTGCCTGCTAAGGCTGCATTGAAAATATCTCTCTTATGCAATGTAGACTTAAAATGGTTTCTTGTCGGAGAGGATTCCGAGAGTAATACAACAGATCCCAGCGTGTCAAAAATTGTTGATAAGTTTTTGGAAATCAAAAAATACAGCCCGGGCAGTTATGATAAGATAAAGCTTTATATAAACACTGTCCATGAAACCGTTAGCTCCATAAAAAAAGAAAAAAACGACTGGCAAGATAAATGGGATAGAATAGAGCATCCCGAAAAATATCGACACGAACATAAACAAAATGCTGACATTGTTGAAATAAAAAAGTTTGGAACAACTGATAAGCAATAAAGGAGGATTTTTTAAAAAGTTAAGTTGTTATGAAAAAAATTGATTTGCAATTGGATTTTGATGCTATTTGTAAAAGGATTGAGCATCATAAAAAACAACACAAACCCGGCGTTTGGGCTCAGATGACGGGTGTGTCAAAAAATGTTGTTGCAAACATCCATGGTAAGACAAAACAAAAACCATCCCTTGAGTATATAATTGCGGTGGCAAGGGCAATCGGCAAACCTGTCGATTACCTGCTCTACGGGAAAGATTCCATTCAAACAGAATCCGGGGAAAAATTGTCGTCTACAGTCATTGAACATCAAAATCTTGTTAAAAAGTTTAAGGACCCGGAAAAAGGATTAAAAATAAATAAACGATTAATCAAGATAGAAGAATTAAGTAAAGCAATTTACGAAAAGGTCAGTATACAAATAAAAGCGTCATACGATGTTGTTGTAGATCTCCAAGACAGTTTGCCTTGGAACGGTGTAGAGCGTAGAAAATCGGAAGACGAGGTGGAGGGGGAAAACGAAAGGAATGGTACGGATACATAGAACCTGTCAATATTTTAGACAGAAGTAAAGATATTGTAGTTAATACAGATAAAAAAGGTCGCATAACAAAAATAATAAACAGTACCCATCCTGATCCCGCTTCTCTCACCGGTACTTATTTCCACAGCTTGTTTGTGGACAACTTTATGGAAAGATTTTATGAACTTCGCCGTGAAATTTTAAAGGGAAGTTCCCCCAGGGACTTTGTCTGGCTTGCCAATTTTCGGGGTCGCCTGGAACTGCGCAGATGCAGAATAATAAAATCAAAAGAAGGGTTATGGATAATCAATTATAAGATTGATCCTTTATGAATAAAAAACCGGCTGTTACGGGAACGGCCGGATAAAACCATGGTGATTCAAGTTGATTTGATTTTTTAAAACTCGGAGGTAAAAATGCACATGCGGAAAACTCTTGCTCTTGTTTTGTTGATTCTCTTTTTCTTACTATCTGGTTGCGGTGACAGTCCTGTCTCTCCTAAAAAAATACTAAATGTAAGCACTATAGAAAATTCAGATAATGGTGGAACCAAAACAGTTAGTATTTCTTTTGGTAATGATGACAGTCATTACATCGCTGTGTCTGTAAATTCTAAATATATTAAAGAAGGCACTGAGCTTAGGTCAAGTAATATTAGTTTATCACATGATTTATTCCCTTTTTCTGCTTGGGGGAAATTTCACTATCTTGTTACATCACAGCATCCTACATTCGTCGATCTTAAAATAATTTCTATTGATATGGAAAAGAAAAAAGCGATAGTTCAAATTGCTGGCAAACTTTTTAATTCTAACACAAAAAAATATATTGAATTTGAAAAAAAATCCTTTGAAATAACCGGGGAATTTTTTGATAAGTTCACACATTTTTTAGTAGCCAAGGAAGAAAAAGTAACAATGACTCTTAAGTGATGAATGGCCACCCTTGACAATTCGTACACAGTCAGATACTTTTAATATCTCTCACCCCGGCAAAACATCGGCCCATATCCACTTTTGGATTGGGCCTTTGTCGCTCCTTCCAAAAGCCCACGGGAGGAACAATGCAGATTCAAAAACAAAAACCAGGAAGAAAAAGCAATCTATCAGCTCAAAAAATTAAACGCATGATTGATAACGGCATGCGTCAAAAAGATATAGCGACTTTTTTCGGAGTATCTCAACCAACTATTTCCCGCCTTACTGTCCCCCTAAAATCATCAAAAAAAAATAAAAAAAATACTCGTCTTTGTACTTGTTGTAATCAGCGACCGATTGCAACCGGCAACCGCTTTCTTTGCTTAGAATGTTTTGACGGTCGAAACCTAAAAAACCGTATGTCCTGGGGCTGACAGCGGGAGGTCATTATCTATTTTTTTTATCTTGCTAATGGTCATAAATAGTCCAAGATGGTGGAGCCTGGAAAGAAAAAAACGATCAAGAAGCCTACCAATAAAGCCTTAACGCTTATTTTAGCTTACACCCCATAGAACGCCGAATTTGCCATTTTCTGCAATACTTTGCAATCATTGCAATGCACCCTATTCGAGGAGCCCCCTACAGCTAAAGGGCATAGCATAGCGATTGCCACAACCCCTTATTTGCAAAAAGCAGCCCGAAAAACGCCCAAGGTGAGGAGGGGAGGAGTGCTTTTTTTTCGGGGTCTGGAATTTTTTTTTGATGGTGGGTTTTTCAGTGGGAAATCTTTAAGATACCAATACAAATCAAAACAATTTTCCGTTATAAATTGAGGTCACCATAATGCAAGTATTCGAAACTTTTTGATTTGTAAAAAAAGCGATTATTGGAAGCTCAAAATTCATGACCCAATAATGATGGTCTCGTAAAAAGTCGAAAATAGCAAAATTGCTATTAATAATTTCAGTATGTTACTGCTGAAAAAATGCCAAAATATGACTTTTTACAAGTTCCTCAATAATGATATTGACATCATAAACTGTTGAGCCATAAACTATAGTTTATTTGTTAATAGACGAACGTGACTTCATATCTTGTTATTTTTTTGTCTTTTTCATTTCAATATACCAATCCTGATCACCGTAGAGGGCTTCTTGACATTCATGGCATATACTATGACTGAACAGGGCCTTAGAGTGTTCCTCAATATAGCTTTCTAAGTTATTCCAATATCCTTTGTCGTCTCTGATCTTTTTACAATTTGCACAAATAGGGACCAGCCCGGATAAAGTTTCCAGTTTAGAAAGCGCATCTTTCAATTCAGCAATCAATTTTTCTTTTTCTTGTTCTGCCAGCTTACGACTGGTAATATCCCTTATGGTTGTCACTCTTTTAGACTGGCCTTTGTATGGGATAATCTTCCCATGAACTTCAGCCACGAAGCTTGACCCATCTTTTTTTAATCCGAGTATCTCATAAGATGATTTCCACCTCGATTTAACCTTATTTGTTATATCATCACGAGATTCCAGTGCCACTAACTCTAAAACATTCTTACCCAAAAGCTCATGCGGTACATATCCGTGCATTTTTGCGTATAATTCATTTGTTTCCAAGATTAATCCATCTTCGGTGATAACTATTCCCTCAAAAGAAGCCTCAGACAAACAACGAAAGCGTTGTTCACTTTCAAGGAGTGCCTCTTGGGCCTCTTCCCGCTTACACAAGTCCTGATTGGCTTTTTTGCAAAGAAATACTATAAGGGCTCCAGATAAAATTATCAAAATTACGATAAGACCGCATATGGCCTTGAACTGTGCATTATAAATCGCCTTCAATACATCCTGCATATTCTGCAAATAAATCAACTTCCAACCCGGCAAACTATCAATGCCTTCCTGATGGAGAAAAAAACTATTCCCCTCTGCATCAATAGCATATTCTTTGTCCTGTTGCACCATACCGGTCCATGCCCATGGCCCAAGACCGAATTGGTGATTTTGCTTTATTCTATTCAAAACAGCAGGCAATGGTTTCCATAGGACTTTGTACAACCAGTCTTGATGATTTGAGTCAAATATAACTCCATCCTGGTCAATAAGAATGAGAATACTTTGTTCAACATCGGCATTCTCAATAGGCAGAAATTTGATTGATCTCTTAATAACTGCAACCCCGATAACCGGCTTTTTGTTGTTCTCGTAAACCGGTTGGCTACAATAAATTCCTCTTTTCTTAGAGGTAGTGCCAAGTGCAAGAGACACAAAGGAATGCTCTTGAATCGCCTCTTTAAAATATTGCCGAAATCCATAATTATTCCCAACAAAATTTTCAGCAGTATTGCGATTTGAGGATGCAATAGTGTTCCCATGCAGATCTATCAAATAACAGACATCCGCCTCCAGAGCCCTTTTGAAATAATCCAGGGTAGTGTTGGCGGAGAATAATGCTTTTGAATCATTGACAACAAAAGCTCCCTGAATCATTTTATGGTCGGCGAGTAGTTTGACTTCCTTTTGAAAACCATCAACACTAATAGGAAAAGTAGATTTTAAGACCTTGATATACTCTCTTGCCTTATCATGTTCTATGTAAATTGCCTGTTTCAGGATAGCCGAAAAATAGAAGTAGCCGCCAAGTAAAGTTAAGAGCGAAGCTAAAAAGGAAAAGAAGAAAATTGCTTTCCGTATATTCATAATAGAAACGGTCCATACTGAATTGTTATATGAAATTAACTATCTGCTACTAATACTCACCAAACAATTTGTAATATTTCTTTATTATCTAATAAAACATATCAGATCTTATCAAATTGCTTACACAGCCATCGAAATCATTCTGTCTCCAAAACAAATAATTATGTGGTCGTCCGTATATCCTATATCAAAAGAATATTTGATTGGTTATTTCTGAACCATATTTGGTATTCTAACAGCATATCATTCATGCTTAGGAATGTAATGCATAGAGGATATCATGATAAAAATTTTATCTCAAGAATTTATACCAAGCTTGATGTTCGAGTAATCGAAAAATGGTATCTGAACAAGGAACAAAATCAATGTGCCTTTATGGTATATAAGCTCAGAATCGCCTGTTAATTTTCAGTAATGATTGGCAGATCAATTAATCGCTAATTTTTGAATACTGAAACTCAAACTTAATTATCCTTGTCAAAACTATCCCAGGGGGCCAAAATACTCCAGGATACAAAAAATATACTCAACCAATTCCCCGGCAAAAAATTATTTTAACTAATGCAAGTATTCGAAACTTTCAATCTTTTAAAAAAGCAGATCTGGGTGTTTTAGGTTTTTGGATTTTCTTATATCATGCACAAGAAAGAGTGTAACGTCGCGTTTTTTGGCGCTCCGATACAAAAGCCTTGTTTAGCTTGTTTTTTCCCGAAGGATATTTTCAAAGTTCCGTTTTGGTTGATAATTGGGTGTAATTAAACATTTGGATGAAAATCCCCATAGTATTTTACAAAGAAGCCTGTGTTTCTTATGTTTTGTCTGTTTTTTCATCTCCCGATATTCATCCATTTGTTTACCACTTTTTCGGAAAGTTGATTTCGGTTCGATTGAGCGAGGAGGTAAGTGATGACAATGGAAACAGATGTTACATTGAAATCCATGGGTATTATATTAATTTTTTTTTCTTTACGTATCTCTTGCGGGGTTTTTCCTGTCCAGAGATGAAAGGCACGTACAAAAGAATTAGGATCATCAAAACCGATCAAAAACGAAACCTCCGCGCTGGACATGTTCAAATCTATTAAATAATGACGGGCCAATATTTCACGGAGTTGATTAAGCTCTTTTTGGAAAGTAGTAGATTCTTCACTTAAACGACGTTGGAGGGTCCGTTTACTGACTCCAAGTTTTTTTGCAATATTTTCAATGGAAATTAGTCTGCCTGGCAATAATTTTAATAATGCACTGCGAACCCGATTGACGTAGCTTGCGTCCACATCAAAATCCACCAGTCTTTGCTGCAAATCAGATTCAAAAAATTTCAACATAGGCGCATTCTCTGTGAGAAAAGGACGTTGGGCATCCGCTTTTGAAAAAGAGATCCTGTTTGTTTTCCCTTTTCCGGGAATCACTCCAAAAAAATCGATATAAGCTTTGTCGGTCAGTTGAGTTTGAGTCGTCACTGAA
>JAAELK010000553.1 GCA_024226935.1 Desulfobacteraceae bacterium
AAAAAAATAGGAAAATGGTCATGTCCACTCCTTAATTTCAAGACTTAAAATTTTCATTATAATTCAAAGGCACCGATACTTACTGTTGATGCGAAGTACGCGATATCCTGATGAACCATAATATTCTTGGATTTCGCCCTTTTTTAACCGGTCAAAAATATTATCTATTCTCTTAATACTTTCTTTTTTTTGGTGGCAAGATCTAATATCTTTTCCAATATATTCAGGCTTTCGATCAAGATATTGGGAACAATATTCATTGTAATAGAGGATATGACCATCCAGATCAATTATGGTAATGCCAATGGGGATTTGCTCTATTGCCAGTTTTTTAATGTCTAAAGTTGTATGTTTTTTCATGATATTTTATAACATATGGGGATGCGGCATTTCACCAAATTCACTTCGGTCCGGGGCCTTTTTGCTCTCACCAAAGCCATATTCCGAATCATAGTCGTCCTTCCCACCACCCTTGCAAAATTCCAGGGGTATAAGGAGCCATTTCTTCAAAAAATTCTTTTTTTTATTATTAATTGCCCACAGATTATTCTCAGCTATTTCAAAGATATTATCGATGGTGACCGTTCTGTTTGGATTATAGTGTTTCAGCAGTTTTTCAAGTGAATTTTTTGCCAAGGCCTGGTTACCACAAAAGGCGGTCATTTCCCCGTCATAGTGCATGCTTCGATAGCTCCAATTGGCAGAGCCGACGATGAGAAATTTATCATCAATTATGGCCAGTTTGGAATGTATGGCAGGGGAATCATAGGTATCGTAGTTATCATAATTTCCTATCCACAGGGGGGTGTAGAAATAAAATTTTCCCTTTATCCTGTCGATCTGGGAGAGCCTTATGCTTTGTCCGACATTATTATGTCTGAATTTTACCTTGTCTTTTTCCAGCCAGGGATCACTTATCCTGCCAAGCTTGCTGTCGCTCATTTGAATCAAGCGTTTTGCACCTGTTTCGAACAGCCATTGGTGGGCAGTATCCTTGACGCTCCATCCCCTTGTATCGGTTTTTTTAAATTTGACCTTACCCTTTTTGGTTTGACAATACACCGTTTCCAAGTCCCGGTGCCGGAGAGCAATCTGTTGCCAGGCTCTGCGTGTCATATAGCTCAAGGGGCCCTCGCCTATATTGGTGATGACTATAATTTTCAAGTGCGGTAGTTGAGCAAGCCTCTTGTACAGGGCCCGCACGATTTCCGGATCAGATAATTGGCTGTTTTCAAGGTAGACATATCTATTCGCCTTTCCAATTCGATAGACAAGCTGTTTTTTGATATCATTTATGTTCCCTCTTTTCCTGGAACGGGTGAGAGCAATCTGCACCAAGGTGTTCTGACTATATTTTGCAGGTTCATTCGGATTTTTTGCAATTGCAACAGAGTTTTTTCCACTACCACGAGTCGTTAAATGATTTTTCAATTTTTTAAACGCCAGAATCCAATGACTTTGTATGGCCTGTACCCTTTTCCATCGTCGCAACCATTCATCTTCAACTATCGTAACGGAAGGACCGCGAATAGAGACAGCGGTATCATGCCAGACATTGCCATTACTGGGATGCTCAATTGTATCATAGTATTCATTCTCCAGATTTAGACCGGCCACCACGGCAATTCGCGATCCATTATTGGAAAAAATACACATTTTCTGATGATTTGACGCCCCAACCCCGCCTTCGTAGCGTTCTCTATACAACCTTACTATTCCTCGATGCCTGAAGCTATTGATTCTTTGACACTCAGTTGCTAGATCATCATGAACCTTCGCGTGATCGGCAGCCTCGACAGACGCGAGTCTTGTTTTCAAGTTCGGATACCATACGATGATATCCACATTATGTCCGGCTTGCACAACTTTTTTGATCAAACGTATAAGAGGTTCTCTTTGATTAGCACCGATCTTAACATCGGGCGCAATCTTCCAAAAAGCCATACGAACGTAGGTTTGGGAGGGGTTTATCCCATCGGTTTTGGCAATTTCAAGCATTTGATCCCTGATCAAACCCATGATATTTGCACCATCCATCAAAAACTCTACATGATTGCCACCATATATTATTCTAGATGTCATCTTACACCCCACAAAAAAATTATGAATATCTGAATTATAAGATAGACAATATCCTTCGGTCAATTACTTTTTCTACTTCTTACTTTCAAGATTAAAATTTCATTGTAAATCAAATACAACATTTTTTTTCTTGATCTCTTGCCAGCTCGGCGATATATATAATTTATAACTAATCAAACAGAATCTCTCGTCTGGATAATGGGAAGTAACGCCTGTAGAAATATGAATCGCCGGTTGGCATTTAGCCCGGGGATTTTCTTGCTTCAGGTAGAGGAGACTCAATGTAAACGCTGTCTCCGAAAACCAAGGAAAGGTTTCAATTAATTTCATTTACAATAAGGAGGATTTAATTATGGCTATTCGGGAAGAAATTTATGGTTATTTTATTCCAAACGTAACCCTGATCGGTATTGGTGCTGCAAAAGAAATTCCTGCAAAAATTAAGACTCTGGGTGGTAGAAAGCCCTTGGTTGTGACAGATAAAGGAATTACCGGAGCAGGAATTACCAAACAGATTACCGATCTACTTGATAATGCAGACATGGTATATGTTGTTTTTGATGAGACAGTTCCAAATCCAACCGATATTAACGTACATGACGGTGTTGATATCTATAAGAAGAACAACTGTGACAGCCTGATTACCCTTGGCGGTGGAAGCTCCCATGATTGTGGTAAGGGTATTGGGCTGGTGGTTACCAATGGCGGTAAGATCCATGACTATGAAGGTCTTGATCAATCCACAAATCCAATGCCTCCCTATATTGCTGTTAATACGACAGCCGGTACTGCATCGGAAATGACCAGGTTCTGTATAATTACCGATACCAGCCGCAAAGTGAAAATGGCTATTGTCGACTGGCGTATTACACCGGGCGTAGCCCTGGATGATCCGTTGCTGATGATGGGTATGCCTCCTGCGTTAACTGCTGCAACAGGTATGGATGCATTGACTCATGCTATTGAGGCCTATGTTTCTACTATTGCCACACCCTTGACCGATTCTGCCGCGGAAAAAGCCATAGAACTAATTGCCAAACATCTGCGGCCTGCAGTTGCGAATGGAGATGATATTGTCGCCCGGGAAGGTATGTGTTATGCCCAGTATCTGGCCGGAATGGCATTCAATAATGCAAGCATTGGCCATGTGCATGCCATGGCACACCAGTTGGGCGGCTTCTATGATCTTCCCCATGGTGAGTGCAACGCTATTTTGTTACCCCATGTAAGTACTGTCAATCTTATAGCTAAGATTGATCGTTTCGTAAAGATTGCAAAACTCCTGGGCGAGAATGTTACCGGTCTTGCTCCGCGTGATGCAGCGGAACTGGCTCTTGTTGCAATCAGAAAGCTCTCCGCCGATGTTGACATTCCTTCAGGATTGGTCGAATTGGGAATTCGCTATGGCAAGGATGTTAAAGCTGAGGATATTGCTATCATGACGGCAAATGCTCAAAAAGATGTCTGTAGTTTAACAAACCCAAGAAAGCTAACGGATATGGAAGTAAAAGCAATTTATACTGCGGCCCTCTAATTGCGGACTCTTGCGGTGTATAATCCTTGGGGTGCATGGCTCACATGTGCCCCAAAATAATTTGAAAAAACACTCATCCCCGATCTTCAGTGGCCCGGCAGCGGCCAAAGTCGTGCAGGAGAGTAAAGGACTAATGGATTTGTGGATATAATCCACGGTACCAAGTCTTTAAGTCTTTTTATTGATCTTTCAGAAATTGAACAAGATTATTCTGAACAGCTTCGAATTCAAAATTTCGTAATTTTTTTTCCAACTCCGCCATCCTATCCAGGGGTATTACCTGGCCCAGAAGATCCTTGTTTCCAAGAAAATAACCTAAAGCCTTCGGATCAGCATCTTTAAGATGTTCCTGCAATGTATTTAAAACATGCTCTGCCTGATGCTTCTTTTCCATCTTGATAGGATAAGCCTTCTGTATTCCCTCCAAGAGCTGCCGCAATGCATTTTCCACTGGCAGTAATGCTGCTGCAAGACTCTGGGGGTCAGCTCCGTTAATCGCATCTTCCAAGGTGCTGGAGACCTGGTGTAGGATCTTGGCACCAACGTTACCGGCAACACCCTTCAACGTATGGGCAAGTCTTGAGGCCAATCTCGTATCACCCTCAGTAAGGGCCTGTCTGATTTTCATTATATCGTCGGAATGATGGTACAAAAATTGTTGCAGCAAATCTTCATAGAGGGATCTGTCTCCGGCCATACGCCTGATTCCAGACGCAATATCAAGACCTTCAATCTCAGGCAGCCCCGTCAGATTTGCGTCATTTGTATCCGGGGAGGAGGCGTTTGTGTTTGATAACAATTTACTCTGTCTGTCTTCTGGGGCATGAACCCATTCACCCAGTACTTTAAAAAACTCTTTTACGTTTATTGGTTTTGCTATATGGTCATTCATTCCCGCCTCAAGAGCCTTCTGACGATCACTTGCAAAAGCATTGGCGGTCATGGCTATAATGGGCAGATCCTTAAATTCAGATCGTTTACGAATCTCACTGGTAGCAGTGTACCCATCCATTACAGGCATCTGAATGTCCATGAGTACCACATCAAAAGAATTTCCGGCCCGGTTCCAGGCTATCAACTTCTCAAGCCCCTGTTCACCGTCTTCAGCAATTGTAACAACAACACCTGCGTTTTCAAGAATCTTTTTTGCAACCATCAGGTTAATAGCATTATCTTCCACTAGCAGAACATGGGATCCTTGTATATGATCCGGTAGTGTTTCGCCTTCATCCTCTTTACGTTTGGCAATAGCTTTGCCAAAGGTTAATAAAACGGCATCAAGCAGGTCGGACGGAAAGATAGGTTTAGTGAGCACTGCTGACAATTCAATATCTTCAACCTTATCCAATAGTGTTTTCTTGTTATAAGCCGTGATCATGATAATGGCAGGGACTTTCGCAAGGTTCATACCAGACCGGATATGTCGAGCCGTATCAAGTCCGTCCAGTCCGGGCATCATCCAGTCCAAAAGGACAAGGTCAAAGGCTGAATCAGGCCCGGCTGCTTCCAGCAGACAAATAGCCTGTTCACCATCTTCGGCCTCGGATACGCTAAAGCCGAAATACTTAAGTTGACGAGTTAATACCATTCTGGACATCTCGTTGTTATCCACTACCAATACCTTTAAATCTCTGATATCATCTGTTAAGTGCAGCTGTTTGAGATTTTCAGCCCTGGAATCAAGGGCAAGCCTGGCAGTAAACCAAAACCTGGACCCTTTGCCTCGAACAGAGGTTGCTCCGATCTCTCCTTCCATCATCTCCGCAAGTGTTCTGGATATGGTAAGACCGAGACCTGTACCCCCGAATTTGCGTGTTGTAGAGGCATCTGCCTGGGAAAAGGCCTTGAAAAGTCCTGATAGCTGATCTTGGGTCATGCCTATTCCGGTATCACACACTTCGAACCTGAGGAGTAGTTCTCCTTCATTGGAGTCCTGCCTGCGTATGATCAGGGTAACCTCTCCTTTTTCTGTGAATTTTATTGCGTTATTCATCAAGTTGATAAGAATTTGCCGCAATCGAACAGGATCACCCACTAAATGGTCAGGAAGATCGGGATCCAGATCAAGCATCATCTCCAACTCTTTTTCAACGACGCCTAACTCCACTATCTCTATAACATTCTTGAGAATGTCGATACGAAGGTTAAATGGAACGGTTTCCAGCTCTAATTTACCTGCTTCTATCTTGGAAAAATCAAGAATATCATTGATGATGGAGAGAAGATTATCCGCTGATAAGATAATTTTAGAAAGATAATCCTGCTGTTGAGTGTTCAGGTCTGTCTGTTTGAGCAAATAAGAAACACCGATCACTGCATTCATGGGAGTACGGATCTCATGACTCATATTTGCTAAAAAAAGGCTCTTGGTCTTGTTGGCGAACTCCGCCTGCTTTTTTGCTTCCTTCAGCCATTTTTCCGCCAGCTTTTTTTCAATAATTTGCTTTCTCAATAAAGAGTTGGATTGGGTTAATTTTTTTGTTTTCTTTTCGACCAAATACTCCAGGTTTTTTTTGTGATCTCTTAGACTGTTTTCAACTTTTTTGCGTTGGGCAGCCAATTCTTTAATGGAAAGATGAGTTTCGATTCTAATGAGCAATTCTTTTTTTGACAATGGCTTTGTCAAATAATCGTTGGCACCGCATTGAAAACCAGTAATCATATCTTCAATACGATTTTTAGCTGTGAGCAATATTATTGGAAGACTGTCTGCTGAGTAACTTTCTCTGAGGATTTTACAAGTTTCGTATCCTGACATTTTCGGCATCATGACATCAAGAAGAACTAAGTCGATTGGACAGTCTGTATCCTCAGCTTTTAAAACGATATCAATGGCGTCTGATCCGCTGCTGGCCCGGATGATTTCATAACCATAAAAGCTGAGAATATTGAAAAGTACCTGCAAATTAATCGGCTCATCATCCACAATGAGAATTCGTCGGCCGGCTGAACTCTTTGTATTCACTGTTTCCAAATGTTCCGATTCAAGATCAAAGATTATTTCTTCGTGTTCTGACAAATGTCGTATTTTGCTTTCAGGCTCAGGTAAGGTCTCCACTTTTATTAAATCTTGTTGTGTGGCAATGGGCAGAGTAAAAGTAAAACAAGCGCCTTTCCCTTCCTCGGACTCGACTTTAATTACCCCCCCGCTAAGTTCAATAAGCTGTTTTGTGATTGTAAGTCCCAAGCCGGTTCCGCGATATTCTTTATCAATTGATCCATCTAACTGCTCAAATAAATTGAAAATTTTTTCCTGCTTGTCCCTTGGAATACCGATACCCGTATCTGCGATGCTGATGGCTATAAAATTATTTATTATTTTACCTGAAAGAGTAATGCTTCCCTTTTCAGTAAATTTTAATGCATTACCCAAAATATTGTATGCAATTTGCTGCACCCTGTTTTCATCGGCAATCACCATTGACAAATTTTCAGGTATTTTATTTATAATTTTGATGGCTGTGCTACTAATCATTGTTTCAAATGTTGCCAGTACAATATTGAATAATACTTTCAAATCAAAGGGTTTATTCTTTAAAAGAAGACCTTTGTGGCGAAGTTTGGAAAAATCCAAAATATCATTAACCATGTTCTCAAGCCGGCGGCCACTGGATATGATCAAATCTAAATTTGATTCTTGTAAGTTACTAAGGGTTCCTAAAATGCCATCTCTCAGCGATTCTGCAATGCCGATAATGCCATTTAAAGGAGTACGCAATTCATGGGAGACATTTGATAAAAACTCATCCTTTAGTTTATTGGCTTTTTCTAAATTATGAGAGTGAGAGATATTGCTTATGATGGCAGGTAATTGGCTGATACAATTGGTTATTCCAGCAAGAAACAAACTATCATTTACAAAATTTGTATAATAGTTGGAGTCCCGGTCTTGAATACCGACCACTATCAGTCCCAGAGGTTCTGAGCTTTTAATACTCAGGGGATACATAACATATTGATTCAAATGTAATAGTTTGCTCATTTGAACCAGGTGGGAATCTTGTCCGGAAAAGGTGTCCTCTGTGTAAAAAATACGTTCTTCTCCTGCAAACAGGAAGGCAACCGTTTCATTGGATATGGGGATGGTCAGATTTTTCAAATCGCTTTCGATCATTTCATCATAAAAGCCATCCGATATTTTATGAAAAAATTGTTTTTTTTTGGAGTCAAACAAAAAAATGATACAGCACTCAAAGTAGCATTCATAGATGGCAAACTTGATAACTTCCTTACATATTTCATTAATATCAAAACTGCTATTGAATTTTATTCCATATTCATACAGTTTTTTATAGATTTTCATCTGCGTATCAACAACCTGTTGATATTTATGCAGTTCTGTTTCCGTTTTTACTAATCGTTTAACTTGTTCAGACAAGTCATGGTTATTGTCTTCAAGGTCTTTTATCCTTTTAAGTAATATTTTTTTTTCAGTTGTCATGGATAGCTTCATTTGATTCAATATAGTACTACAATCGCCGCAGTATAATTATGGAAACAGTTTGTCGTTACCAAAGGAGCAATTTCACCATAGGTATAAAAACCGATCCATGGGCTTTGTTCGCCGACACAGCTTCTCAACTGATTGAGCAGGATATTTATTTTTTGTTCTCTAAAAAGCATCTTTCCTCTACCGCCACAGTCGAAATGAAATACCATTTTAGGTGTATTTTTTCCTAACTTTTTTTTTAATTGTTGTCCCAGTAAATTCACCCCCTTTGTCACCAGGGCATGATCCCGACGTGTCATCCAAATATTCATACCATTGTGAACCTCAGTAGGTATATTGACACCTTTCAATTCATCATCTTTTGATGGCATAAACCGAATTAGATATTTATTTTGATATTCTTCGACCAGATTATCCGGGGCTTCAAAACCCCAACACAAACTTACAATCGTATCCATCCAGTTGTCGATGGCATCACCATCTAAATACTCTTTTAAAACATCTAATACTGGTTTATTATCAATTTCGTATATCGTATTATTTTTGCTGCGAGTAACTTTTCGCCTGTTTCCTATGGGAACACATCCGTGATTGACTTCCCAACAGATGGATACGTTTCCACTAATCAACACAGCTGATACGCTATCGCTATATACTTGATCATTATGATATTGATAAACTTTCTTCATTTCCCAATTATCAGCAGCAAGCCCCCCAAAAAGTGGAATTGGAGGTGTTTGATCCATTGATGTTTCAAATCCAAGAATAAATTTATCAAAATTGAATGCCAAAGCATCTGCAAAGATAAAGGCTCCTTTGACTTTGTCGACCCAATTAGCTTTCATTGTTTCGGCTAATGATTTCCCCACATCATATGAACTTTGACTAATACCACTTTCAACAAAATTTGAGAACAAAATATCATCGGAGCAAATTGCCATGACAGCGACGAAAAAATTGGATTCATCAGCATTATCCATACCAATGACTCCCTCCCCGGAACACCCTGATAATGGGGCATTTTTACATTCTTTGTAAATTGATTGGATCAATACGTTCTGATTATATCCCACAGTTGCGAATACAAACACAAAATCAGGAAAATCACTACCCATTGTTTCCATTGCATGTTGAGCCGCTTCTTTTCCGGCCAGTATGGGATTGCGATGATTACTTACCCCTACTCCTGACTTTGTTCCCATTTTACACCCCTTTTTTTTTGTTCTTTAAACCAATAAAAGCAGAATGTGTGAAATAGTTTGATAATAATAAAATAGACAGAAAAATGATTTTTGTCAATAAAAGTAGTAGGGTCCCAGGGCCAATGCAAGTAACTATTATAAAGCTCCTATAGTTTTAGTAGCGGGTATTAATTATCTGAAAATGACTTCCTCCAGGTATGTTAGGTTCATTGCTGCATTCAACCTTTTCGTTTTTACGCTCCCTTTGAATGCTTTATTATTGTGTAATAGATTTAAACAATATGTCTTATGGCTGCAAAATTCTCCGGTGCTGATCCTTTTCTTGCAAAACAAATAAAAAAACAGCCCGGGGAGCCAAAACAGTCTTTGACTCCCCGGGCTGAAAAATAAAGCTAATTCTGATTCAGGTATCGCATAATGCGATCCATGATTAATGTTCGTGTTTCAAGTGTATCGATGGCTTCAAAGCCAAAGCCTAAATAGACTGTGTCCGAAGAACGTAAGGCAGGTCCCTCTGGAATACCAAGTCCTGTAATACGATCCCAGTTGTTAAAGGGTGTATTTTCTGGCGCTGAGCTAACTTCCCACATGTCAAAACCTGCTTCAAAATCATTGGTATCAAAACCGGATAGTTCTACATCATCAATAAAGATACCAAAGCCCTGGGTTCCCCAGTCCGTTACATATGATATATATATTTCAACTTCTTTTCCTGCATATTCAGAGAGGTTGAATTCGACCTGTTTCCAGCCACCGCTGTTACCCGTCAAAGCATTCCAGGAACCGGTTGTTCCCTGGGATTCACATGTTCCGTTTTCAAAGGTGGTGTAATAGGCCAAATGCGGATGGATAGCTTCTGTCCATCCTGCGGCACAACTTTCTCCTCCTTCATCGGAAGTCAGACCATTGACTTCGGGAAGGGTTGTCCAGAGACCTGTTTGTTTATCATAAATCTCAACAAAAGCGTAATCCCAGTCAGCTTCAATATCGTAGGATATCCAGAATTTGAGATTTAAATCATCTACTTGCGGAAGCGTGAATGAACCGCCCAGGCGTTTATAAGCACTATCTGCTTTCTGGCTGTAGATATAATAATCGCCGGAGTGTGGATCAAATGAAGGACCTCCCGGACGCACATAATGGGCCGCGATGGTATTGTCAAAATGTGGTAGAAAATAACTGGTTGCTAAAAAGGTGTCAGGTGATTGCTGGTTGTTTGCTCCTGTACCATTGCTGATTGCAAATGAAAGGCCATCAAATATCGGATCGTTTTCCTCACCTTCAACGAGGAATGGCTCATTTGTATCTGGATTAATACCACCTTCCTGGATTTGAATCTGGCTTCCTAAATAATATTGGAAGAAATCATCTGAATACATTGCATAAAAAGTTGAGGGGTTTGCCAGATCCTGACCCGTGGCAAGCAGTTTTCCATCGTAGTAATTTAAATAGTTTCTAAAGGTAAAATAAAGATCCGCATGCACATCAAAACCCGGAACGGTTGGCATATAATCATCGCCTGTATACCATATGACTGCATCGTAATGGGATAACACTTCCAGGGTTGGCGGTGCTGATTCCTTGGCTGTAACGTCCCAGACATCATACAAATATCCGGCTGCCTCAAGAGCCTCTGTATAATAGTGTAGATAGATCGGGGCCGGGGGTGGAGAGTCTGGATCTTCAGGGTTATATGACGGATAGATCCCTGTATAATCCTCGGCGGAAACGATGAGTACTTTACTGCCACTTGCCTTTTCAACCGAATAGCTGAAGGGGCCGACTTCATCTTTTCTGGCCCTGATTTTGTACTTGACTACATCTCCCTGGTTCTGTCCCGGAATAATTGCCCGGTATCTGGTGAAATATGTACCGGGTTCCGTGTTGTAAAATTTGCCTTTTACTTTTTTAAACCATGCATATCGCCAGCTACCATCGTTGATACTGTATTTTAAAATGGGGTATCTCCATTTACGAACCAAAACTTCAATGGCCTGATCTTCTCCATATGATGCTGTGACGGGTGTATGATAGACATTTTCAATATCAATGCCAACCGGAGAGACAGGTTTTGATGGTGTCTTTGCACTTTCTGCAATACATAGAGCAAAATTTAAGTTATCTTCAAATACCGTTTGAACCATGGATTCATCATCGGGAAATTCAAAACCATAGGGGTTTCCATCCTGATCTTCACCCATTGTTAATTCAACGGTATAAGCCGGTATTCCCTGCCCTCCATAACACCAGTCCGTAAAATCGCCATTGGTTGGATAGAGATCAGCACTGACTCCAGGATCATATCCAACATTGAGAATACTGTCCCAGATAGCCGGATTGTCATCGGTTCCTGCCTGGGCAATAAATATGGGATCATCAAAACTTGGTGTTTTCACCTGCCAGCCCCATGGGTAAAGAATAAGGTTACTATAGGTGTGATAAGATATGATAAATTTAAATTTGTGATTTTTTATAAAATCGACGACAACCTGGGTTTCAGGTTCAGAATTGGGACCCGTTCCTCGATAGGTTTGATCCTGTATGTCTGGACTGGAGCCTTCATCATCGAGCCCCCAATGGGTTTCAAAATTTCTGTTAAGATCAACACCATCTGCAAGGGTGATTTCACCGTCTCCATCGTTATCACTCAGATTTTTACGCCATAATCTTTCATCGGTAAAGGTATATTCATACCCGTCAGGATTTGCCACGGGCACAATCCAGATGTTGGTAGTGTCCAGCAAAGTTGTGATCCGTGTATCTATTCCATAACTTTGTGTAAGATGGTTGATTAAACGCATTGCCATTTGCGTGGCCATCCATTCTCTGGCATGGTGTGTCGCAAGAAAAAGAACCTCTTTTTTCTTTTTGAAGAAGGGGGATGCTTCATTGGTAATGTGCATCGCTATCATTGGTCTGTCTTTTGTACTATATCCAATGACCTCAAGGTCTGTAATATCAGGATATGTCTCGGCAATTTTATACAATTGATCTTTAATGCCAAGGGTGGGTTCATCAAAACTATGATAAACACTTTCGGTGGTGGCTCTCAGCATTTGCTTTTTTGCGGCCCTGTTTATCAAGTCATTCCACTTAAAACCGGCTTTTTCCAGTTTTTTCTGATCATGCTTGGATACGACAGCCTCAACCCTGATTGAAGTCTGGGATAAATCATCCTTTGTATCAGTTTTTTTTACAGAGGCAATATCAATACCCATGCCTGCAAGTTTTTTTACATCACTGGGAGAATCAACTTCTATCTGAATCATTTTCAACATGGGGCCGGATGAATCAGAGGATGCGGCAGATGCCGAATTTCCCACAAAAACCATCACCATGGTTGCGAACAAAAATCCATACCAAATTTTTTTCATCTTCATCTCCTTTGGCAAATTGAAGTTTAGTATTGTTTAGATTGAGAGACTAGTTGCCAACAAATTTTTATTACAAAATTTATCCCAGGTAAATTCCTCCTTTCATATTCATTACGGGTTTACAGGTAAAGCTTTTGATGTTTACAATCATTTCGCAAAATGACTGGAAAACTAAAAGAAATTATCCTCTTAAAGAGTTGTTTATTCCAGCCAGGCAACTATTTGTTTTCCTATCCTATCACTAACATTTTCAACGTTAGTGATAGGATAAGAAAATGCTTTTTGTCAAGAAATATAAAAATTCTTTCATGACCTACATTGTAAGGGGGATACATGTTTGTGCAGAAAATATGAGGGTTATGGCTCGACACGGTCGCTCCGGGTATAACCTGGACCAATGCGATGAAAATATAGCCTGGTTGTGCCGGACTGTTCTGGAGATATGGCCTGGAAAATTTGAATATTCCAGGTTGAGTTATAAAGTATCCAGGTTTCGGGATAAATTACTGGGGTTGGAATTGATCAATGGAGACAAAAGGTTAAACCCGGAAAGACCAATAACCATGGTAAAATGATTATTGCCTTAAAGCATTTTCCATGGTCCCAAAATCGAGGTGTTAGGCAAATTTTGGTGTGCATCCCGGCATAAGCTTTGGTGGGCGCAAGAGGTAGCCTATTACTCCCTGAGCTCTTCCTGGATACCCTTGTGAATTTCGTACCAAAAGCTTAAGGCCGCTTCTTTGCTGTTTTCTTCGAATCGTTTCAGCCATTTTTCCAATTCGGGATTATCACAGCCCTCTACTTCTTGTTGGCGTTTAAGAAATGTATGGATATAATCGATATTTCGTTTGGATTCCCAGAAAACAGAGGAGTTGCGGCTGTTGATCTTGCTGGCGGTAATTCTTATGGATTCAATGAAGGCTTCTTTTTTTCCGTAGAGAGAGTCCATCAAGTCCGGCATCATCTCTTCGGCCCACTTTCGGTGAAAACGGCAGATTCCCATGTTATCCAGTATAAGTTCTCCCCGGAGGCGTTGTGCGTCCCTTCGCCCCAGTTCCCGGGGGGGGACAAAATCATTGCCGTAGTACATGTAGTATTTACCCATAATGGCCATGGGAGATAGTGCCCCCGGTGTCCAGTACTGGTTGGGCACCATCCAACCCTTTCCGGCAAACGCCGTGTATACAAAGGAATCTAACACAGCCTTTCCTCTGTTCCTGGCAAGGTGTCGGGCAAATTTTCTGGCGCCTTCACTTAAATCTAGGATACCACGTTTGTGGATGATGGAATCAAGGATCTGGATCCCCACCTTTGCATTGTTCATGGAGGTTTCAACAACATCAAAATTTTTCAGATCAAAAATTGGCATTCCCTTTATCCCCAAGTCGTCGGGAGTCAGTAATCCTTGTATCAAATTTTCCATGAGCCAGGCAATGACGCCGCCAACGGAGATACCGTCAAAACCATACATATCGGCATGGTGATTTAGTTTTTCCGCAGCTCTCTGGTCAAATATTGCTGAAAGGGGACCCATGGTCTGGTATGGTTCATAGTCCTTTTTGAACTCACCATTCATTTTTTTACAGACAGCTACACAGGGTTCTCCGCAGTTCTTCTGATTCTTTGTTTCAATGGTCTCCTGGTTAAATTGTTTCAGATAATGGTTAATTATAAACTCCTTGTGAATCTTTAGCCGTTCATCTTCGGTCATATATATGCTCTTATAATTAAAGGCGAGCATCTTGCCTCCAAGGGTGGTGTAGTTCACTCCAAAAGTGCCGCCGGTCTTAAATTTTGATTCAAACCGATATTTCGCCGTGGCTTCCAGATCCACGGCAGCCATTTTTTTATGGTATTTATCCTCAAACCATTGGTTGGCAACTTTTCTATCCCGGAAATCATCGTCTATTATTGTGCCTCCATAGATGATTGCCACTATACCGTGCTCCTGGAAAAGTTTGGTCCCGAATCCGCCTCTTCCCGCCCAGGTATTAACCCTGGTCAATTTGCCTTTTTTAATGGGGACAGAGCAAATGGCGCCGATATCAGAAATTGCTGCTGCAGGGCCGACTGCCAAAATCCGGGGATTATTTGAATACCGGTTTTTGAAAAGGGTATGGGTATGATCCATCATGTTGTAGACACCGCCTCTACCTTCATTCCACACCCTATGGGTGTTCACCGGGACCAGCTCAAGCTCCACCTCTTCTCCCTGGTTGCGGTTGAGATAAAGGATGGATGGGGAAGATGCTTTGCCCACGATGGAAAGCATATTGATGCCGAGGTTATCAAAAACAAGGCCGGCACCGCCCATGGATGAAATATAAAATGGTTCATCAGGATATCGCGTACTTCGCATCAACAGTAAGTATCGGTGCCTTTGAATTATAATGAAAATTTTAAGTCTTGAAATTAAGGAGTGGACATGACCATTTTCCTATTTTTTTGTATTAGC
>JAAELK010000554.1 GCA_024226935.1 Desulfobacteraceae bacterium
CTCTCCTACGGTTGATGTGATGGGCGGCTGAACACTTTTTTCTGAGAGAGAGGCGCCCCCAATTGCTGTATCTGCCCCCAATTGCTGTCACTCTTGTTCCTTGCGGCCCACGAGCGAGCAGGCGTATTGGGGCCGCCGGGAGACATTCCCCCGACGAGTTCCACCTTTTCTATGGACGAAATTTGCATTATCTTTGAAAGAAAAGACTGCGCTTCCCCAGGGAACCACAACCAAACACCTCACCCCTGTGGTGTGGGATGTTGGTAGGGGGAGCCTTGGAAGGGTTCGTGGAGATCACCGTTTTGGGCAATTCCGCTCTGGCCCAACATTTTCCATCAAAAAGAAGTCAAAATCAACAGCAAAGATGGGCAGACAAATCCTCTCCTACGGTTGATGTGATGGGCGGCTGAACACTTTTTTCTGAGAGAGAGGCGCCCCCAATTGCTGTATCTGCCCCCAATTGCTGTCACTCTTGTTCCTTGCGGCCCACGAGCGAGCAGGCGTATTGGGGCCGCCGGGA
>JAAELK010000555.1 GCA_024226935.1 Desulfobacteraceae bacterium
CTCTCCTACGGTTGATGTGATGGGCGGCTGAACACTTTTTTCTGAGAGAGAGGCGCCCCCAATTGCTGTATCTGCCCCCAATTGCTGTCACTCTTGTTCCTTGCGGCCCACGAGCGAGCAGGCGTATTGGGGCCGCCGGGACATTCCCCCGACGAGTTCCACCTTTTCTATGGACGAAATTTGCATTATCTTTGAAAGAAAAGACTGCGCTGCCCCAGGGAACCACAACCAAACACCTCACCCCTGTGGTGTGGGATGTTGGTAGGGGGGGCCTTGGAAGGTTTCGTGGAGATCACCGTATCTTTTTGCCCTCCCGTCTTTGGTCAATTCCGCTCTGGCCCAACATTTTCCATCAAAAAGAAGTCAAAATCAACAGCAAAGATGGGCAGACAAATCCTCTCCTACGGTTGATGTGATGGGTGGCTGAACACTTTTTTCTGAGAGAGAGGCGCCCCCAATTGCTGTATCTGCCCCCAATTGCTGTCACTCTTGTTCCTTGCGGCCCACGAGCGAGCAGGCGTATTGGGGCCGCCGGGACATTCCCCCGACGAGTTCC
>JAAELK010000556.1 GCA_024226935.1 Desulfobacteraceae bacterium
CGGCTCAACCAGTACCTCCATGCTACTTTAGCATTTTCATATACCGATTGAAGGCTTTTATAGTTGCCTATAACTCCGAAATATTGGTAATATCCACTCAGTTTCTGACTGGGGTGATGAAAATCACACATTTTGACACTGGTTTTTTAATCCAGGTTTTGTTCCGTTTTTTATAGTCTTTAACATCTCCTTTTTCTTGGATTGTATCGTTTTTCCTAAGTTGCCAATGGCCCACTCTGATATGATCTTGGTAGGTACTGATTCCATCGCTTTAAGGACAGTCTCTTTTGTCGTTTTGCCGACAATCGATGCAAAATTTAAGAGCGTGGATGTAAAACCGCTTTTAGCTTGATCATGCTCCATGTTTTTAAATTTTCCAATTACAGATTCTATAATCTCACTGCTTCCAAGCAATATCTCATTTCCACTGACTTTTTTCGATTCATTTGAAACAAATAGAAGCAACTCATCACGCACATCTTTTATTCTTTCGAATCTCAAATCGGGAAACTCCGATTCCAAATCTTTGTGGCAGTTTTCATAGATTCCGTTGAATTTTACATAGCTTTCCGTAATCTTGACGACATTTATGAGTTCTTGCCAGTATTCAATATGTTGCCTATATCCGTTTAACCAATCCATCTTGTCATTGATTTGTTTGATAGTGGCTTTGTCATTATGCAGGTCTTTTTGTTGGTCCAAAAAACAGAGCGTATTATGCCCCCACTCACTAAGTTTATCCACATTCATATATCTGGCCTTGCTACGTTGGTTTGGCGGAGCTAAGTGAGCCATGCTGGTTTGTTGTACCTTGAGTCTTGTTTTTGAAGCATCTTTGATAAATTGACACCAATCCTCATCGTCTTTAAGTTCGCGTTTCAATATCGCAGCTCCTTTATGCTTGATATCATATATAAAACTTGTCTGCTCGTAGTCATGACAAAATTTTTCGACACCCGATTTTATATCAGATCCATGATCGCTTATTATTTCCTTTGGTACGCCTGTTTTTTCAATTGTTTCAATCAATTGCTCATAAACAATTTCACCATTCGAGCGCGTTACCGGAAACAATGCAATTGGCTCCAGGTCTCCATGTCTGAGATATAGCTCTGCCGGTGGCAAGTCTTTTTGACGAATCCCGAAAATAATCAGGCATTTTTCTTTCCCAAATTGTATTGTATGATCAATTATCCATATCCAGTCATCTGCTTTGTCTTTTTCTCGAAACAACTTGTAATATCCAATACGCAGCATCCAAAGGCGCCCGCTATACCATGATGGTGCTTTCCGGTTCAGTTCAAAGAAAGATGATATGATATCAAATATACGGCCAGCCCCCCTCATACTCACGCACCCTTTCAAAACGAACATGATAAACAAATAAATATGATCGGTTGAAAAGGTATGATATGCTGGTGTCACATTAAAATTATTTTCATACGGCTTCTTTTCTAATTTTTTTTTTGCGTACGATCAAGTTCTTTTCTTAATCTTTTCACTTCGTCATTAAGTTCGGTTTTCCGCCGCTCCAAATATCTGATTCTGTTTTTGAGAAGTTTGAGTTGGTATTTGGCCTCATGGTATTTGGATTTCCAAGAGTCACGGCTTTTTTCAAAAAATGCAGCCAATTTCCTCACAGGGCTTTTATAAATTTTCTGAGTGTTCTTTATTATATCATCAGGCATCACTTAAATATCCTTAATAATAAAAAATTTATGCCAAAATAACAGGTTAAACAGAAAAACACACTGTTTTTTTAATTTACTATATCCAAATTGTCAAGTTTCGGATGAGATTCGATTTTGAGAATATCATTTGTTGGATAATTCCGCTTATGCTGAAGTGGCATTGCCGTTTCCGAGCTACACTGAGCTTTCCATAGGAGATTAGACTTGGGAGAGGATCTATGTGGTAAAAATTTTCCTCATACAAAATTATGCCATAGAATGATTTTATCAAGCCATATAGAGTAAAACTAATTGCTATAAACTCACGGAATAGATCTTAGCTTATTTTTAAGATATGTTTTCAAGTGATTTTCATCACCCCAGGCTCTGCCTCCACCTCGAGGCAGAGCCTCGCTTTATGCGTTCCCAGGCAGAGCCTGGGAACGAGATGTAAGTAAAAATTAAAACCTTTTATTTCAAGTCATTATATCTAAATGACGTTGTGAGGTCAAGGCTCAATGATCTTTGAGACTTTGTTTCGATGCAGCGAGAAAAATCGCTGGAATGAATCAGGGACTGGGAAAGGAGTATGGAAAGAAAAA
>JAAELK010000557.1 GCA_024226935.1 Desulfobacteraceae bacterium
AAAATTGCATTTTTTTATGATTTTATGTGTTGCCTTAAAAATAATTTTATGCCACTGTTTGTTATTAAATGGAGTTCTTCTTGTCTTTTTACTTTAGACACCTTCCAATTGCGCATAACTTTTGCTCTGACCGCGGGGTTCCTGACCATAGTTCCGGATCTATGGTTATTAAACCTTAGATCCAACATCAGAATTTTTCAGAATAAAAAATCCATCGATATAATAAAAAAAGTTCTCAAAGATGCCGGAATAAATCCCACCCAATATAAAGTACAAACGACAAAAGCCTACGAACCAAGGGAGTACTGCGTCCAATACAGGGAAACAGATTATAATTTTATTTGCAGACTGATGGAAGAGGAAGGAATATATTTTTATTTTGAACATTCGGAAAACAATCATCTAATTATTTTTACCGATTCAAAATCCTCCCACAAAGCCATCAAAGGTGATTCCAATATAAATTTTATCACCAGGGGAAGCTTAACCAATAAACAAACCGAATATGTAACCTCAATAAAAAAATCATGTAAAATCCAGACCGGCAAGGTGAGCATAAAAGATTATAACTTTCAAAAACCTTCCTATAAGCTCAGTGCGGAAAATACAGGGGATAAATTTACTAACCACGAAAAATATGATTATCCAGGATATTTTTATAATGATTCCGTGGGAAAGATAAAATCAACTGCAAATATCGAAAATCAAAATGCCTATTCCAATAATTTTAATGGAACAAGTCTGGTTCCGCGTTTTATTCCAGGAAGCACATTTTCCGTAATCAATCATGAATCCGATGATTTTAATATAAAACATCTTTTACTTTCCACCAGCCATAACGGCAGCCAGCCCCAGGTTTTAGAATCTATTTCCGGAAATCAGGGTACCTCATACGGCTGTAGTTTTCAAAGTATTCCCGCCCAGGTGCAGTACAGACCGGATAAACTCCATCAAAAACCCTCGGTGGAAGGGGTGCAAACGGCAATGGTGACAGGTCCCGCCGGAGAAGAGATATACACCGACGAATACGGCAGAATCAAGGTCCAGTTCCACTGGGACCGGGAGGGCAAAAAGGATGAAAAAACCTCCTGCTGGATGCGGGTGAGCCAGAAATGGGCAGGTCCCGGCTGGGGGTCGGTATTTATACCAAGAATAGGCCAGGAGGTGATTGTTGATTTCATAGACGGGGACCCGGACAGGCCCATAGTTACCGGGGCAATTTACAACGGGGATAACAAACCTCCCTACCCCCTGCCCGATGAAAAGACAAAAAGCACCATACGAACCGAATCCTCTCCCGGGGGAGAAGGGTACAACGAGATCCGCTTTGAGGACAAAAAAGGGGAAGAGGAACTTTATATCCAGGCAGAAAAGGACCGGACCGAACTTATAAAAAACAATTCCACAACAACGGTGAAAAACGATTCTTTCCTGACGGTGGAAAAAAACAGAACCACAATAATCAAAGGTGAGAAAGAAAGCCTGAGCATTGAAAATGGCACAAGGGAAATTTCGGTCAAGGGAATAGAAACCCATACCAACGCGGCGGATCTAAAACACGACATAGCCGGAAACTACACCTTAAATATCGGCGGCAACATGGATATCATAGTTACCGGCATTGTCACCATCAAGGGACAGACAATAAACCTTAATCCCTAAAAACCGTTTCCAAGGATGATACCCCCGAAAAAATAATTTTTTAAGGCCCTGCAAGGTTAAAACAAAATATGAAAAGATCTGAAACCAGCAAAACCACTACAGCTCCCGATTATGAAACCCAGGACGGGTTCATGTTCTTTATTGAATCCATGGATTTTATATATTATTTTTTTGAACTCCATTGCGAGCCCTTGGTATCTTCCGAAGATGAACTCAGAAAAGAACTTGATCCCTTTGAAATAAAACTATTGTTCACAACAAGCCTGGATGACGGTTTTGGCCGGGACAAACTGGATGAACTCTATGCTCCCCATAACGATAACAGCGCTATCTTTGCCAATCATCCTTCGAACATAAATCAAATTTTAGATAGAGTTGCCCAGAATATTATCAGCCCCCATGTGGTGGTTAAAGATAAGCAATATTATGTAAAACTGGATATGGAAAATGACCAAAAAAGAGCCGAAGAAACCGCGGCGGTCCTTGCCAAGGAAAAATTTGAAGAAAGCGATTCCTACCCGGTAAAACTGCGGGTGGTGGATGACAGGACAGGAGAGCCGGTACCGTCAATCAAGGTAACGGTGGAGATGCCGGATAGCTCCGTGACAAACCTGGAGTCAAGACCCGAAGGCAGCATTTTGACCTCAACCAAAATAAAAGGCAGCTATAAAATAAAAACCTATGATTACAATCCTGCAACCATGAGCCTTTCCAATAGCTGGCATTTTGTGGGATTTGGAGAAACCCCCATTGAATCCCCTGGCAAAAATACCCTCTTTGCAGAATGCCTCCAGGATAAGTTTCTTGAAAAAGCAAAAAAAGACCAAAGCAAAAAACAGCACCTTATCCATATAAATCCCCATAAAAAAACCAAAGACAATTGCCTTTTAAAGGTATCCCAGTTTGAGGATTCAAAAAACAAAGCCCTTTCCTATGATGAACTCATATATTTTAACTGGGGGGATAAAAAGCAGGAAAATGTTGAAAAAGAGATGGGCCACGACCTTGGAAACTTCGAAAAAGCAGATTCCGGCAAACCAAGGGTACCGGAGGATGCACCGGACAAAGTGTATAAGCCAGGGGAATGGGAAAAAAAAGGGCTGTCCACACAAAAGATTTATACCATCCGGGTAAAACAGATGGGCCGGGGGATCAGGTTTTATTATGAACTGGGGGGTATCGATTCCTATGGGTCCGATACCGATACAAATATCAAGGAAAAAATCAGGGAAGAGGGAGTCACACTGTGGCTGGATGAAGATAATACCATAAAGAAAAGCAGATGGGCCTACCAGGTTGGTGTTGAACAGTTTAGAACCCTGAAAGGACTGGAACAAGGCTGTGTTGAACTGCTTTTCCCCCTGCCCCCTGACAGCATAAAAAAAAGCGGAAAATTTACCCTGTCACACCATTTTAAAGAGATGTCCTCCCCGGAAAATATTTTTGAAAAAGTAAGTTTTTCTTCTTTTTATAAGGAAGAATCAACGGATAAAAAACAATAGAAAAATCTATCATAGATAACCCCAAGGGAAAAAATATTAAATGAAGGCAAACTTTAAATAGGAGTTATTGGTCATGGTGAAAGAATCTTTAGCTATACTTTTAGTTGTAGTTATTTTACTCATCGGGTGCATTCCCGGTTGTAACTTGATAGATACAACCAAAGATCAATTTCAAGTATACAAGAACTACAAAGAAGTCAGAGAGCTGTATACAGAGATCAAACCTATTCTTATTAGACAGCAAAAAACCAACGTTGTATGGACTGATAAAGAATGGGCTGCGATAACAGAGGCTATGGACAGTACCGATAAATTAATTGAGAGTTTCAAAACAATGCTCGATATGGATACTGAGGCTATACCACCTATTGTTCTTGAGCGTATATGGGATAAAATACAGGACAGGTACCTGTTTGCTTGTGAGACAGTCCTCTCCACCGCGCTAAAGCACTCTAAAGACATAAATGGTGAACAAAAAGAGGTCTTTGTTAAGAGAATGTCAGAGCTCGACAATAAGTTTATGAAAGCTATAAATATCATTAACCTCACCCTCGACGATGATAGTACCTCTACTGATGTTATCGAAGTCCTTAATACATCTTTAGGTGTTATTAAGATGTCGCTGTCCAGTTGGAAAATCCTGCAAGAATTCTTAGACTAAGAAAGATAAGAGGCTACCACGGGATATGCCGTGGTAGCCTCCTTGTTTCCTTTTGATTTTAAAACACAAAAAAATTCATATACAAGGCTTTTTAAAACAAAAGACATTTCTGAAATTCAAACTTCCAAGGAAAAATAATGAACCACAAAATATTTAAAAAATACTTAAGTCCCCTTCTTGTACTGATCCTGATATTCTTTCTGATTTCATGCAACGACAAAAAAGACACCACCAGAACTAAATCTCCTGCCAAAGCTGTTCAGGCCGTTGAAAAAACAACGGCTGTGGCAGTGAGAAAAAAGGACGGGAACGATACTTATATCTCTTACGTTTATGAAAATCTTAAGGACAACATAAAAAAAGAAAACTATGAAGACCCTGATTCCTTTGACATGCCAAGAGTTCAGTTTATTGGAAGATTTCCCAAAGGAGCTGATGATCCCACCATCTGGAGCGTTAAAATAGACGGTACCGATTTAAGGCAGGTGATGGATGAAAAGGAAATTTTTGGCAATGGTTACGGAACTTTGAACGACACCCCGGTGAGATCCCCCAACAACCGCTATATTGCCTTTCCCCTTGGATCTGGAGATAAGGTGGTTTTTGATCTTAAAACAAGGAAAAGATTTGTTGTGGGCAAGGCCCCCTGGTTTCCAAACATGGCCTGGCGACCCAATAATAAACTTGTATTTGACGGAAACGGGCTTTTTGAATACGACCCTGTAACCAGGGTA
>JAAELK010000558.1 GCA_024226935.1 Desulfobacteraceae bacterium
AGCGACACAATAGCAAAATTTTCTCATGGGTGAGAATGGGCTTCAATGACCCGTCGGAACTCATGAGGAGATTTTGCGGTGAAGCTGAGAAATCTTTTTAGGAAAAGGCGACAACTTGCTTGACACACACCGCACCTGACCTGATAAAGACATTAAAAGTAAATATAATTTACTAACAATCTCAATTAATAATGGTCAATACATAAAACAGATGATCGGAGATACAAAGATGGTTTATAAAAGACTCTTCGAAGAGTTTATTCAAAATATTATAAAAAAATACAGCAAGACACTCAACGCAAAATTTCATAACGTGGACTCCAGAAAAGTAAATATTCTCTCAGATATTCTGGAAAAAATTAAAAACGAACAAAAACATACTATCCAGGAAAACAATGCCAGAATTTATTTAAAAAATATAATCAAATGCGTTTTGATAATAAGAGGTTCCAAAACCCATACCCGATCTGCAACAGTAACCCTATCTGTTTTACATAAAAGTAAATATATTTCCATAAAAAATTTAATCTCCGCCGAGATACACAAAGAAAAGATAGAGTATCAAGATATACATACTTTCGCATATCCTAATCTTACCCTGAACGATCTTCAGGAAAGTGGATTTGCAAAAAGTGTCCAAAAAACCTTTATTCACAATGAGGCCATAGACGATAGTTTAACTAAACATTTTTATATATCCTATGCCGTACACAACCCAAAACATTATGCTAAATTATTATTTAGCGATGCCCCCCATGTTTCTTTAATCCTTTCTGCTAAACAACCTGCCAATCGCTATACAACACTTGAACTTTGCATATCATTTCATCCCTGGAATTTGGCTGAATTTAACTCTCAAAAGCCATGGAATAAACCCATTGATGGTGGGGCAAGATATCATTACCATAAAAATAATAATAGTGAAGCCCATCTATTAGATATGGAAGAAGGTGTAATTTCCATGCCCGAACTGTACACCAGAACCTACGAGATTAGCGCATCAATTTATAGATATCTATTTAATACTATCAGCGAAGAAACCTCAATATCTCCCGGGGTGGACAGCACCGAAAATAAGTGGGAAAAAGCTTTTCACGGAACAAGGTTTAATTGTCACGCCTTTGCTCTATCCTACCTTCAACTGGCTGGTATTTACGACAGTTTTTTTACAGATAAAGGTTTTAACAAGAGATTCCCAAGCAGTACAACACGTGGATTTCAATTTTCCTCCTGGCGTTTGGCAAACGGGAATAGAAATCTTGTTTTTAAAAACAAAGTCAATCCTATTCGAAAATATTCGGAAAAATATCCTGAAAGTTATATGAAAATATGTGGCTTTTATATTCAAAATGGCAGGTGTGCAAAAGCTGGTGCTATGCTATTACGTGATTACGCCTATAACACCAGAATGCACTCACGAAACCATGTTGAAAGTATAAGATACGTTCTGGAAGAATATCAAGCCACGAAGGTGAAAACAATTTCAGCATTATTAGACATAATTAATGAAGAGATAGACACCTTAAAGTTGCCAACCGGATCTCTTGCCAGAAGATATGCATTTATTACAAAAATTCCCAAAATAGCACTTGCTTTAAAGGGGATATCAACTGAAGAATATAACAGACAAATTAGTGGATATCCAAATATCAAAGATGATAGACAGGAAAAATTCTCTAAAATAAACCAGCAAAAAAATACTTGTATCCTTGCTTGTGACAGATCAGAATCGGAAATCCGCTATAAAAAATCAAAGTATAATAATATACTCCTCAATTGCGACAGATCTGATTCAGAAATTAGTTATAAAAAAAGTATTTCATCTAAAAAAAGTTTTAATAACCCGATATTTCTTAGTTGCTCAATGTCAGATTTGGAATCGGACCATTAAAAAAAAACAACGCACTTCAAAGCGTATTGAGTTGAAAAAAAGGTATCATCTTAATTCATGCGTTGATATGCGAATAAATTTTAATTAATCTGGAAAGTGAATATTAGCTTTTAGTACAAAATAATATTCGCTTCTTAAAATTGTTGTAGACGTTTGTTATAATATTCTTATTAGCAATTAAAAGTATAGGCTGTGCTTTTAATATGGTGTTGTATTTTGTCAATGATTGGGGGGGGCATAAATCTTATTTTGCCCTGATAATTTTATCTTCCATTAGTCGGTATTAGGCCAGCCTAACAGTTACATATCTTGCATACTCCTGGAGTTATTTCCGTTCGAATTATCGTTTCCAATAGCTTTTGTATCTTGAAGTATTTTTGGTCCCCTGGATTTCATTAGTAGTTTGGGATTTGATCAACGATTTTTTTAAAAGACCCCTTTTCAATATCGGATTCCATTTATTCCCATTGAGAATGATACTATATTTTAGTTTCAAATATCTCCATCCGGGAAACTGATTTTTGTGCCGGGCATTTCAGGGGGTCGGATAAAAAACCTTAGATTTTGGATAGATAATTTCGGTGGGGAATGTTAAAAAAGCATTTAATTTGATATAGGAGTTGGAATATTGACTAAACGGGAACTGATACAAAAATTAAAAAAAATGTAATGTTACCGGGGCTACAGCTTCTCAAATAGTTAATATTTTATAACTTATTAACGCATAAACAGAGCCCTGATTGAATTATTCCGAGTCGATACAGATAATTAACCTGGGTGCAAGAGATGAATGCTCCATAAATTTAAAGGATATCTTATGTTAAATCCTAATCCTGATTACATAAAAGAATTGATCACAACTGTAAAGCAAAGTCCTTATCCTAGGCATATGTCCATGGCATTGAGCAAGATTCAATTGGACAGGGCCGAGGTGGTATTAGACCTTGAACTTTGTCACATGCAACCCTTTGGTATTGTCCATGGAGGGGTTTTGGCTACCCTTATTGACACGGCTACCTTCTGGGCTGCTTTTTTGCGCCTGCCGGAAGAAACCGGGCTTGTGAATGTGGATTTGAAACTTAATTATCTCAAGCCTGTTATGGAAGGGCGTTTGACCGCATTCGGCACCTGTATTCAGGCGGGTAAATCCATCTCTTATTCCGAGGCAAGGGTGGTGGATGAATCGGCAAAGATCATTGCCCACGGTACTTCCACCCTCATGGCTTTGCCTGGAAAAGGGTTACACCTCTCCTCTTCCAAATTTGTATAGGACATAATAGCTATCAAATTTTTTGCAGGTGTATTCTGGAAGCTATGACAGCAGCTCCGATGGCTCCATTTTCCTGGGGATAGTCTCCCACCAGTATTTCAATACCCAGGCGGTTTTCCAGGGCCTTAATCATTCCCTGGTTTTTGGCGACACCGCCGGTCATGATTATGGGGGCTTCCAGTTTGACCTTGGTAACAAGGCCTGCCACCCGGGCAGCAGTGGATTCATGGATGCCTGCAATGATATCTTCTCTTTTTTGTTGTCCGGCTATCATGGAGATCACTTCCGATTCGGCAAAAACCGTGCAGATACTGGAAATTTTGGATGGGGCACGGGACCCCAGGCTGATGGTTCCTAAGTCTTCCAATTTAACCTCCAGGGCCTTTGCCATGACTTCCAGAAATCGCCCTGTTCCAGCGGCACATTTGTCGTTCATGGCAAAGTTTTCCACCTGGCCTGTCCTATCCAGGGCAATGGCTTTGCTGTCCTGGCCTCCCACGTCGATAATCCCCCTGATCCTTGGATCTAAAAAGTGGGCTCCTTTACCGTGGCAGATAATTTCGGTCATTGCCCTGTTTGCAAATTTGACGCTGTTTCTACCATATCCTGTGGCCACAATGGCTCTGATATCCCTGGGATCGATTCCTGTCTGTTCTAACAGAGCTGAAAAGACTTTCTCCCCGGCAGTTATCGGGTTGTATCCCGTGGGTATTACCTTGGTTGCCATAAGTTTATCATTCTTGATAAAGGCGGCTTTTGCCGTTATGGAGCCGATGTCGATGCCTGCAAAGATCATATGATTATCTTACCCATTCTTTTTGTTTGATAATTTCCATGAATGCGTCAATTCTGGTGTCTGTCTGGGAAAGGGAAAAGCTTCTGGGATCCACCATGTCTGCCTCCAGCATGACCACGGGAATGCCGGTTTTTTTTCGGACAATGTTCATGATGTCCATCTGGCCAAAGGAGTAGGGTTTGCAGGACCTGTTGGAGTGCATGACAAAACCGTCTACATCATAGGTACGTATCATGTCAAGGACTTGATCTGCCATTTGATCCACACCGATATTCAGATGGATCCTGGTATAGGCCTGGGCCATGGAATCTAAAAAATTATTTTCATCAATATATTTAAGGGCCGAGCACCAGGCGGAGGTATAGGTGTCTGCAACCAGGCATGCATTGTGGTCGGAAAATTTTTGGGAAAGCCATTTGAGCTGGTACCAGACAGGTAGATTATCCCAGAGCAGTCGGTATTTTTCATGGGGTATGATGCTGATGTCTGTTTGTATTCGTTCTTCCATTTCCAGACTCAGTTCTTCATAAAAATCCACAGCTATTTGTGTTCCCCTGAGAGTTACTATGAGGGCCAGAAAGAAAAAGGCATCAAAGGCGCTCATGGGCGATGGCTTGTGGGTGGTGGTTTTAAGAACCTTTTGCCAAAGTTTTTGACCCTGGAAGGCAAGACGTCCTACCTCGGCCATTTTATCATGGTCAAATTTTTTATCGACGGCTGTTTCAAGAAAAATAATATATTCGTCCATTTGGCGTCGGACATAGGATTCTACCTCCCTGGAATAATCGGTATGGCAGATCGGGGTGTCCAGGATGAAAAGGGGAACATTAAAATGGCGGGCCTGAACTTCATACCATTTGAGCACAGTACCGCAGATATTGTTACAACAGATCAGCATGTCAGGTTGGGGCAGTCCTCCCATGGGGCCGCCATTGACTTTGCAGCAGGCAATATCGGTTCTGGCATAGGAACACAGGTCCTGGCTGTATCCCATCTCTTCGGCTTTTATGCACAGCTCTTCCCCCATTTTGGATGCCCCTATCATGGCCCCGTGATTTTCCGGATAGACCGGAATGATATCCATGGCAATGAGGGGCTCCACGGGACCCCCTGAAGTGATCCATGCAACCTTTTTGTTGTTTTCCCTGGCTGTCATGGCATCCAGGTAATAGGTGGTCATGATCTCCCGCATTTTTTTGGCGGCTCTTATTTTTCGTTTGTCTTTTTTTTTGTCGGTATCGGTCATGGGTTGGTTCCTCAAAAGTAAATAAGATGATTAAATCATGTGAATAAAGGTTTCAAGGCGGGTGGAAAGCTGCCCCAGGCCCTGCTGCTGGTCGTCCAATTCCAGATGAAGATTTTTGATTGAGCTTTTTTCCAAAAACTCTTTCATATAGGGGTAATCAAAGGCATGGGGATCACAAAATTTTAAGGTAGCAAAGATCACCCCGTCAACCTTGTGGGTATCGGCAAGGGCTAATAAATTTTCTCCCCGGGTCGTGTTGCCGGAGTGTTTGGCAGGACAGATCGCTCTGTCTGCATACCGGGCGGTTAAGGCCTCGATAGGATCAATATTTTCGGGCATTGATCCTTCAAACCATCGGTTGCCTGTGCAAAGATCATCTGCTACTACAGAACCTCCCGAGGCTTCGATGAGCTTGTAAATATCTTGCATGTCGCAGATGGAGCCGGCCAGGATGATTCGTTTGCCTGAATATGGTGGTGGATCTTTTTTTTCAAGGAGAAGAACAATTGTTTCAAGTCTTTGGGCAAGCTCTTCTCTGTCCATGATCATACTGCCTTTGATAATGGCAAATAGATCGGTTCCCTTGATAATGGAAGGGAACTGGCTTTTGAGTTCGTAGATCCGGGATAGATCTCTTCTGATGCGGTTGAAAAGACTAATGGAGTTTTGAAGATCGTTTTGGGTAATGGAGTGTTCCGCGGCCTTTTCAAGATCAGTTTTAAATTTTTTGAGTACATCGGTCATATAGGTTCGTGCGCTTTTAGTGTTAAGTTTGGTCGGCATGACCACATCGGCAAAAAAATTAAATTTTGTATTGAGACGCCAGATATCGCTCAGGCGCTGGATGGAATCACAGGTATGGGGGAAAACCATGCCTTCCAGATAATCCAGGCGGCCAGCCAGGCTGTCTTCCAACACCCCTCTGACCAAGGAGCAGCAATAAGCCTGGAGATGGTTCTGGGCCAGGCAGATGTCTGATTTGGAGGAAAACAACCGCATGGGGTGAAAACCGGCCGCATGGATCAATTCTTCCGGGGCGTAGGAACACATATAACCTAGGATTTTGCCGGATCTTTTTTTTATGCCGGCGGCCAGACCCCCAGGATCATTTATGGCAGCATGGAATGGATTGATTTCTTTCATCTTCAATGGTCTCCTGTGTATTCGCCTTTCTGGCGTAAACGTTTTAATTCTTGGTCCTCCAGTGTTTTAAAGGCCACTTTACCCACCAGGGTGGTGGGTAAGGTATCTCTAAATTCAATGGCTCGAGGACAGCTCCATTTGATCAGATCTTTGCGGCAGTGGATTATGAGGTCTTGCTCCGTGGCAGCCCCGGGGAAAATTCCTTCCTTGAGTACTACAAAGGCTTTGATTCGTTCA
The DNA here is from genome assembly GCA_024226935.1 of Desulfobacteraceae bacterium. Taxonomy (GTDB): domain Bacteria; phylum Desulfobacterota; class Desulfobacteria; order Desulfobacterales; family Desulfobacteraceae; genus NBML01. The sequence goes on from JAAELK010000558.1 coordinate 6,584, forward strand.
ACCTGTTCTTTGTCGGGTACCCCTATGACACATGCATCTGCCACCCAGGGGTGTTTGTACAGGACGTCTTCCACCTGGGCCGGGTAAACATTCATGCCCGAGGATTTGATCATTCGTTTTTGACGCAGCTTGAAATAAAAGAATCCATCCATATCCTGGCTTGCAATATCACCGGTGTGGAGCCAGGTTTTTCCATCTGCATGGATTTTGAGGGTCTCATCGGTTGCTTCTTTCTGATTTAAGTATCCTTTCATGACAGCAGGGCCACTCACACAGATTTCTCCGTCTTCTCCCGGGGGGGCTTCTTCCATGGTGTCCGGCTTAACGATTTTGGCATCCATGTCTGAAAAGGGAATTCCGATACTGTTTGGGCGATAGGCATCCATGGGCATGGCCATGATGGCGGTGACAGCTTCTGTCAGTCCATATCCTTCCAGAAGCTTTATATTGCCGCCCCGGGATCTGACGATGGCTTCAAAATCTTCTTTTACAGTCATGGGCAGGGTGTCGGCCCCGCAAAAAGAAGCTTTGAGGCAGGTAAGGTCTGCTTTTTTGAAATCTTTATTTTTGTTTAGGGCAGCATAGAGGGTGGGAACGCCGATGATGATACTGGGTTTTTTGGTTCGTATCAGTTTGGCAACAATTTGTGGGGTGAATTGGGGTACCAATATGCTTTTGGCTCCTCCCATGAAGGCTGCGTTGACACAGACCCCCAGGCCAAAGCCATGGAAAACAGGCAAAATGGCCAAAATGGAATCTGTTTCATCTATGTTGCCCCAGGCCGCCACCATCATGCCTTGGGAAGTGAAATTCATATTGGTAAGAAGGATTCCCTTGGGCTTTCCCGTGGTACCACCGCTGTATAAAATTACGGCTGTGTCATCGGTGGTCATAGCGGCTTTTTCCTGGTTTGGAAAAGATCCTTTCATCAGATCCTGCCACCAGGAAATATTTGCTTTTGGGGGTACTCCGGGGAGTTTTCTCCCCTTGGTCAGCCAGAAGCCGAACTGCTTGACAGGAGACAGGTAATCTCCGATCCGGGTCAGAATCAGTCTTTTACAATGGGTTTTTTCCATTATCGCCGCAAATTTGTCATAAAAGGCATCCAGGGTCAGGGCCATGGAAGATTTGGATAGGTTTAAATAAAATTTGATCTCACTTTGGGTGGATAAAGGATGGATCATGCTGGCTATGGCCCCCAGTTTGTTGGTTGCATAAAAGCAGATAATTGCCTGGGGGGATGTGGGCATGGAGATAGTAATGGTGTCTCCCTTTTTAAGACCAAGGCTTGCAAGGGCGTTGGCGCATTGGGAAATGGCCTCTGAAAATTTGTTGTAGGTGCATAGGGTGCCCATAAAATCCCAGGCAATTTTGTCGGGAACTCGGGTTGCAGATTGCATTACCGATTCGTACATGGTCATACCTGGGTAGTTCAGGGAGTAGGGGACATCTGCGTAATGGTCAAACCAGGGCCTGTAATTGAGCATTTATCCTCCTTGTTGATGGTGGCAGGTTGAACATCAAAGGATTTTTTTTGTCTATTGGTTTTTATAGCGAACGTCGGTCGATATGTCAACCGCCACTTGATGAATTTTATGGGATATGATATGGGGAGAGTAAATAGGTAAAAACACCATGGAATAATACAGGATTTCAATGAAAAAAAATGATACTTTAGGTAAACTTAAGATAAAGGAAAGAAAGCTTCGACAGCAGATCATTATTGATTCAGCCCGGGAAGTTTTCGGTCAGAAAACCTATGATAAGGCTAGTATGGCAGAGATAGCAAAGGCCGCCGGCATTGCAAAATCTTCTATTTACACTTATTTTAAGAGTCAAGAAGAATTGTATGCTAAAATCGCTTATATGGATTCTTGTGATTTCATAGAGGACCTTGAGTCTCGTATCAATCACGCTGGTCCGGGGCAGGTTGATAAGGCTTTGGCCGGAGAAAATTGTGTGAACATATGCATCACCCATTTTCTGGCATATTATATTGCCCATACTGCTCAATGGCGGATGATTACCCATTTTGCTCTCCACGGCAATAGGGACATGGGGGCTGTGGACCAACTCAATGAAATTGGACGCAGGCTCATGGACCTGTTTGAATTGGTGTTCAGAAAACTTGGATGTGACAAGGATGCACGAATTTTGGCCCATACTTTGTTTTCCTGTCTTTCCGGTATTCTCATTTCCTTTCGAAATTATCCCGGCCGGACAGAAGCTGAGCGTATTGCCCATATGACACGCATTGGAGATATGGTCGAGGCCATGGTTTTATCCCTGGTTCGAAAAAATAAATAGTGCTTGAACGAAAACTCACCCATATGCTGCGTTGCTGTAAAAACTTGCCAAATTATAGAATCGGGCCTCATGTACTATAGTACACTCCGGTTTCAAGTTTTCTTGCGCCTTACATATGGGCAAATTTTCATCCAAGCACGGATTTTCGGTCTGGCACTAAATAACAGTTTGGCAGGTTGGGGGTTTATGGATAGACGCAGATTACTATTTTTCATTTAAGGTTATTGATTAATCTAAGAGTTTGCGAATAGTTTTAACAAGTTCTTTTTTATTAAGGGGTTTGTTTAAAAATGCTTTTATTCCGAGTTTAATGGCAGTTTCTTTGGAAATATTTTTACTATAACCTGTGCATAAAATAACGGGGATGTCAGGTTTTATTTTCAAAATGTTTGTCAGTAACTTATCTCCCGGCATCTCCGGCATGGTCATATCGCTGATAACTATATCAAATTTGTCTGGATCTTTAGCAAATAGTTCCAGAGCCTCAATGGAATTGTTTTTTGTGGTAACCCGGTATCCAAAGTTTTGAAGAATTTGTCGGTTCACTTTGGTGATATCTGGTTCATCATCTACCAATAGAATATGTTCATCTCCTTTTGTATTTACTAAATTACTATTTATCTTAAACTCCATGTCTTTTTCAATTATTATGGGCAGAAAAATTGTGAAAACAGTGCCCTTTCCCGACCGGCTTTTGACAGTTAGATACCCACCTGTCTCCTTGATGATGCTTTGTACTACGGCCAATCCCATTCCAGTGCCTTCACCTGTGTCTTTGGTAGTAAAATAAGGCTCAAAAATATGATCTATTATATCTGGAGAGATTCCCGTTCCGGTATCGGATACAGTCAATTCCAGGTAATCACCAGGCTCAAAGGGAATTTGAGATATTTTGTCATCAATTTTTATATCTTTAAGACCGATGGTTAAAATGCCTCCCATTTTGTTCATGGCATGGGAGGCATTACTGCATAAATTCATTAAAACTTGATGAATTTGGGTTACATTGGCCATTGTTTTAGATTTGGTTTGAATATCATCTTTGATTGCGATGGTTGATGGAATGGATGATCTGATAAATTTTATCACTTCTTTTACGATTAAATCCACCCGGCTCGGCAGTAATTCATCTTCCGCCTGTCTGGCAAAAGTTAAAATTTGTTTGACTAGATCTTTTGCTCGTATTCCGGCGTTGTATATTTCTTTTAAATTCTCTTCAAGTATGGAGCCTGGTTCCACATTCTGCAATGAAAGGTCTGAATAGCCTAAAAGAACGGATAGAATGTTGTTAAAATCATGGGCTATCCCTCCTGCTAAAGTTCCAATGGCTTCCATTTTGTGGGATTGGATTAAATCTTTTTCAAGTTTTTTTCTATGGGTAATATCGGTTGCAATATGAATGATTTTTTGAAGTTTTCTATTATTACTGAAAATAGGTGTACAAGAAACGATATATGATTTATTTGTGGCTTTAAATAGAACTTCTTTTGTAGTTATATCACCGGAGTTATCAAAATGTTTTATTGGACAGTTTTCATGGGCAGTATCTGAATGGTGAAAAATTTCATAACATTTTTTCCCGATAATCTCTTCTTTTGATTTCCCGATTTGTTCAATTGTCGACCGATTGGCAGAAATAATTGTGCGGTCTTTATCTAAAATCATTGTCATATGGCCGATGGCCTCAAAAATTTCTTTCCACTCTTTTTTAGCTTTCTTGCTTTTTTCTTCAGCAGTTTTTCTTTTTTTTATCTCAGCAGACAGGGCTTGATTTTTGTTTACAAGCTCAGATGTTCGTTCCCAGATTTTCATTTCTAATTGGTCATTAGCATTTCGCAGCTTGTCTTCTAATTTTTTTCGATCAGTGATATCCCTTATTACCCCGACGGTGCCAATAAAAATTTTATTTTGCTTTTCTACCTTATTTGAGTAAAGGCCTGCGCTGTTGACTTCAACCAGAATATTGCTATTGCTGATATCTTCCAGGGTTCCTGATAAGAGATCATTTTTTTTCTTGGAAATTAAGTGAATTTCAAGGCCGGTTGTTTTTCTTTTTTCTGTTCGTCGTTCATCAAATAATTTTATGGAGTTTGTGCGTTGGATTAAGGAATTTTGATTTTTCTCAAGAACTTTTATCCGTGAGACCCTGTCAACGTCCACAGGCAATATAATACTGCTGAAATGTGAGCCGATAAGTTCTGCTGGTGTATACCCAAGTTTTTCTATGGCATTATTGATAAATGTAAATTTGCCCCCTGGGTCAATTCGATAAACAATATCTGGAATAGTAAGAACAAGGCTTTCAAATTTGCTTTCGGATATTTTTAGTTGGTCAAGTTGATTTTTGATTTCATTTTTATGGTGATCCAGTTCGAGAAAAACTATTACTTTGTTTAAAAGAATTTTCGCATCAAAAGGTTTGACTAAAAAATCAATTGCTCCTGAGTCATATCCTTTAAACATGTGATAATCATTTGAGTAAACTCTGGAAATAAAAATAATGGGGAGTTTATTTGTTTTTTCTTCGGATCGAAGAAGTTTTGCTAACTCATATCCATCCATTTTAGGCATTTTGACATTTAAAATTGTCAGGGCAAAACGATGGTTTAAGTTTGCAATAAGTGCTTCATTTCCGCTTGATGCACCTATGATTTTAGTGTTTGTATCTGCAAGAATTTGTTTTATATTGAAAATATTTTCAAGTTTATCATCGACGATTAAAATTTCTTGTTTTCTTTCCACGTCATCACCTTGATAGAGGTAGAAAATTTTTCGATGGTATTTCTATGAAATTTATTTAATTGGCTTTTTGATTAAAAATAATATCAAAAGGGAATATTCCTGTCAACGTAATATATCCTCCTTAATTTATTATGAATGTTTTTGTATTTTTCGTTTAAAAGGTTAGAATTATCTTGCAGGATATGGTTTTATAATTGTATGTAATAATTATAACTTATAAGTCGTAAACTCAAGTTATTCAATTTTAATTGGGTGTACTTTTTTTGTATTGTGAAAAGGGGGAGGCACTAGATGTCATTATTTAATAAAGAAGCATGGTTGATCTTTCTTCTTGTTTTTTTATGCTTGGCTGTGCCCTTCGGGATTACCTATTATGGATCAAATTCGACTTTCAATGATCAACATAAGAGATGGCAGCCCCAGTCCAGTGTGACAAGCCTTAAGATGAAATCGTATATATCTGCAGATCAATTATTATTGGTGCGAAATGACCGGGTAAAGGTTAAGAACACTTGTCTGGTGTTTAAAGGGTTTGAAAAGGGCCAGATAATGCTGGATCTTTACCTGCTTGAACTGGACCCTGGGTATGCTTATCCCCAGCAATTTTCCAGGCAAACCAATGGGAATGTGATTCGCCTGGGGGATGTTATCTATGCAATCAAATCAGTAAATAAATATTCATTAACATTAAAGGTTTTAGAAAATGTGGGTACAGATTGATTCTATCCCTTAGATTTGAAATCTGATTTAGGATCTGTTATATAAGCCCCATGATTGACGTTGTTATCATAGGGGCTGGTCCTGCCGGGACTGCCGCAGCTTTTGATCTGTTGTCCCAGGGTTTTTCCGTGCTGTTGTTGGATAAATATGGCTTTCCGAGAAAAAAGGCCTGTGCCGGTGGTATCACTCCCAAGGCAAGGGCATTGTTCAAATATGATATCTCTTCTATTATCCAACGGGAGTGCTCCAGTATAAAAATTTGGCCTAATCTTGGTCGGGCTTTTTTGATCCAGGATGAAAAACCTTTGTGTTATATGACCCAGCGATGGGAGCTGGATCTTTTTTCACTGGAGATGGTTCAAAAAAAAGCAGGTCAATTCCAGGTGGTTAAAAAGATTGTTTCCATTGAAGAGAAAAAAAATCATTTGGAGATCAGAACCAGCGATCAATTGATAAAATCGCGTTATCTTATTGGTGCGGACGGGGCTAACTCAGTCGTAAGGCGTTTGACCCATCCGGTTTGTCGGGTGAGGCGGTATCCTGCCCTTGAAGCTGATATCCGGGTAGATTGTCCTGAACTTTTTCCCATGGAGTTTGATTTTTCCATGCCGGGAAAAGGGTATTATTGGGTTTTTCCTAAAAAGAACCATCTTAATATTGGCATCTATTCCACCACGGGACAACCTGCCTTAAAACAAGGTCAATTGGTTGAGTATGCCCAAAAACGTTTTGGTACTGATAGGCTCCAGGCAATTAAAGGTTATTCCATTGGTGTGGGAGGATATAGCTATTGCCCGGGGCAGGGGCGGGTTCTTTTATCGGGTGATGCTGCCGGGTTTGGGGAAAGCCTTCTCGGGGAAGGAATTTATTTTGCTCTTAAAAGCGGACAGGCCGCTGCCCAGGCTATTATCTCTTCTTGTGATACCGGAATTTTTCCGGGTATTGCCTATGCAAAAGAGATAAAAAAGATAAGAACAGATCTTTGGTTGTACCATTTCAGCGCCAAGTGTCTTTATTCATTCCCCCGGGTTTCACTAAAATTATTATCCCATCCCTTTTTCCATGGGAGATTTGCTAAAGGGTATGCCGATGGCAAAACCATGGCGCAGATTCTTTTTTGTCGATAGTTTTTCCTCACCTTTCCTTTGTCCCGGGCGGTTGCGATTCTTGAAAAAAAGTTCTCCTGGCAGTGATGGTATCTTTTTTTATATGGGCTTTACTAATTGTCTTATTTTTTTTGATTGTATGGCTTCAAACAATTCATTTCCCAATTGTTTGTTTTTTTCAAGGACTGTTTTCCAATAGGTTCGGCGTTCCTTATCTTTTCCTTTAAAGGTTATAAAATCTTTTCTATCGGGTATCTTTGCCCCGGGAAGGCTTTGCACAAAGGTGTTGGATGGTGCAACCAGTACCACATTTTCCATGTGGAGGCTGTCGGGTTTGCGGTTTAATGGTTTATCAAACCATCCGGGTGTAATTTTTTCATAAAAATGGGGATATAAAACAAGTTTATCTGAATTGGGTAAAAAGGGTATGTCCAGGTGATAGTCAAGGATTCCGCCATCTAGAAAAACTCCCGGTATACCATCAATGTCGCAAATGCCCTCCATTGCTATGGGAATAGATCCCGAAGATAATAGTGCAGATTTAAAATTGGATGGTGTCAGGCCGTGGATTTCCATGGGAAATTGGTCCATGGCAGCAAAAGGTGGTTTTTTGCCCGGTCCACAAAAAAGAGCTCTTTCAAAGAAATATCCAAGTCCATTCCGGTTAAACAGGTTCACTCCTGCCGCAAGTGTGAGGCCCATCCATTGGAGAAAAATATGCTTGTGTTTAAGAAGGCTTTTACATCTGTTGGACAAAAAACCAATTTTCATGAAAGGATGATTGAGCATGGCTTCAATATCATTGTCATCAATATAGGCATCCAGAATTTTTTTGGTTTTCAGGGTGATTTCTTCCCGGGTCGGGTGCCCAGTATATTGCTGGGCAATATATTCTTCTTCAAGGGTTTTGATTGCGGTGAGGGGATCTTTTTGGCAAAAAGCAGCCATTCGAAAGGCACCGATTGAGGTTCCGATAAGATAAAGGGGATCGGTCCTGTCTTTAAATAAAGAGATCAATAGTCTGTCAATTCCGGTTAACACGAGAAATTTAGCCGACCCGGATGCGCCGGCAAGAATTTTTACCCGGGACAGATCCAGTCCCTCATCTTGAATGATCTTAATGGCGTGAGCCCCTGCACGTATGGAGATATTATTAAACATGACAGTAAATATCCGGGATTGGGGCCGGTCTTTCTTTTGTTATTTTAATAATATGGGCAGACCATTCAACGACCCAGATTTTATCTTTGTCATATCTTTTAATATCAATTCTAAATAAATTCATCCACTTCCCTTATAAATTTAGTAAATATGATAAAACTTAAGTTGGAAGAATCAGTTAAATTACCATGTCCTTTGCAAAAAATCCAATAATGAAAGTAAAAAGGTTTGATTTGTTAACTTCAATTAAATCTTTTTACTTGACCTAGGTTGTATAAATCTTTACTTTCTTTTTTTTATATAAAAGGAATAGAATCATGTCATTTCACAGGTTTTATAAACACCCGGTGCCAGCTTTGATAATTGGTGCTGTTATCATCAGTTTTTCTGGTATCTTTGTTAAGACTTCCATGGTCCCTCCTCTGGTTTCAGCTTTTTACCGGGTGTTTCTCGGTTGCCTTTTTTTGGTTTGCGCCTGTTGGATAAAAGGGGAATTTAAAAAAAAGAGCCTGAAAAAAAATTTAGTGGCCATTCTTTGCGGTCTGGCATTCAGTCTGGATCTTTTTTGCTGGCATACTAGTATTAAGCATATAGGGCCTGGCCTTGCAACCATTCTGGGGAATGGCCAGGTATTTGTTTTAGCAATTATGGGATGGTTAGTCTTTAAGGAACGCCTGGGCGTCTGGTTTGTTTTTTCTTTGCCCCTGGTATTTTTGGGCCTTTTCATGGTGATTGGACTGGATGTTGAACAATTGAGTTCCGATTATCTTTTGGGCCTTGTTTTTGGTGGGCTTACGGCTGTCTTTTATAGTATATTTATATTATTGCTTCGGTATCTTCAATCGGATGATCCAAATAGGTCCGGTGATTCAGTTTTTTACTATCAGATGGTGGTGACAGCTGCCGCTTCATTTTTTTTGGGTTCTGCTGTGTTTGCTTCGGGTGATTCTTTTGCCATACCGGGGATCTCTTCGCTCTTTTCTTTGTTGGGTTTGGGCTTTTTGTCCCAGGCCTTTGGCTGGGTGCTGATTTCCAATTGTCTGCCAAAGGTCCAGGCTTCCCGGGCCGGGTTGATTTTATTGCTCCAGCCGACCCTTGCTTTTATCTGGGATGTTCTCTTTTTTAACCGTCAGACCGGCATTGCCGGGTGGCTGGGGGTGGTTATGGTTTTGATCGCCATCTATCTGGGAATGACTGGAAGAGGCAGGAAAGTCCAGCCTGAGAAGGTTTAATAGGAAAGATTCCTGTGTTTTTTACTCTCCAGGGCACGAATAAAAAATTGAATATAAATTTGATTTATGGTCCGGGAGGTATAGTTGATTATTCGGGTGTTTGGTCATTGTTAGATGTCCCATCACCTTCAGATGCTTTATCGATATCGATTATCTTACCCTGGGGGAATTGTTTGGTTTCATAATTGGTGATTTTTATCAGATTCCGGGTTGTTCTGGACATCCGTTCCACCTGTTTCTGGATGTTTTGGAGCTGTTTTGCCAGGGGGTGGTCCGGTTCCATCTCCATTAAAATGATTTCCGAATTGCCCAGAATCATTTGCAGGGGCTGGTTCAGTTCATGGCAGACAGCCCCTGCCATTTCCATAACCCCCTCCATTTTATGGTGTTCTCGCAGCTGTTCTTCTGCCTGGTGGCGTTTTTTGATCTGGCGCTTCAGAAAAAAAAGGCCCAGAAGAGTGCCAGCAACACCTATTATCCATAGAAATCCGTATATGAGGCTCAGGGTTATGATATTGGTTCTTTCAATGGCTGTAAGGGGGGAGAGAGGGATGGCAATACTGATTCCCCCCCGGATATTTCCAATTTTGTATCCCTGTTTTGCGTGGCAGGTCAGGCATTTTTTTCCCGTGATCAGGGGACGCATGAGGCGCAGATAGTTTGTTTTGTCCATTATCTCCACGGAGCTGACTTCGGTTTTTCCCTTTTCAAAGAGTTTGAGCGCTTTTGTTTCCCAGGGATCTGGAACATTCTGGGGGCGGATGGGGTTCAAGCTGGTAATATGGTTTTTATATCCATAGTTTTTGGTTGCCAGTACATGAACCTGCCGGGTCATGTACGCCGGATTAATTTTTGTAAGGGTGATGCCGTCGGGGGTCTGGATTTCCCTGTGTTTTGTCTTGAGGTATTTATTAGGTGGGGTGTCAGGGGATACCGGGACATATACCCCGCCATGGTTTGCATTCCATTGTCTGTAAATCAGATCATTGTGAAAAACGGTTCTTGCCTCGATCCTGGCTGTTTCAATGGTTCCCGATTGGATAACCTGGGTAAGCCATATCCAGGAAACAATAATGAACAGGGACCATAGACAAATGATGCCGATGGCAGGGGGCCATAGGTTGATGTTTTTGTGGTTTTTTACGGCTTTGTGTTGTCCTTCCAAGGCAATTACCTGTTAATGGGGTTGATCAAATTATCGATGAATATGGTTTTATTCTGCAATTTTATTTGCATCTGGTCAAGCAAAGAGTTCTTATTGTATCAAAATTATGAGAATGACAAAAGCAATGGATAGCCTTGTAAAGATTATAATATCGTTTTTTTATTTTTTTTCCCTGTGTCTTTTCCTGTGTTTTTTATTGACGCGCCACATGCTGGTTACCAGGCAGATAATAAAAAAAGCAGATGCGCCGGCAAACCAGTCGACAAGCAAGGACTCCCCATGAAGATAGGAAATATAGGCCATTACTCCTGATACCATGGAGAATAACCCCCATAAAATCTGGTGTCCCAATACATAAAGCAATTGTGCCCCTTGGGTTACATTGTTAATTTGAAATTCCAGTTTCCCCTGGTTAGTTTTGGACAAAAGTTTGTTGATTTCTTCGGGCATTTTGAATGCTGCGACAGCCATATCCTTGAAGATGGAACCGACAAATGTTTTCCAGTTTCTGGTTGGTCCTAAAACAAAGGTTTCCAGATAGGGTTTAATAGTTTTCATGGGATTCATTTTCGGTTCCAGATATGTGCATAATCCCATCAATAAAATAACGGTACGCTCCAATAACACCCAATCTTTTGGTATATGAAATTCAACCATCAGGTCTCGCATGGAGATGTTTAATTTGCGAAAATCGCTTATCATCTCCATTCTTGCTTCTATACCTATCCGGATATCTTTTAAATTCCAGGAATCAAAGGAGAGTTCTTCTAAGAAACGCCCATAAATATAATCAATTATGGTTTCAACCTCGTATCCATGGCTATCATAGGCAATAAAACCCATCAGGCGCAAGGCATCGGTGATTTGAACTTTGTTGCGTTTTAAAACTCCTTCCAGAAATTGGGGAATACCCTCTTTCATTGCCGGGGAAAGCCTTGCAACCGCGCCAAAATCTACAAATACAACACTGCCGTTAGTTTGAACCAAAATGTTGCCGGGGTGGGGATCTGCATGGTAAATACCATCGGTAAAAATCATCCGGCAATAGGCAGTTATGATGCGGTTTGCCAGGGCCTCACGATCGATCCCATGTTTTTTCAAATAGGCCAGATTTGTGACTTTTACTCCTTCCATAAATTCTGTGGTCAAAATTTTTTGTGTGGAATATCCATGGATAACCTTGGGAAATTTTATATCGGTATCATCCTTAAAATTAGCAGCAATTGTCTCGATATGTTTCCCTTCTTTGGTAAAATTTAATTCTTCCAGAATCATCTCTTTTATCTGCTGAAAATTTGTATTTATCCCTTTTATTTGGAAAAGAAATCCGACTATACCAAGGATTCTATGAATAGTTTTTAAATCCTGCCTTGCAATTTTATCAATATCCATGTACTGCACTTTTACTGCTACCCGGCGTCCATCCGGTAAATATGCCTCGTGCACCTGTGCTAAAGAAGCGCTGGCAACAGGTGTTTTGTTGAAGGACTTGAATAGAATATCCGGAGAGTTACCAAGTTGAGAATGGATTCTGTCGGCGATCTCTTCGTAGGGCCTTGATGAAATTTTATCTTGCAGGCCTTCCAACTCATTTCGAAATGTTTCTGGTAAAAAATTGCTCATGATGCTTAGAAGCTGACCCACTTTAATGAATAAGCCTTTTAGTTCCATAATTGTTTTTTTCAGGTGTCGGGCATTTTGGATATTTGCAGTCTCCATTTTTTGTGTCTGCCATTTAGTTCCTAAAACATGACCTGCCAATTTGATCCATCCAAAACTTATTATAATCCCCAAAGTCGTACGATAGGCTTTTATTAATCTAAAACGGTGCCTTTTAGCGTCGGTTTTTTCCATGGGTTTTTGGGTTCCCTAAGTTCTATTCGGCTTTTCCATCGGCGGTGAAAAAAAAATGATGGATTTTTAAAAAAAAATTATAATCAGGCCGTTTATAATTTTGAGATTTGGTCTCTTATGAGCTTTCCATAACTTCGGCAGTCTGTCAAATTAAAATGCGGGTAAATTTTTTTATTCTTAAGCTTTTCCCATGGGAAACCGAATATAATTTTAACGGGAACGCTTCATTTTATGAAGTTTTTGAAATTATCCTGGGAAATATCAGATAATGGTCTTGCTTGGGAATGTTCGCCAAAAGGAGGAGAACAATGGATAATGTAGCTACCAAAGTGAATGGCCAGAGCAGTATTGATGTTTCTCAATTGCAATCTATTGAGGCAAATCTTCAGCAGACAACCGAGGCAGAACCCACGGAAGAAAAGATTGTTCAGACACCCTCCGGGATGACAAGTCAGGATGTTATGGATGTCCTTGATTCTTTCCAGAATATGTCCAAAACAATTCAAACAAAATTGAATTTTACGGTTCATGAAGAAAATAATGAAATTATTGTCAAGGTGATTGATAAAGAGTCAAACCAGTTGATTCGACAATTTCCATCGGACGAAATGCTTAATCTTCAGGATAAAATGCGAGATATGGCAGGCTTTCTTTTTAATGCAAATGCTTAGATAATTGCTTTTCTGAGTTGCTTTACCCTGTTGAAATAGGTGATCTTGCATTTTGTTTCCACCTCCATCAAGGTTGCAAAGGCCCGGGAGAAATCATTTTTTCCCAGGGTAAATACCCCATGGCCGTATACAATGCAATGGTTTGAATTTTTGAATGTCTTTGGCAGGGTGTTGCAAAGGCCATTGGGGCCGGTTCCCACCTCTCCTGGAACAATGGGGATCTGATCGATAAACCTTTCATAGGGGCAACGAATATGGCAGCTGTCTTTATGGGTACAGATCGTTTTTTTTTCGGGGTCGCAATCCATGGACAAGATTACCGAAAATTTTGGATGCCCGTGGAGAATTGCCCCACAGTTGGTTTCAAGAATGGTTTTTATATGGGCTGTCAATTCGCTGGAAGCTGTGAGTCCCGCACTGGATGATCCATCCAGGGGAATCGGATCGATACAACCTTCAAGTTCGTCCAGGGAACTTCCGGTCTGGCTTATGTATAAAATATTGTCCCGGCAATAGGAAATATTACCGAAATAGGAATCCACAAGGCCGTAGGCTACCGTTTGGCGCCCTGCCTGGACAATGGCGGCATAGATCTGTTCTTCCGTTAAAAAAGGACCTTTGTCAAGCTCTGGCAGGGCCACTCGCCTGGGGATTAAATCTAAATTTTTAGTTAGGGTATCAAAGAGATTGTGGGACTGTAGGCTTGCTTTTCCCAATTGAAGGTTTTCCAGGTAATCGGCAAAAAACTTTACAAAGCAGGCAAAACACACTGAACTTGCCACCACAAATCCCTGCTCCGGGCTGACCGTTCCGTGGGTGATAATTGCCGTGCCCGTGAAATCAGGGTCATCCTCCGGCGCGGCAATGATTACGCTTTTTCTTTTTTTTAATGTCCTAATTATTTTGTCGAGGGAAAACCGGTTTATGACTGGCAGATCGTGGAGAAAAGTCCGGGTTTCACAATCTTTGGGTTGAATTAATCCGTTGGTTTTCAAGGCGTTTTGGGCCAGAAAACGGATAATTTTGTCATAGGGTGCTTTGGGCCGTAAAAAGACCAGAGAGTTGATGTTGAGTCTGTTAAAAATTTGCTCAAGGAGTTTTATTTCAGGCCCTTTGCGATTCCAGACCAGGGTATCATCAAGACCACCCACAAGGGGGCTTGCCGGGCCTGTCTTTTCTGCAAGTCCTGCTGCGGCCAGTTTATTTGCGTATTTATTTACAAGTTGCTCCATTTAAGTCCCAATGCCTTGGCTTTTTCTTTTCGGGGGTTTCCGGAACTGTCCAGGCCCCGGATATTATAATACTTTTTCCGGGCTGCTAAAAAATCTTCCCGGTCGATGGGCGGTATCTGGATCTGATTGCCGCTGGTCCCGGGTTCATTAAAAAATCGCCGGGGCAGATCATCATCCTTTGCATCAAATCCGTTTAGATAATTAATTATGCGTTCATTGTAATAGATCCGTTCTCCAATTGAAACAAGATCCTGGGCGGAACTTGGTTCTCCTGTGACACCTGTATAAGCTTTGGCGTATTCTTCCAGGCTGGCGGCAAAGAAAATAAACTTGCAGGCGGTGAGGGAATCGACTATTGCATTGAAGTCTTCTGCAATTTTAATGATCCTGGCCTTGCCGCTGAAACTGAATCGATCGGTTGCCACGGGTTTTCTAAAAATTTCATGGCTGATGGGATAGGCCCGAAGATGGCAGCCCCCCCGGGTGGAAAGAGCATATCCCAGTGCCATGCCGTAGGCCCCCCGGGGATCATAGGCCGGCAGTTCCATACCTTTTACTGCCATGGCGGCCCCGGGTTGTCCCATGGCTTTTGCATAGGCAACAGATCCCTTGTTTAACTCTTTTCCTTCCCCACGGTCCATGGCCATGTCATCCAACAGGGATAAAAGAGTGTCCCTGGTAAAATTTTGCCCTGTGATTTCTCTTCTTGCGGCAAGGGTGACAGCTGCTGATATGGTATCCATACCATGGCGGTTGCAGCGATCATTGGCCTCAATCACAAGATCAATGTCGTGGCATCCGATAAGTGCCGTAAAATGGGACATGGTTTCAAATTCCGGCATGGTTGCCAGGGGTTTATTTTTGGTGCCGATTTTCTTACACAGGATGTGGCAGCCTCTGCATCCGTGTTTTTTGGGTTCATAGGTTTTTGAGTAGGCAGCGGCATTGAGTGTGGCTGCATGCTCAAACCGGGTGGCCAAAAAATTATCTGTGGGCATCATGCGGCGGCTGTCCATTAGATCGTATACCGCCCCTGTGCCGAGGTTGGAAAACCCGTATTCACCCATGAGGGCAGGAGAAGCGGCCGTGAGCCGGAAAATTTCTTCCCTGGCTTCTTTCAGGCTATTGGCGTTCTTTACCCGTGTATGTCCCTGGCCTTCCACCAGCAGGTATTTTAAATTTTTAACTCCAAAGCAAAGTCCAAGGCCTGCTCTGCCCGCAGCATGGTGAAGATCCACCGTGACAGACGCAAACCTGACACCGTTTTCACCCGCAGGGCCGATACAGGCAAGACCTGCTTTTTTCGGTGAAAGAGTTTTATGGATCTCCTGGGTAGAAAGGCCCCATAAATGATCTGCTCGACAAAATTTTACCAGGTTGTCGGAAATTTGAATGCCCATGGGATAGGGGCTTTTGCCGGTGATCACCATGCCGTCCCAGCCGGCCCGTTTTAGTTGGGTGGCAAGTTTTCCTCCCAGGGAAGCGTCTCCCACAAGGTTTGTCAGGGGAGATTTTGAAACCAGATGTGCCCGTCCAGATGTGGGGGCAATGGTTGCCACCAGGGGGCCGGTAAAAAAAGCGATTACCATGTCGGGATGATCAAAGGGAAGGGTTGCGCATTGGCGAAGATAGTATCCGCCCATTCCTTTGCCCCCCATATATTTTTTGTAAAAATCAATCCCCGGGGTTTCGACCCGAAAGCTTTGGGTGGTCAGGTTGATGTGTAAAATATTTCCGGTCCAGCCATACATGGTCTTTTTTATATAGTTAAAAAAGCTTTAAATCAAGGAAATGCTTATAATCCCAGCAATTCTTAGGTCATATTTCATCCATAAATAACAAAAATACCTTTTTTCCTTCTGCCTTGGTATGCTTGATAAAAAAATGTAACGTGGCAAGCAATATCAGATATTTAAAATTTTCTTATTTTAGCAAAATACGATCGTATATTTGTTTTGAAAGCTAATGCGGTGCTGACCGGCATTGAGTGCCGTGGGAGCAAACGCCAGTTTGATTGTGCGGTGGGAGATTGTCCGGTCCAGTTACTGGTTCTGGCGCGCGGCACCGGGGACAGGAATTGGACGAAGTCAGCACCGCATTCACGGCGGCGTCCAGCCGCCGTGAACATGGAAATGCACCGATTTATTCGGTGCATTTTTTTAGTTATACTCCAGGTCAGTTTGTTACAATCATCTTGTTGCAAGCTTTTTTTATCCCGATTGTTTTAAAATGATCACATACCTGCCTATAGCACCCAGGATTCGTTTTTTATGCATTGCGGCAACAACCACTGCGGTGAAACGCTGGGCAGATATGGGAGCCTGGATGATGTGACTGCGGTGCCATCCTGTCTTTTTAAGAATATTAAGATAATCATCTACCATGATTGCCCTTTTACCTGTTTCTTCTATTGCCTGCCTACTCTGAAAATTCCGCCAGTCCGAATTGATGAAAGCAAGAATTGTCGTTTTTTTAACCTTGTGCTTCAGAAGGGTGAAAAAGGCTTCAAGAAATTATAGATATTCTTTTCTTTGCAGGCCGGGGCCTTTTTTCACCATAGCCGTCTGCTTTCTTGTCAAAGTATGGCGGATCAAAAATGACGAGATCAGCTTTTCCTTTTGAGCTTACCGGCCAAGAGAGCTCTTGGTCCCAGGCTCTTAATCCCCAGCCAAGTTCCTTGAACTTCTTAAGATCATCTTTTTCTTCCAGGGCCAGGGACCAGACCATCGATTCTGTCCAGCCATGCTTTTGTGCCACCTGCGTCACAGTAAACCCCTGGGACAAATCGGTATTTAGGAGATTTGCCAGTACTGGCATTTTTCCTAAATGATTATGAATTGTCTTCTGGTCTATCCCCAAGCGCTTTGCAATCCTGTCCTGGGGGATACCAAGGCAGTTCATCCGAATCCATATACTCCCATAATTCATTCTGATGAAGCCATATGGGATCAGCGTTATTTCCAATATATTCATCAATATCCATCCCATCTATTGTTGGTTTTGTTTTGATTCGAACTTGTTTCCCATTCATAAATACCCATTTATATTTTTTTTGTCTTTCCGCTTTTGCTGCTTTCTTGGCACGTTTTTGAGCATTTGTAAGTTTTTTTTTAGGCTTTAGCATAATTCATATTTTCTTTTTGTTGCTGACCAACCCAATAACTGGCTTAGCTGGTTCATTGAATATTTTTCATTCTTAAGGACAACTATCCTGGAACATAAGGGTTAAGGTTCTTTCTGAAATCCAAAATCCTTATCTTTCTCTTTTTCAGCATCCAGACAAACATTCCATAAGTGAGAATACTGTCAAGTGCAATCCCGGCAGCAAACATAAGCACAATCAAATCTAATGTAGGCTTATAAATTCCCATTGTATAAAGGATATAAAGAGTGCCATAAAATACTGTATTTATCACTAGTGATTGGAAAAGCATGTAATTTGTTTTTCCAATACCATAAAAAATACTATCGATAACATTATTGAAAGCGAAAGTTATGTAAAAAGTCATCGATATGATCGCTATTCTGTATACGTCCATATAATTTTTAATATTCATAACGTTTTTTATAAATGTTTCCCAAAACGGAATGGTAACTATCCAAATGCTTACAATTATTCCGGTTAGTACAAAATACCCTATGGTTTTTTGATTGATCGCATCATCACCTGATTCGCCGCAATCACGCTTGATTAGTTGTCCGAGCTGAAGAATTGGTAATAGTAACCACCCCCAAATGAAATTATTGGCGACCCAAAATGTTCCTTGTTCACCCACAATATTTATCATGCGCACAATCATCAACATAAAAGCAATATTTCTTACAAAACTTTCAAGACCGGAGAAACTACCAACTTTTAGCCATTCTTTCATCCAGCCAAATGAAATTTTTTCTTTAAAGTTTATATGATAACCTTCACGATTTAAAAATCCTATGGCCATAATTAGAAGGAATACATTCACCAATATGTTGCTGATTGCAATTCCATTTACACCGAGATTCATTGAAATAGGAAGTGGTGATACAAGAAAAGTGTCTGAAATAATAGTAAGAAACATTTGCAAACCTAAAATTGCATAAAGATACTTTTCCTTTTTAATTGTAATGAGAACAAGAATAAGGAACTGCACAATTGTTGAAAAAATTGAAGCAAAAGTTTCAATACGTATATATGTGTCAAACAGCGTCCAAAATTGACCCCCCATCAGCGTCCAATTTTAACCCCCCTAAAGTTAAAAAAAATATCATTTTCTACTCTTTAATCGCCAACTTTTATTACCCGTTTCAATTATGTCACAATGATGTGTAAGACG
>JAAELK010000559.1 GCA_024226935.1 Desulfobacteraceae bacterium
CGTCTTACACATCATTGTGACATAATTGAAACGGGTAATAAAAGTTGGCGATTAAAGAGTAGAAAATGATATTTTTTTTAACTTTAGGGGGGTTAAAATTGGACGCTGATGGGGGGTCAATTTTGGACGCTGTTTGACAAATAGCCTACCAGTCTTGAAGAAAAACCTCTACAAACGAGCCATTTATAACTAAAACAAGTTGCTAAATCAAGATTTTATTTTGCAACAGCAATATTCATGCCATTTTTCATTATAAAAAACTGGATCATCGAGTGATAGATTTTGGATTCGATAAAATTCGTTTACCGTCCATGGAAAGGATCTCAAAATTATATCGAGGTAGATGCTTTTCCACTAAATACAAAAGCTGAAAAAGAGCATCCTCGTCACATTCTCGTATATTATTGTCAAACAAATCCACAGTATTAATCATTCTCCAAACTATAGATTCCTTCCGCCTTTTGAATTTCATCGGGCAGATCACCTAAAATGGCCTTATATTCCCCTATATTGTCTTTCATATGACTCAACAAAGATGGGGATAATACTGTATTTACTTCTGGAAAGGCAAAATACTCTAACCTGAAAACCAAGTATTCTGAAATCTGTAATATACCACCGAGACTGTCTGGTTTTACCTTATCAAGTTTTTTATGATGCCGTTTGATACTCTGGGAGATCTCCTTGGAAAGCCCCCAATTCTGAGTTAGCAAAGATCCAACGATCTGATGGTCAGTCCCCATTATAGAAGCTTCGTGATCAATAACAAAAGACTGTTTTGGAATAAATGTACGGCAAAACTCTTGAAACTGATCAGGCACAACCTGGTCTTCAATTATGAATCCAAAATCATGAAGCATTCCACATAAAAAAGCATCCTCTCCTTTTTTAGCAAACATTCTTTCTGCAATCATTTGGCAACAGATACTCACGGCAGCACAATGAAGCCATAATTGACTTCGAGAAAAATTTTGTGTCTGAGATTTTTTTGAAAACACGTACTTGAGTGCATCAACAACAATGAGGTTTCTCAAATTATCAATTCCGATAAATGCAACTGCTTCAGAAACATTTGTAATCCTGGTTCGCAAGGCATAGTATGAACTATTTACAAGCTTTAAAACTCTCAAAACCAATGTTGGATCAATTTTAATCACTTCTTCAAAATCTTGAAAGGTTTTGTCGTCATCTGCAAGCATATTGATAAGAC
Source organism: Desulfobacteraceae bacterium (assembly GCA_024226935.1). Lineage (GTDB taxonomy): Bacteria > Desulfobacterota > Desulfobacteria > Desulfobacterales > Desulfobacteraceae > NBML01. Next base: position 1,211 of record JAAELK010000559.1, read on the forward strand.
GAATTGCGACGGCAGGAATGGTTTTCATATTTATAAATTTTTTTAATAGTGCCCTGGCTGTGTTTGATCGATTGGTTGATTGCATTTTCACACCGGCTCTAATTCCTGTTATTCAGGGAACAATTTTAAAACAGGTCCTGTTTTTCTTTTTTTAAGGACATTGGATCATAAATTATGCTAAAAACCATAAAAACTAGTTGCAGCCTACAATTGTATTGACTATTATGCAACTGTATTAGTTTCATTTATCACATTCAATTTTCTGCCATTTATAATATTTTTCATTTGCAAGGGATAACATTTCCTTATCTTCCTCGGAATCGCCATAGGCATATATCTTATTGTAATCACTAATATTATATCTTTTTAATATCCGCCTGCTTTTTTCCTTACCCGTACAATCACCTTCTTGATAACGCCCTGTATAAACACCTTTATTTATTTCCAATTTCGTACAAATTAAATCGAAATCATGCTTTTCACACCAGTCGGATAGATAAACAGACAAGGATGCAGACACCAAAACAATTTTATCTCCTTGCTGTTTATGCCAATTAATTTTAGCAATTGCTTCAGGACGAAGAACCGTGGGTAAAAATTCCCGGGCATATTTTTTCCCCAATTGTCTTATGGGTTCTTCGGTTTTACCGCTAAATCCTATTTTTGATATCTTTGAACGTATAAATGCACCGGAAACAATTTTTAACTTATAACCCAAAATTAAGGGACTTAATATCACCATGCCAAAAAGTTTTCTTCTATGGGATACAGCAAGATATATAAAACGTGTAAAAGTATCACAATGGGTTATTGTTCCATCAAAATCAAACAATGCAAGATTCATATGACCTCCCTTTACGTATCAAACAATATCCAAAAGTCCGGCAATTCCAGTTTTACAACTGGTAACACCTTTTTTTATATGGGTAGTTTTCCCTTTTTCGAAGCCTTCCTTGAAGGCATCCGATGAAGCTTGGTGTCTGCCATATCGTACTGATTTTAGTTTTGGGAAAAGCCTGTGTTCTTCTTTCCTGTTTTCTTCATGATTTTGCCCCATCAATGCCCTGACCACTTTTACAGGCAGACAAATATCTCCATTTACCTTTATACCTGAATTCTCAAACATCAATTTATGATTATCTTTGATCCCGGCAGTAAAGCCCATATCAAAGGAAATTTTTTCATTATTTTTGACACCATTTTTCTTTTTGAAATCCTGCCAAAGTGTTTTAGCGGTATCAAGAAGAAAAAGATAAACATATTCTGCAACAATCAAAGCCTCTTTTTTGCCAATCAAAACAATACTTTTATAAGTCATATCGTCTTGGGCATGATATGTATAGGATGTCAAACAATTCACATAATAATAATCTCTCAAGACAGATAAAAAAGCCCTCTGGATACTTTCAATTCGTTTTTTCCTATGACAAATTGTAAGATATTTAATATTCGGATCATCATTACCAATATTGATTCTTTGAAGGTTATATTTGTTAAGCAGATAATTCGCTTTTCTGGAGGCGGCCTGGGCCTCTGCCTCGTTACTGGATTGCCCTAGAGCCATAAGTTTTTCGACTTTTTGTAACATTTTTTGAGCATCAACCGGCAACTCTCCTTTAAATGCCTGCAACTTTTTATCATAGTCCATATCTCCTGTAACAAACGCCGGATGCACACATATTTTTTTGCAGGCCAATTTAAAATATTTTCCATGGACGTCTGCATTATCATAAAACTCAGAAACATATTGGTGCGCCATTTCATGTTTCAACACCTCTAATACAATATCCCAAACTTCGGTCTTAATAAGATAGCTTGAAATCGAAAGAGTTTTTGTTTCAGAACACCACCAACCAAGCAGTTTTTCACCGGAAGATATATTGATTATTGGAGTTACAAGATCCACTCCATATCTCCATGAAAGATCTTTATGTTCCCGGGAAAGTTGTGCAGCCCACATGATTTCAATATCTTTTAAGCAATTTTTCACTATATCAATAATCCTAATACTATTTTTATTATCTTGCAAAACATTTATGCCACTCAATCAAAAGAATAACAATTATCAGTTAATACAACTCCTTGAAAGATAAACATCTGAAACATCCCAAAGTTCACCACCGGTTGTATTCTTTGTTTGAGCCGTGAACCTATCTGAATATTGATAATTGCGAATAACAACAGAAACACTGGCACGAGATCCTTTTTCATCGACAAGATATACAGTTAGGCTCAAATGTCCACAATTTTCACCACCCTTAATCGATCCGAACACCACCAATTTATCACTCAATTTTGTCACAGATATATTCAATTGGTATCCATCAATAGTTAGATTCTGACCTTCATTCGCAAAAAGGTTTCCCGGAATAACAAATAACATCAAAATGGAAAATAAGATTATCCTTTTCAACATGCTTTCTCCTTTTAAATTAAAATAATTTAAGATCAACAAAACCGGTTCGATAACTTAAGTCAGACTCTGGCTATGTGAATGTTTATGGTTGTTAAAATTCATTATCTTCACCTGACTATTGATCCTAATTGTTGTTTTGTATTAAAGGATACCAAACAAATCAAGCTGTTTTTCCAAACCATTTTCTTGACAACACCCCAAAATAACAATACATAAAGCAACAAAATTTTATCATCAACACAATAACATAGGAGCATTACCCAAATTGACCTGTACCAAAACAACGATCATCGAAAAAATTGTAGAAAAGAATAACCAGCCACCTTCCCAGGCAAAAGATACAATAGAAAATCTTCTTGAAATCATCAAGTCAACCTTGGCATCCGGAGAAGATATAATGATATCAGGGTTTGGAAGATTCCAGGCAAATGAAAAATCACCAAGAAAAGGAAGAAACCCGGCTACCGGAAAAACCATGACTTTGAAAAAAAGACGGGTTGTTACTTTTAAATGTGCCGGCAAGCTGCGGGATCAAATCAACCAAAGCCAGTAAATCGATGGATAAAAATCAAAACGGGAAAACACCACCGGGATGATTTCAAAAAACAGGTTTAACATTTGGGGGAACTCTCTATAAACAAATATGGTTTATCATTTCATCATGACTGGTAAACAACTTGGATATTGCGGTCCCCCCAGCCATCAATGAAAACAATGAAATTGACTCTCACGATCATATCATCCACTCTTTCCCCCAAATCAGCTTATCCAATCATTGAATCATCCACCAAGTCATCCGGGGAGATAACTTGTGTATCGTTATTTTTAATGCTCCGTCTATCTCCTGCCAGATGTCGTCGAAGCTTTTCTTTGTGCTTTTTAATTTGCAATCTTAATTTATCCACCAAGACATCAATAGATGAATACATACTTTCAGATTCTTCTTTCCCATGAATCCTTAACCCGTCACAATTAAGATTTATTTCAACGATATGCCGGATCTTTTCAACCGACAAGACTACATGGGCGTCGACATGGTTATCAAACATCTTATCCAGCCTATCAAATTTCTCATGGACATAAGATTTTAAAGCGTTTGAAGAATCGATCTTTTTGAAGGTAAACGATATTTGCATAAAACCTCCTGTAAAGGTAAAGTCCTAATTTGAACAATAACATATCTTAGAATCACTATCAACGCTTGTAAGACTCCCATCAATTCATCGGACAAAACCAAATTGTAAAAAACCTGTATCTACCCTTTCTTTTTCTTGCCAATTAAGCATCGGATATGGTACGTTCCGATTTTTTTTGGGACAATAAGATGATACATCTGACAAAAATTTCAAAACAGCACGGTTCTCAGATCCTTTTTTCCAATGCAAGTCTTCAAATTCTTCCCGGCATACGGATAGGACTTGTAGGGGCCAATGGCACTGGTAAAACAACAATATTCCGCCTGATCACGGGAGAAGAAGAAGCCGATGGCGGAGAAATCTCCTATTCTAAAAAAATAAAAACCGGTTATTTTTCCCAGAATGTAGGAGAAATGTCAGGAGGATCAGCCCTCCTGGAAGTGATGTCAGCCGCGACTGATGTTATCATACTGGGTGAAAAGATGAAAGAGATGGAAGCTTTGATGGCTAAACCCATGGATGAAACTGCCATGCAAATCCTGCTCGAAAAATATGGGGAAACTGCCGAAGAGTTTGAAAACCTAGGTGGATATGATCTTGAAACTCGTGCCCAGACAGTTCTAACTGGTTTAGGAATCGGGCCATCCGACTACACACGCCCTGTGGAATCCTTCAGTGGTGGATGGAAAATGCGAATTGCCCTGGCAAAAATTTTAACCATCAGTCCGGACGTCCTGCTTCTGGATGAGCCCACCAACCATCTGGATATGGAATCCATCATATGGCTGGAAAACTGGCTGGTCAATGATTTCAAGGGAGCCCTCCTGATGACCTGCCATGACCATGATTTCATGAACAAAGTGGTATCCAAAATTGTTGAGGTGGCCAACCACACAACCACCACCTATGGTGGAAACTATGATTTTTATATCCTGGATCGGGAAGTCAGAATGAAACAACTGGTGGCAAGCCACAGACGCCAGCAAGAAATGCTTGCCAAGGAAGAAAACTTCATCGCCCGTTTCAAGGCACGGGTTTCCCACGCAGCCCAGGTACAATCCCGCATCAAAAAGCTTGAAAAGATAGAGCGGATTAAATTACCAGAACAGCAACGGATCATAAAATTTGAATTTTCGCCTCCCCCACGATCGGGTGACGATGTCGTTTTTTTAGATGGACTTACAAAAACATGGGAAACACCGGACTCAGACCCAAAAACTGTATTCAATAACATCGCAGGACTGATTAACCGACAAGATAAAATTGCCGTGGTCGGTGTCAACGGGGCCGGAAAATCCACTTTTTTAAAAATTCTGGCACAAAAAACAACACCCACACAGGGCATCGCCAGAATAGGTGCCAATGTCAAAATAGGTTACTTTAGCCAACACTCCATGGATATTCTTGATTCAAAAAAAACCATTTTTGAAACTATCCAGGAAGCCCTTCCCCTTGCTGGAATAGGCATAATTCGTAACCTGTGTGGTGCATTTCTTTTCTCGGGAGATGATGTTGAAAAACGAATTTCCCAACTTTCCGGTGGCGAAAAAAGCCGTGTGGTCCTGGCCACCCTTCTGGGGCAACCAATAAATTTTTTAATTCTTGACGAACCCACCAACCATCTTGATATCCAATCCCGGGAGGTCTTACTCCATGCCTTGAAGCAATTCACAGGAACCATTGTTTTGGTAAGCCACGACCGGCATTTCCTCCGCTGCCTTGTGGATTTGGTTTTCGAAATCGATGGGGGAAAAATGATAGCCTATAAAGGTGACTACGAGTACTACCTGTCAAAAACCGGAAGGGATCACAAAAAAATTTAAAAAAAATTGATTATCAACTCCTAGGTTGCAACCAACACAAAAAAAAGGTATATGAAATAAGGACTGTTTTCTCTAAAAATCTAAGCAATCAAATTGTAAATGTGTATCTATCTGCATAAGGAACTATTAATTAAAATGGAAAATACACTGGTTGGAGAAAAAACGATCGCTTTCAGCATTGCCCAGGAAATCCTGCTAACAAATGTAAATATCCCCACAATTCCAGCCAATGCTACAAAAATTCTTGCCATTGTCCGGCAACCCAAAGACCAAATAGATATTCCACTTTTCGTCAAGCTTGTGGAATCAGACCCAGGACTTTTCACCAGAATTTTACAATTGGCAAACTCACCTTTCTATACTGAAATGGAAAAAATTGTCAGCCTGAGGGCTGCCATCACCCGTATTGGTCTTATAGAAATAATAAATTCAGTCTGCCTATATTTTTTCCAGAAACTATTGCCCACATTTCCTGACCTTGAGGGATTTTCCTATGACAATTTCTGGGCATATTCCTGGGCATGTGCAATTGCAAATCGCCGACTTGGACACCCGAATTTAGAGATGGGTGTACTGCCGGGGGAACTATACATGACCGGAATGCTCCATGGTGTGGGCAAATTATTACTGGCTATGTACTTTCCCAATGAATTTTCCCTATGCCTCAAAAAAGCCCGGGAGTTAAAGGTTCCCTTAACCCAGGTAGAAAGAGATGTCTTTGAAACAACAGATGCCCTTGTGGCCTCCAATGTTTTAAAATCCTGGAATCTTCCTGCCAACGTATGTGAAGGTGTGGCCTTTCATCAAATGCCCGAATTAGCACCACCGGAACACGTCATAATTGCGGGATTAACACAATTTGCCTATGTTATTGCAGGGCAGTCCGAACTTGGATGTAATGGTGACGGTATTAAGATGGACCTGCCTTCCACCTATTTAGGGCAATTACCCAAATTAAAATTTTCCAAACCAGAGGTCCAGGAAAAACTCGTCCAGGAAATATTAAATTCCCTGAAAAACAAAGCCGAAAGTGTGATAAGCATCCCCCCCAAACCTCAAGTTCAAAGGCGTGAATCAAAAAAGACCTACGCTCTTCCCTCAACAAAGACCTCCAATCAGAACAAAAAATTAAAAAAGGGTGTATTAGGATGGGTCAAATCTCTTTGGAATAAAAATTAAGCCAAGGATTCATTTACATCTGTTTTTTTTATCCGGTTAAATTTGTTAGAATCGAGTTTAAATAATTTTAATCTGATCCTGCCTTTGAATCTCTTTAAAAGGAACACATTTATATATATTCACATTAAAATCCTTGGTTTTAGGAGCTTGAATAGTAATAGCCGCCTTGAAACTTTTAAGTAAGGGAAACCGGAAAAAAACAAAATTATCGGGATCATCATTATATAAATCATCAAAACATATTGTTGTACAATCTTGACGAATCGTAAAACTAAATTTATCAAGGGGGATGGATAAACCCTTACCCTTTGCCTTGATATAGGATTCTTTTAAAGTCCAAAAATCAAAAAACATACTTTTTTTTTGATTCTCAATTGTCTGTCCAAGATACTCAGATTCCTGCTTGGAAAAAAACCGATCCGCAATATTCATATCAATTTTCCTGGCTGAATCTTCCACGTCAATCCCGATTTCATAGTCAAGAACTACAGCACAAGCTGTTAAACCTCCGGCATGGGAAAGATTAAAATTGATGGGGATCTTAGTCACTCCAATTTTAAGGCGGGGCTTGCCGTAGCTATTTTCCTCAAACCCAAAGGATTTAGGTGGGATCCTTGTACATTTAGACAAAACAAACCTGAGAAGACCTCTTGTCACAAGACAATTATGCCGGTCCTTTTTAAATTTGTATCTATCAATTTTTGCTTTTTCTTTTTCACTGGATATTTCACGATACATATCAAGCAAAAGAGGAGTTTGTATCTCACCTGTCAATGTATAAAAAAAATGAACTTCCCCCGGTTTTAAAACAATATGATCCACTTTTTTTTCCAAAATTTTATTATCCCACACCCCATAAGCCACTATCAATTTGTTTTTAATATCACAAAATACGACCAAAGCATAGCCTGCCACCCAGTGCAAAATTCAAACTTTTTAACTTGGCTATGTTTTGTTTTTAAATGGATTGACAAAACAGGTGTTCCTAGTTTATAAAAGCACCGATTTAAAATCCTAGTTTTCAAGAAATTTATTATGAAGAAGGCTGGAATTATTAACAAAAACCTTGAAATAGGCTTATAGGTGGTTCAATGAAAACCCAAAATAACACCCAGGATTCTTATGTAATTATCGCCAGAATAATGCTGCCGGAAGATGCCAACCCAGCTGGAATTATCCACGGCGGAGTTATCATGAAAGAGATTGATAATGCTGCCTGGGTTGCAGCAGTAAGACATACCAGGAAAATCTGCGTAACCGCATCCATAGATCGGCTCGATTTTTACAAACCAGCTTTCATAGGCAACCTTTTAACAGTAAAAACAGGTGTCAATATGACAGGAAAGACCTCCATGGAAATCGGGGCTCGGGTTGAAATAGAAGATCTACTGACAGGCGTAAAAACCCATCTGGCATCTGCCTACCTAACCTTCGTTGCCCTGGGAGTTGATCACAGGCCGGTGAAGGTTCCTCCCCTGAAAATAGTTACCGATGAGGAGATCAGAAGAAATAGAGAAGCCCTTGCAAGAAAAAAGTTGCGGTTGATAGAAAAAAAGAAAGAGTCTGAATGCCAAACAAAAACAACCCAATATTAACACCGCGATATCAACTAACAAACCTGTTCCCACCCCCCTGGGAAAAGAAATAAGAGGGGGACTAAAATCTTATTCGACAATCTCTAAAATTACCCGTTTCTGCTCTTTGGCCGAAGCACAAGACAGGATGGTTCTCATGGCCTGGGCAGTTCTTCCTTTTTTGCCAATAACCTTACCAAGATCTTCCTTTGCAACCCTTAGCTCAAGAACAAGAGTCTGTTGAGCCTTAATCTCTTCAACACTTACCTCTTCGGGATCATCGACTAATGCCTGGGCAATATACTTAATCAACTCCTTCATAACGCGATCTCCTTGTGCCAAGGTGATAATGAAAATGTAATGTAAGTTTCAGCTATCATTTTACGGCAATTAACGTTAAATGAACTGCTATTCGAGATGTTTATTTTAGCATACCATAACCGATTAGAATCACAAGTATTATTTCTGATCTTCACCGGATTTGATCCATATAATATGGTGCTTATTCACAAATAGAGTTTTACGCCGTCCAGGCGCTGCCGTGGTTTTATCGTACAGAACCACATAAAATAGAAAAATCCTGTCAAGGTAATTTTTAATTTATTTTTTTTAAAATTATCATTACAACAATTACCCATTTTGCTTGACATAAAAAAGAAATTAATTATTTTAAGAGAACGTTAATTTATAAATATGAATATTTTAGTATACTGTCCGGTAAAATATTCTTTTTTGACCAGGACAGAACAAAGGGAACACCTGTGGCAACTGAAACTACATCATCAAATGCTGAACGTAAAATGCTGGCCGAAGCCGGATATGCCGATCCGGCAATAAATTATTATCTTGAAAAAAAATATATGGGACAGATTGAAAATGCCGATCAGGTATCTGAAAAAATCGGCTCCTGTGGAGATATTATGAAAGTCTACCTCAAGGTAGACGAAAATGAAATCATCGATGATGTCCGGTATGAAATCACGGGCTGCGCCGGTGCCATTTCAGCTGCCATGGCTGCTGTAGACCTTGTAAAAGGTAGAACCCTGGATGAAGCCATGGAAATAAATGATGGTAATGTTTTTAGGGTATTGGAAAATATCCCCGAAAAGAAACATCATTGTATTCAACTTGCTGTAAAAACCATGCATCTTGGAATTGAAGAATTAAAATCCAGAAAAAACTGATTTCGGATTTACCTATTACAGGGCATGGCCCATTTTCTCAAACCGCGCCACCTGTTCCCTGTAATAGGATCGTTTATCTTTAGCCAGTGCCAGAGCCTCTTTTGCCACCTCTATTGCCTCGGCATTCCGCTTGTTTACAGACAAAGCCTCGGCATAGGTATCCAGAACAAACGCCTCCCGCTTAAGTGAAACAGCTTTGGAAGCAAGTTCAAGAGACCTTGCACCATCCCGGAATTGTTCATCTGGACAGGTGGCAAACAACCAGGCAAGATTATTCAAAGCATGAATATTTTTGCTGTCAATACGAATCACATTTTCATAGGCAGCAACTGCTTTGTCATAAACCTTGTCATTGTAATAATAATCCCCCACAAATACGTACAAATCAGAATTTTCCGGACCTACCTCCAATTGCTGGAAGAGTATTTCCTTGGCAATATATTTTTCAAATCCGTCCTTTGCCCTACCATAACTGATACTATACCCCAGGCAAAACAGAGCAAAGACCAATAAAAAATACCCCATAATTATTTTTTTTACCCTCCTGTGATGACGGGCAATCAGGGAAGGTTCCTCCCGGCATTGTTCCAGGAAACGGATTCTTTCACCAATTCCGAAATGATGCCAGTTAGGCTTGTCAATGGACTGCCGGCTCAAGGAAGCAATTTTATAGAAGGTGGATATCAATGGAGAGGCATCACTTTGAAAATCATATACATGGATATCTGCCTGGCGCTCAAAATTGCGCATGAAAAATCCAAACACAAACCTGAAATAAAGCACAAATAAACAGACCAGAGCCAAGCAAATGAAGGCAGGGTAAACATCACCCTTATCAATTCCAATGAAAGAAAACACCTGATACAAAGGCTGTGCAATGTAAAGCAGGAGTATCATGGGTTCAAAAAAAACAAAATTACAAGCAATAAAACCCAAAAAAAAGAATAGATAAAAAAGCATATGATATCTTTGGACATGACCTATTTCATGGAGAATCACAGCATCCATTTCATCATCTTCCAAAGCATGAATCAAGGCCGGTGTAATCAAAAGGTAGCGAAATCGCCCCACAAGTCCCATGACACCAGCTGTAATCATACTACCCCCGAAAAGCTCCCATTTTAAAATATCGGCATAATCCAACCCGGCTCTTTTGCAGATTGTTTCAATACGAGTCCGATCAACTCCGGATTCAAGGGGGGAACAACCCCAGAGCTTTTTGATCAGCACCGGTCCAAAAATAGAAATAATAATCAAAAAAATAACAATATATACAATCTCCCCGGCAGTTGTATTAAAATATTGCCTAACGGGCCCAGGGGGCAAAAACCGAATCATATCCGCAAAGAAAGATAGAAAGAACCAGGGAAGCAAAGCGGGCAGGGAAAATGATATATTTGAAGTAATATAACTCTTTTTAGTCAGATCTCCGGGAAAATATCGTTTATGAACACCATAGGCTGCATTCCAAATGATGACAAGGTATAAAAGAAAAAGCCCCAGAAACAAAGCCGCTCCAAGGGTAGGAACAAGGGAGAATAACCAGGTATCAACAACAAAAAGATTGAGCTTGAACAAATAAATATTGGCTGCGAAAAGCATTAGAGCTACCAGGGACAACTTTGAGATAGCCCCATTTATGGAAGTATCCAGCCCGGGATATGACCCTTTTTCACTTTTTTGAGCAAGCTTTTTAAACCATTTATGGCAAACCCAGGCAAACCCAACCAACAATATCAGGCTGTAATAAAGATTATTTGGATCAACACTTTTAGTGTTATCAAAAAGTCCGGAAGAGATGTAGATCACCAAGGCGACCAAAAAATATAAAAAATTTGAAAACACGAAAAATTCCCCTAACTTATAATACCGTGGTCAGCAAACATGTTTAACACCATCCATAATTTAACATCAAATTTGAGATCCGGCTTTAAAATTAATTTTCCGGCAGCTTTCCGGGAAAGCATGATAACCTTTATTTCCTCAGACATCTCATTAAATTCATTACTGGGTTTTCCATCACATTCAACAAATAAAAGGCTGATGTTTTCATCTGTCATTCCCGATGAAGAATAAATAGGAGGGCTTGATTTTAAAACCCGGGTAACCACCAGGCCTGTTTCTTCAAAAAGTTCACGCGTCCCGGCCTGGACAATATTTTCCCCCGTATCCACAAGGCCTGCAGGAAATCCATATTGGTATCCACCCAGGACGACCCGAAACTCCCTGATAATCACCAGTTTTTTTTCCTGCCTATGGAAGGGAACCACGACTACAGCATCCGATATTCCAGGCTCTTGATTCAAGGGATTGGACAAGGAAGACCGAGATGCAAACACCCAGTTTTTTATATTGTCCCCACGATCCTTGTATTGGATAGAAAACAGGTTCAGATGTTTACAATCGCTTATTTTTTTTATCCGGCAGATCTCCATCTTAACTCCTTATGATCTTAAATATTTAAACATACGATAGCATGAAAAATATAAAACACCACCAAAGTCAATGACTTTTACAAAGAACCAATTAAATTACAAGAATAAATTACAAGAATTTTTAATTGATATACATCAAATATCGAAAGGAAAGCCAAAAATGGCAGGCACTCCCCAGAATGACAAAAAGGTGCCATATTTCATGGAAACCCAATATCCCGGGGAAAAAATTGGGTTTTTTAAGCCCATAAACCACGGCTCCTACACTGTAAAACACCCCACCCGAAACCAGCCAGAAAAGACAAACAGGCTCAAGGCTTTTTACCAGGGGATAAATAGCCACAAGACACAGCCAGCCCATCATCAAATACATCATAGTAGAAATCCACCGGGGGGCATTAATGAAAAAAATTTTAATAAAAACCCCAATAATGGCAATGGACCAAACCGTGGCAAAGAGACTCCAACCCCAGTATCCCCGGAGGGGTACCAGACAAAGGGGAGTATAAGACCCGGCAATGACCATGAAAATCATGATATGATCAATCTTGCGAAAGGTTAAAAGAGCCTTTTCAGATATATGTAGACCATGATAGAGAAAACTTGAAGTATACATGAGTATCAAAGTAGTTCCAAAAATAGAAAAGGAGACCAGATGCCATACATCGGCCCGGGTAGCGGCAAAAACTACCATGAGGGTCAGTCCAATAACTGATCCTATGGCACCTGCCATATGAGAAATGGCATTTACAGGTTCCCGGAAAATTCTACTAGATATACCCATGAAAGTTATCATACTCAAACTTTTTAGAGCTTCAACGGTGGCCATAACCTTTTACATTTTTTTTACCAACTTTTTTTACCAGCCACAGGATTGCCCATCGCCCATCTATTTTAAAATCTATTAACCCAGGCACCAATCTAAAACAATAAACCATAGCTTCCTTTGATTTTATTCCAAGCTCATTCAACTGGAAAATATATTTGAATAAATTCAGTCGGATAATACCTTCAGAAAAAATTCTTGAAATTTTATTCAATTGTGCTAATACTAATTCAGGTTCTCAGTAATTCATAAATCAAATCGCTATAGACAAAAGGGGAATTTCTATGAAATTGTTAAAGATTATAGTTAGTTGTGCCGCTTTTATTCTAGTGTCGACCTGGGCAACTGCCAGTACTTTAGAAGATGTAAAAACACAAGGCTATATCAAAGCCGGTGTTAACGGCAGTGTGTTTGGCTTCAGCATGCCCGATGCCAAAGGCGAATGGAAAGGTCTGGATGTGGATACAGCAAAAGCCATTGCCGCTGCTGTCTTCGGAGATGCTTCCAGGGTTAAATTTTCAGCCCTGACAGCCGTCCAACGCCTGCCGGCACTTCAGTCCAAAGAAATTGATGTTCTTTGCCGGAATACCACCCAAACCCTGTCAAGGGAAACCAAATCCGGTTTAAATTTCGCCCATGTCAACTATTATGATGGCCAGGGTTTTCTTATCGCCAAGAAGCTAGGGGTAAAAAGTGCCAGAGAACTTGATGGGGCAACAATTTGTGTTCTTCCCGGCACCACAACGGAAATGAATGCAGCCGATTACTTTAGAACAAACGGGATGAAATGGTCTCCGGTTGTGATTGAAAATACTGCCGAACTAAGCAAGGCTTTTTTTGCCGGACGCTGCGACTGCCTGACCTCGGATGCCTCCCAGCTGGCTGCCCAAAGATCGGTTGCTCCAAAACCCTCCGACTATAAACTACTTCCAGAAATTATCTCTAAAGAACCCCTGGCCCCTGTCGTCAGACATGGAGATGACCAATGGTTTGACGTTGTCAACTGGACAGTTATGGCATTAATCCAGGCAGAAGAGTTCGGCATTACCTCTAAGAATGTGGATGCGATGCTCAAATCCAAAAACCCCGGCATCAAACGTTTCCTGGGGGTTACACCTGGAATGGGGAGCAACCTGGGCCTGGACGACAAATGGGCCTACAATATCATAAAACAAGTGGGGAATTACGGCGAAATATTTGATCGTAATATCGGGCCGAACACTTCCCTTGGCCTTAAGCGCGGACTCAATGCCCTCTGGACACAAGGAGGTCTGATGTACGCAGCACCCATCCGATAGTGTTTCTTTAATCCCAAAGGTGGCCCAAAAAAATTTAACCTTGGGTCACCTTTCAATACGGGAACCTGGAAACCATGAGAAATAGCATAAAAAAAGAAAAAATACCCTTCTGGCTTGATCCGAACAAACGGGCCATTGCCTACCAAATACTCACCTTTTCAATAGTAGGTCTTTTAGCCTGGTATCTGGTGAGCAATACCCTGGTCAACCTGGAAAAACAATCCATCGCTTCCGGGTTTGGATTTCTGGATAAAGAAGCCGCCTTTGAGATCGGTGAAAGCACTATCGGGTATTCAGCAGCTCATTCCTATGGAAGGGCATTACTTGTGGGCGCACTTAACACATTAAAGGTATCTTTTATCGGCATGATCCTGTGTCTGATCATTGGTGTTTTAATCGGCGTGGCAAGACTGTCTTCCAACTGGTTGGTACAAAAACTTGCCGCAACATATATCGAAGTGATGCAAAATATCCCAATTCTTTTACAACTTTTCTTCTGGTATGCCCTTTTTTATGAATCTTTTCCTTCCCCCAGACAAGCATTAAATCCCTTTACCGGCCTATTCTTCTGTAACAGGGGAGTTGCCATGGGCATCCCGGCAGCACACCCCGCCCACACATATATGCTGATAGCCTTGGGTTTTGGGTTAATACTCTCCTTTGGAATCAAAAAATGGGCTAAAAAACGAAAATTTAATACAGGTAAAAATTTTCCGGTATTCTGGTCTTTTCTGGGGCTTTCTTTAGGACTTCCCATCATCACCTGGATATTGGCAGGCACCCCCACCAGTATGGACCTGCCCGAACTTCACGGTTTTAACTTCCAGGGCGGGCTCATACTTTCCCCGGAATTTCTCGCACTTTTACTGGGTCTTGTAATATACACTTCAGCCTTTGTGGCAGAAGCTGTCCGGGCCGGCATCCAGGCCGTAAGTCGTGGACAAACAGAAGCTGCAATGTCCGTCGGACTTAAGGGTGGCCAGATCCTGAACCTTGTCGTACTTCCCCAGGCATTAAGAGTTATTATCCCCCCCCTGACAAGCCAGATGCTCAACTTGACCAAAAACTCCTCTTTAGCCATCGCCATAGGCTACCCTGACTTTGTCTCCGTTGCTAATACAACCATCAACCAAACCGGCCAATCCATCGAAGGGGTTGCCCTGATCATGGGATGTTACCTGATATTTAGTATCTCAACCTCACTTTTTATGAACTGGTATAATAAAAAATCAAAACTTATTGAGAGATAACTCATATGAGTATTATATCAATCGACCAGGCGCACATCGACAATATTAAACTCCCGGTGATCAAACGGGGAGTTATTGGCTGGCTTAAGGCAAACCTGTTCAATGGATTTTTCAATTCCATCTTAACTCTTGTCATATTGGCATTTCTATTCTGGTTCATACCTTCTTTTATCAAATGGGCTCTGATCGATGCCGCCTGGTTCACAAGCGGGGCAGTATGCAAAGAATGTGAGGGTGCCTGCTGGTCTGTTGTCCTAAAAAATCTGAGATTTATTATTTTTGGATTCTATCCCCATGAACTTCATTGGCGACCCTTTACTGCTATGATGACCCTGTTTGTCTTACTCTTTTTTTCCAATAACAAAAAATACTGGTCTAAAAAATTAGGATATGCCTGGATACTGGGATTGATTGCCATGGGTTTTTTAATGAAGGGGGGCATCCTGGGTCTCACTCCCGTGGACAGCATGAAATGGGGAGGATTACCCTTAACCCTGCTGCTCTCTGTTTTCGGCCTTACAGCCGCCTACCCATTAGGTGTGATCCTGGCCCTGGGTCGCATATCCGATATGCCCATGATCCGTTACCTGTCCATTGGCTATATCGAAATGATAAGGGGAGTTCCCCTGATCAGTCTCCTATTCATGGCTTCCATTATTTTTCCTTTATTTTTGCCCGAAGGCGTATCCATTGACAAAATATTACGGGCCCAGGTAGCCATTATTCTTTTCACAGCCGCCTATATTGCCGAAGTTGTCCGGGGAGGCCTCCAGGGAATGAGCCAGGGACAATATGAGGCAGCAGATGCTCTAGGACTCAACTATTATCAGACCATGCGCCTTATAATCTTACCCCAGGCCCTTAAAATTGTAATTCCACCCACATTGAGCGTACTTGTATCCGCCTTTAAAGACACTTCTCTGGTTGTTATCATCGCCTTATACGATTTTCTGATGACTTCTAAAACCGTTATCCAAAATCCTGAATGGATGGGATTTTCAACGGAATTATATCTTTTTGTAGCCATGATGTACTTTTTAGGATGCTTTTCAATGTCCAATTTTTCAAGAAAACTTGAAAAAGAGCTTGATACCGATAAACCCAGTTAATTTTTTAGGAAAATAAAATGACCAATTCCAACCCACAGGAAAATCATATCAGCAACAACGAGACCATTATTAAAATCAAAGGGTTAAATAAATGGTTCGGTGATTTCCATGTATTAAAAGACATCAATCTTGAAGTCAAAAAGAAAGAAAAAATAGTCATCTGCGGCCCCTCCGGGTCCGGAAAATCCACCCTTATCCGGTGTATCAACCGATTGGAAGAACACCAGAAGGGAAAAATCATCGTGGACAAAATTGAATTGACCAACAACCTTAAAAATATCGAAAAAATCAGAACAGAAGTAGGCATGGTCTTTCAACACTTTAACCTGTTTCCCCACCTGACCATCCTTGAAAATCTGACCATAGGACCTGTATGGGTTCGCAAAACTCCAAAAAAAGAAGCAGAAGAGACCGCTATGTTTTATCTGGAAAAAGTCAAAATTGCAGAACAGGCAAAAAAATTTCCAGGACAACTCTCCGGTGGACAACAACAACGAGTGGCTATTGCCAGAAGTTTGTGCATGAAACCCAAGGTCATGCTATTTGATGAACCCACCTCTGCCCTGGACCCTGAAATGGTCAAAGAAGTCTTAGATGTCATGGTACAACTCAGCGATGAGGGCATGACTATGATCGTAGTATCCCATGAAATGGGATTTGCCAAGACAGTTGCCCAGAGAGTAATGCTGATGGATGACGGTATGATTTTGGAAGAAAACAACCCCATCGATTTTTTTGAGAATCCAGAACATGAACGGACAAAATTTTTTCTTAGTCAGATTCTTCACTAAATCAAAAAATCACACATAAGTTAAATATTTAGGTTTGCAAAAATAGTATTTCTGCCTTAAAAGTATTTATAAAAAATAACCCATTATCAGGTAGGCAATATATTATGATCAAGGTAGGCATTGCAGGTGCATCCGGCTATACAGGAGTAGAACTCATCAAATTAATTTCCAACCATCCACAAGCCAGGTTGGAAACCATTACTTCCAGCAGTTACAAAGGAAAGCCTTTAACAGATATTTTCCCATCCATGCGGGGATTTGAATCCCTCATTTGTGAGGAACTGGATGCAAAAGCACTTTCAACCAGGGTAGATCTCATGTTTCTTGCCCTGCCCCATAAGGTTTCCATGGCCTATGCAAAACCTTTAATAGAACAAGGAATCAAAGTTATTGATCTATCCGCTGATTTCAGGTTTAGCAATCGTGCCAGCTATGAAAAAACATATCAAACACATACAGCCAAAGATCTCCTAGAAGAAAGTGTTTATGGTCTGTCTGAAATCTACCGGGACAAAATCAAAGGGGCTAGAATAATTGGAAACCCAGGATGTTACCCCACCACCATTCTTCTGGCCCTGCTCCCCCTTATCAAGGAACAAATACTAGATACAAAGCAAATTATCGCAGACTCTAAATCCGGTGTCAGCGGTGCGGGCAGATCCCTATCACTTGCGACCCACTATTGTGAGGCCAATGAATCCATTACACCTTACAAAATCGGAAATCATCGACACACCCCGGAAATAGAAGAAATCTTAAGTATCCATGCCGAAAAAAAGGTTTCCGTTACCTTTGTGCCCCATCTAGTACCGGTCACAAGGGGAATGATTTCCACAATCTATGGACATGTCAATAAATCTGTCCACCTTACAGATATTTACCAGGCATATCAAAAGTACTATGCCAAAGAACCCTTTGTACGGCTACTGCCCAACGGATGCTTTCCTTCCATGTCCCATGTCAGAGGAACCAATTGCTGCGATATTGGATGTCATTTTGATGAAAATACCGGCAGGATTATCCTTATTTCTGCCATCGATAACCTACTAAAAGGAGCAGCAGGCCAGGCTGTTCAAAATATGAACATCATGTTTGGACTGGCTGATGAAACCGGTTTAAATTACGTTCAAACTCCTTTATAGTAAAGATTATACTTGACATACCTTAATTATCTAACTACAAAGGGAATAATGAGAAAGCGAATAAAAATATGGTTTTATTCCGGTTCGAGTTCTGATATTAAGGAAATATCCATCCATAAGATAGGTTTAATTCTTTGCATTTTCCTTGCCCTGGTGTCCTTTGGCGGACTTTCCTATCTATGTTATGATTATTATCATTTAAAGACCATATCTTTTAACAATAAGACCTTAACACATACCATTGACTCCCAACGCAACGAAATTCAAAACCAGAGGAGTCAAATTCAGACCTTTGCTACAAACATTGAAGTTCTTAAAACGCAATTGGACAATCTATCAAAACTGGAAGGTCGAGTCAGGCTTATTGCCGACATCAAAAAGACTGGGGATTCCTCGGGCTTGATCGGCATTGGTGGAATTCCTGAAAATGAGCTTGATGAAGATATTCCTTTAGAGGCCAGACATAACAACCTGATCCGTGAAATGCATCAACAGGTAAACCAGACCACCCTGGCTGCCAAACAACAAGGGCTGAACTTTAACGACCTCATAAAGCACCTTGAGAAAAAAAAGAATTTTCTGGCATCAACCCCCTCCATCAGACCGGTAGATGGCTGGATCACATCCAAATTCGGATACAGGAAATCTCCCTTCACAGGAAAAAGAACCTTTCATTCCGGACTTGATATTGCGAACAAAACTGGAACAAAAATCATTGCAACTGCCAATGGAAAGATTTCCTACGCTGCCCGGAAAATGTTTTTTGGCAACCTGGTTATTATCGACCACGGATATGGAAAGATGACCAAATACGGCCATCTGCAAAAAATTCTGGTCAAACCAGGTCAAAAAGTCAAAAGAGGGGAAGTTATAGCTCTTATGGGCAACACAGGTCAAAGCACAGGCCCCCATGTCCACTACGAGGTTCGTATCAACAACATTCCTATCAACCCCTTAAAATATATCCTTAATTAGCCCCACTGCTCCCTAAATTTCTAAGGCCCACCCATTAAAAGAATCAATTTATTTATTTATTTTGTTTTATTTTTTATATTAATGCTTATATGTTTTACAGGAAAGTTTAAATGACTACATAATTAACAATAGATAAAATTAATAACTTAACAAATAGGTAAAATTAAATGGTACTAAAATTTTTTACTAAAGTCTTTGGCTCTAGCAACGAACGACTGTTAAAAGCTCTTCAACCCATTATAGATCAAATTAATGCCCATGAACCACAGATGCAATTATTATCCGATGAGCAGATGGTCCAAAAAACCCAGGAGTTTAAAGATCGATTTAAAAAAGGCGAGACTCTGGATGAAATTTTACCAGAAGCCTTTGCCCTGGTAAGAGAAGCTTCTGTCAGGGTCCTTGAAATGCGCCATTTTGATGTACAGCTCCTTGGCGGAATTGCCCTCCACCAAGGCACCATTGCTGAGATGAAAACAGGAGAGGGAAAAACCCTGATGTCCACCCTTCCGGCATATTTAAATGCCCTTTCCGGCAAAGGGGTTCATATTATCACGGTAAATGACTATCTGGCCAGTCGAGATGCAGACTGGATGGCTCAAATTTATAATTTTTTAGGTTTAAGTGTAGGAGTAGTTATCCATGATATGGATGACCAGGAAAGAAAAAAGGCCTATGACTCGGACATAACCTACGGCACCAATAATGAATTCGGGTTTGATTATCTACGTGATAATATGAAATTTGAAAAGGAAAGCCTTGCCCAGGGCGCTCTCAACTTTGCCATTGTCGATGAGGTGGATTCCATTCTCATTGATGAAGCCAGAACCCCATTGATCATTTCAGGTCAGGGTGAAAAGTCCACCCATTTTTATACCCAGGTCAATACCATTCTCCCGGCATTTAAAAAAGATATAGACTATACTCTGGATGAAGAAGCCAAGAGTGTATCCCTTACAGAGGAAGGAATTGCTAAGGGAGAAGAGCTATTATCGGTGGATAATTTATATGATCCCGCCAATATTGAAATACTTCACCATGTCAACCAGGCCCTAAAAGCCCATGCCATGTTCAAACGTGATACCGATTATATTGTTAAAAATGACCAGGTGGTAATTGTTGATGAGTTTACCGGACGTCTGATGACAGGAAGGCGCTATAGCGAAGGCTTACACCAGGCACTTGAGGCAAAAGAAAACGTTAAAATTGAAAATGAAAATCAGACTCTGGCTTCCATTACCTTTCAAAATTATTTCAGAATGTATGACAAACTATCTGGAATGACCGGGACGGCGGAAACGGAAGCTCCTGAATTCAAAAAAATCTATGACCTGGATGTCATTGTTATTCCCACCCATAAACTCATGGTCCGAAAAGATTTTCCTGACCTGATTTATAAGACCCAGAAAGAAAAATACGATGCATCCATCCAGGAAATCATTTCTCTCCATAAAAAAGGCCAACCTGTACTTGTGGGCACCATTTCAATTGATGTATCAGAGGACCTAAGTAAAAAACTCAAGAAGAAAGGGGTTCCCCATAATGTATTGAATGCCAAACACCATAAAGAAGAAGCCCAGATCATTGCCAATGCCGGACAAAAAGGGGCGGTGACCATTTCCACCAACATGGCGGGACGTGGTACTGATATCAAATTGGGAGATGGCGTTATTGAACTTGGCGGATTACATATTTTAGGTACTTCTCGCCATGAATCCAGACGAATTGATAACCAGCTTCGAGGTCGTTCCGGAAGACAAGGTGATCCCGGCAGTGCCAGATTCTATCTATCTTTGGAAGACGACCTGCTCAGGATATTCGGCGGAGATAAGATCCATGCCGCCATGAACAGACTCGGCATTGAAGAAGGGGAACATATTGAACATCCCTTTATTTCCAAGGCCATTGAAAATGCCCAGGCAAAGGTGGAAGGTCACAATTTTGAGATCAGAAAACATTTGCTTGAATATGATGATGTCATGAATCAGCAAAGAGAAGTTATATACCGACAAAGACGCCAGTCATTAGAAGAAGACAATTTAAGCTCGGTAATAATGGAAATGGTTGAAGATAAAGCCTATGAACTGGTAAACGAATTTTCCGATGAAAAAAACCCCGTTGTGGAATGGGATCTAAAAAGTCTTAAATCCGGGACAAAAAAATTATTTGATTTCCCCGTCGATTTTGACCTGGCTGTGGAAGAAAATCATACCCAGGAACAGGTATCCGACTTTATTTTCAAAAAAGCAAAAGAATATTATCTTGCCAAGGAAGGGCTCATTGGTGAAGAGCAGATGCGACAACTGGAACGGTTTATTATCCTTCAGACCGTTGATAATCGCTGGAAAGAACACCTTTTATCCATGGATCATTTAAAAGAAGGCATAGGCCTTCGGGGATATGCCCAGCAAGATCCCCTCAGAATCTATAAAAAAGAAGGGTTTGATATGTTCCATGGCCTCATGGAAATGATCAAAGAAGAGGTAATAGATATCTTGTTTAAAATTCAGATAACCGGCCCCTCCAAGGTGGATGAAATAAAAAACCATGAGCAACAGGACCTGACTTTTTCCCATTCCGATGGGTCTTCCATAAAGCAACCCGTGAAGCGGAACCATGAAAAAGTGCAAAGAAACGATCTTTGCCCCTGTGGCAGCGGTAAGAAATATAAAAAATGCTGTATGTCCTAGGAGAAAGCCATGACATCCACTGATTCAAAAACAAAAACAAGAGTCTCATCAAAATCCAAAGAGGATCATCCACCCATGTATAAAGTCCTCATCCATAATGATAATTACACAACCATGGAATTTGTTGTGGACATTCTTCTAAACGTTTTTGGAAAATCACTTGAAAAAGCAAACCAAATAATGCTTAATATACATAATAGGGGAAAGGAAGTATGTGGCATATATCCACTGCAAATTGCAGAAACAAAAGTGGAAACCGTACACCACCTGGCAAGCAATAAGGGTTTTCCCTTAAAAAGCACAATGGAAAAGGAGTAGCTCCATGATCAGCAAAGAACTCAGTACAGCTCTCGGTTTTGCCGTACGAGAAGCAAAAAAAAGAAGGCATGAGTATGTATGCGTAGAACACGTTCTTTATGCAATCCTTAACCATGAAACCGGCTTAGAAACCATTGAAAAATGCGGGGGAAGTCCGGATCAGATAAAAGATGAATTGGAAAAATTTTTTGATGAAAAATTGTCCAAAATAGACTCCAACGATGAATATGTTCTCCAGCAGACCATAGGGTTTCAAAGAATGATACAACGGGCCATCAACCATGCCAGGTCAGCTGAAAAAAGCGAAGTCAACCTCGGGGATATCCTGGCCTCCATCTTCCAGGAAAAAGACTCCCATGCAGCCTTTTATCTGGAATCTGAAGGCATTACCCGGCTGGATGTACTTAAATATATTTCCCATTCCAATGAGTCTGAGAAAAAATCAAAGGGCGGCCTGGACCCCTCCCAGAAAATGTTTAAACAGGCTGATGGAAAGGCCAAACGCCAGAAAAAAACAGATCCCCTTGAATCTTTTACCACCGACTTGTTAAAGAAAGCCACGGACAAAAAGATTGATCCCCTCATAGGCCGGGAAAATGAAATGGATCGGGTCATGCAGGTGCTATGCCGCCGGAGAAAAAACAATCCCATACTTGTAGGGGATCCAGGGGTTGGTAAAACTGCTATTGCCGAAGGCTTAGCTTTAAAAATTCATGCCAAACAAGTGCCAGATCTCTTAGAAGACTGTGAACTTTTTTCCCTGGATATGGGCACCCTTCTTGCTGGAACCAAATACAGAGGAGATTTTGAACAAAGACTAAAAGATGTTATCAATGCTCTGGAACAAAAAGAAAATGCCTTGCTGATCATTGATGAAATCCACACGGTTGTGGGTGCCGGAGCTACCACAAGTGGTTCAATGGACGCCTCAAATATCTTGAAACCCGCCCTTTCCTCCGGTGATATCAAATGTATCGGTACCACCACCTATGAAGAATATAAAAATCATTTTGAAAAAGATCGGGCCTTTTCAAGGCGATTCGAAAAAATTGAAGTCGCAGAGCCTAGTGTGGATGAGACCTACGAGATTTTAAAAGGACTTCGGCCCTATTATGAAAAACACCATGGTCTAAAGTATTCGGATAAAACCATCGAAGCTGCAGCTTATCTGTCTAACAAATATATCAATGACCGCCTATTACCGGATAAAGCCATTGATGTAATAGATGAAACAGGAGCTTATCTTCGCCTTAAAGGATCCGGCAAACGCAAGAGCGTCAGCACCAAAGATATTGAAAACATCGTGGCAAAGATTGCAAAAGTACCGGTCACCAGCGTAACATCAACAGATAAGGCCAACCTTGAATCATTGCCAAAAAGACTTTTCAAGGTTATCTATGGTCAGAATGATGCTATAAACACCTTGACCACAGCAATCAAAAGATCTCGAGCCGGTCTTGCAACTCCAGACCGGCCCATAGGCTCCTTTCTATTCATGGGCCCAACGGGTGTGGGCAAAACCGAAGTAGCCAAACAATTAGCTGCCAACATGGGGATTGAATTTATAAGATTTGACATGAGTGAGTATATGGAAAAACACGCAGTGTCAAGATTGATCGGTGCGCCTCCCGGCTATGTTGGATTTGAACAAGGCGGTATTTTAACCGATAGCATTAGAAAACATCCCCACTCCATACTACTGCTGGATGAAATTGAAAAAGCCCATATGGACCTGTATAATATCCTGCTCCAGGTCATGGATTACGCCACCTTAACCGATAATAACGGCAAGTCCGCTGATTTCAGAAACGTAATTCTTATCATGACCTCAAATGCAGGAGCCAGGGAAATGAGTGCCAACAGCATCGGATTCGCTTCCCAGACAGCCGGTATGGATACCAAAGGACTCAAAGCTGTTGAAAAAACCTTTAGCCCGGAATTTAGAAACCGGTTGGACAGTATTGTTCAGTTCAATCATTTATCCAAACAGGTCATGGAAATGATCGTAGATAAAAACATGAGAGAACTGAAAGACATGCTGAAAACCAAGGGGATCTCCCTGACCTATTCCGCTAAAGCCAGGACATATCTTGCCCTCAAAGGATATGATCCCAAATTTGGGGCCAGACCCCTGGCACGGCTCATCCAGACAACCATAAAAGACAAGCTCACCGATGAAATTCTTTTTGGCAAACTTGAAAAAGGAGGAAAACTTTCCATCGGCCTCAAGAATAATACGTTAACCTTTATTATAAAAGACTGAATGCCCCTTTTCAGGTTATCGGAAAGAATAGAATTTCCACCGGCATGGCTCGCAAGATCGGACGGTCTCCTCTGCATCGGAGGAGACCTTTGTTTAGAAAGACTCTTGCTTGCCTACCAAAATGGTATTTTCCCATGGTTTTCAGAAAATGAACCCCTGTTGTGGTGGTCTCCGGACCCCAGACTTATATTATTTCCCGACACTATAAAAATTTCCAGAAGCCTGAAAAAAAAAATCAAAAAAACACCCTTTA